>DATHDZ010000040.1:0-2476 GCA_035318785.1 Micropepsaceae bacterium
AATTCGACGGTGTTCGGCAGTTGAACCGCGATAACCGAATTGTTCGGCAAGCCCGCTTCGATGAAATGAGCCGATAGCGCCGAGATCGCGCGCTCGGCTTGCGCAAAGGTCAGGCGTTTTGGCGGTTGGCCGGTGACACGCTGCTTGTTGAGGGGATCAAGCAGCGCGAGCGCATCCGGCTTTCGTGCCAGGTTTCGTCGAAACAATCCATCGAGCGTCGGCGGTGCGTTGGTCTGGATCACGGGGATCACTTTGGTCGAGAGTCCGGCTTGTGCCACCAAGTTTCTGGGAGATACCCCGTCAACGCAGTGGCCGAAGGCCGTTCTATCCGATTCCAGCGCGCGATCCATTGCTCTTGGACGTTAAACAGCGGGATAGCGTAGAAGCCCGACATCAGGGTCCGGTCGAGCGCCCGCACCGCGGAGACGAAATTGGCATGCTCGCGCGCCTCCAGCATGGCCGCGATCAGGGCGTCGATGGCGGGATCCCTGGCGCCCATGTAGTTCCGCGTGCCCTGATTGTCCGCGGCCTCACTTCCCCAATAGAACGATTGCTCGTTGCCCGGCGACAATGACTGATCCCAGCGGTTCTGGATCATGTCGAATTCGAAACCGAGCCGGCGTTGGTCGAATTGAACGGCGTCGACCGCGCGCACCGAGACATCGATGCCCGCGCGCTTGAGATCGCGCATATACGCCAGCGCGATCCGTTCCTGATCGCGCGTCGTCACCAGGATTTCAAAGGCGAGGGGCGCCTTGGTCGAACGCTGCCGCAACACCGTGCCATCGAGATCGTAGCCGGCCTGGGATAACAGAGTTAGCGCGCTGCGAAGCGTCGCGCGATCCCGCCCCGAACCATCGGTGACGGGGAGGCGGTAACGACCGTCGAGAATGTCCGATGGGATATGCGATGCGTAGGGTTTCAGAAGCTCGCGCTCGCGCTCATCGGCGCGGCGGGCGTAGGCCGACAATTCGGAGCCTGCGAAGAAGCTTGCCGAGCGGCCATACAGCCCAAAAAAGTAATTGCGGTTGATCCATTCGAAATCGAACAGCAGCGTCAACGCTTGGCGCACGCGGATATCGGAAAACACTGGACGTCTTGTGTTGAACACCAGGAATTCCGAGGGCTGCGGCATTCCGGTCTTGATCGTATCGCGGATCACCTCGCCATTGCGGGCGGCTGGAAAGTCGTATCCGTCGTGCCAACGCAGCGGTTCGGTCTCGACGCGAAAGTCATAAAGGCCGCGCTTGAAAGCTTCGAACTGGCCGTTGGCCTCGCGATAGAAATCGAGCCGAATCTCATCAAAATTCCACAAGCCGCGGTTGACCGGGAGGTCGCGGCCCCAATAATCGGGATTGCGCGTCAGCGTCACACTGGCGCCGGGCTTCACCGCGCTGACGCGGTAGGGGCCGGAACCGACCGGCTGTGACATCGACGTCTCTTCGAAAGTGGCGACATCGACGGCATGCTTGGGCAAGACCGGCATCAGGCCGAGGATCAGCGGAAGCTCGCGGTCGTTGACGCCACTGAGGTCGAACCGCACGGTGCGCGGGTCGGAGGCATCGGCCCTTACGACTTTGGAATAATACTGGCGATGGTTGGGACGCCCGTGGTCGCGCAGCAAAGCCCATGAAAACAGCACGTCCTCAGCGAGCACCGGTTGGCCGTCGGAGAAGCGCGCCCTGGGATCGAGACGGAAGGTGACGTAGCTCCTGATGTCGTCGGTCTCCACGCTCTTGGCCAACAGGCCATAGAGCGTGAAAGCCTCGTCATTGCCCCGCGCCATCAGGCTTTCGACCACAAAGCCTCTGATCTGCTGCACGGCGAGGCCCCTGACGATCAGGGGATTGAGGCTGTCGAAGGCGCCCAGAAGACCCTGAACGAGCCGGCCGCCCTTCGGCGCATCGGGATTGGCATAGGGCATATGGGTGAAAGCGGCCGGCAGCGCGGGCGCGCCATGCATGGCGATGGCATAACTCTCCTCCGCCGATGCCTCATCGGCGTATGTCGCCAGCGAGATGCCGAAAGCGAGGATGCTGCCGAAAAAGGCTCGAACGCAGCTGCGCCTCGATACACGCAACACAGCACACTGATTTGATTCGGTATTGCTCACTGCCGAGTTTTACCATAGCCGCCGGCATCCGGCCGCGGTGTGCCAAACATGCTTGTCGGCATTGATCTTTTCGCACGCCACTGTATGAAGGCGGGCGATTGACTGGGATGGCAGGGCCTGTCACTTAACCGCCTCAATTGGCAAGGAGACAGCCGCCCAAACGGCCGGGTATCGGTGTCTACCGGCGGTTTCGCGCGCTCCCGTTCAGAAAGGGTTTTCCGCAATGAATTTCCGTATCTTGGGCGCGTCGGTCTGGCCGCGTGGGCGGGTTTTCGCCCTGTTGGCTGCCACCGCGCTGACCGCAACATTGCTCGCTCCCGACGCGCAGGCGCAAGCGCCGGCTCCGGCACCCGATGCCCCCGC
>DATHDZ010000041.1:0-4774 GCA_035318785.1 Micropepsaceae bacterium
TCTGCTTCTTCGTCCGCTTGATCATGCCGTGGCGCTTGCCGCGCTGGGCGGCCATTACTTTGCCGGTGGCAGTCACCTTGAAGCGCTTTTTAGCGCCTGACTTGGTCTTCAGCTTGGGCATTTGGCTCTCCTGTTGCCGCAACACAAAACCGCCCCTGAAGGCGTTTGGTCGGCGAAAATGCTCGTTAGAGCGTTGAAAATGCGTGGCTATTTCCGAAACGAAACAACCTGCATGGACATCGACACGGCAGCCCTTGATCAGCCGGGCGATGAAGGCTGGGCTTATGGCAGACCGGACGCGGATTGGCAATGATGAACCGCGGAACCATCTATGGTGACCAAGTCACTGAAGTCGTGGTTTCCTCAGCCCGGAACGGAAGAAAATGACCAGTTTTGATCGATCGATGACCCGATTTGCCGCCTTTTCCAGCCTGCGCGCCTTCCGATGGCTGGCCGTATTCGCCGCGCTTGCCGCGGGTGCGGCGCCGGTTACCGCTGATGCGGCGACGAGAGCCAGGCGCGCCGGGGGCGCCTATGACGGTATCTGGAACACCGTCTTCGCCACCACGCGAGGCAATTGCAGTTCGGGCTATAGCGTCCCGTTCACCGTAAGGGGCAGCCGGGTCACATCGGCAGGCGGCGGCAGGGTTTCGGGTTCAATCAACCGCGGCGGCAGCGTCGCCGTCAGCGTATCGGTCGGGGCCTCCCGGGCCAGCGGCGGCGGCCGGCTGGCGGGTGGCAGCGGTGCCGGGTCATGGAGCGGCATCATTTCCGGCGACCGTTGCAGCGGCACGTGGCAGGCCGCGCGGAGCTGACTCTCACTGGCGTCGTCCCTGCGAAAGCAGGGAACCCATACGCCGCGGCTCTCGTCCGAAGCAGGACGGGAGACGCCTTTTGCTATCAATGACCTTCGGGGGTTATGGGTCCCCGCTTTCGCGGGGACGACGAAAGCAGCGACGACGCGACGAATCAGCGCGGCGCCAGCACCATCACGACCTGGCGGCCCTCGAAACGCGCGTCCTGCTCAACCTTGGCGTATTCGGCGACGTCGGCCTTGACCTTGTCCAAAAGCTTGGTGCCGATCTCCTGATGCGCCATTTCGCGGCCACGGTAGCGCAAGGTGATCTTGACCTTGTCGCCCTCCTCGAAGAACCGCTGCATCGCGCGCATCTTCACGTCGTAATCGTGATCGTCGATCATCGGCCGCAGCTTGATCTCCTTGATCTCGACGACCTTCTGCTTCTTGCGGGCTTCGGCGGCTTTCTTCTGCGCGGAATATTTGAACTTCCCGTAGTCCATGATCTTGCAAACGGGAGGATTGTTGTTCGGCGAAATCTCGACAAGATCCATGCCCGCTTCAAGGGCCATCTTGACAGCGACCACGGTCTCGACCGTTCCGTGGTTGGTGCCGTTCTGATCGATCAGCTGGATCTGCGCGTTGCGGATTTCATCATTGGTGCGCGGCCCATCTTTTGATGCGGTGGGCGGGGCTCTGTTGGGACGGCGAATGGGTAACTCTCCAAAGTTGTGAAGGAAGGGCTATAGTTTGAAGCAATACGCGTCGGCGGGCAAGCGAACTCGCGTCCTACGCGCGAAAACCGTCAAATGCGAGGCATTTTGGTCACGCCACGCAAATATAGCGCGACCCGATGCTCTGCAAGGATGGAACGCCATCGGGCTCCGTTGACCGATGGCATGTGCTCATCGATGAAGCAGCGGGCAAGAGTCGACCAAGAGTAGCTAAACCATGACCAATTCGGCTGTAATCGATCAGGAACCGGCCTTCATCGACGTTGGAACGAACGAGGGCAGGCGCCGGATCGCGGTGCGCACCCGCGCAGGAACTGCCGCGGGTCTGTTCTGGCTCGGCGGTTTCAATTCCGACATGAAGGGCACCAAGGCGCTCGCACTGGATGCATGGGCCGCCGAACAGGGCCGCGCCTGCGTCCGGTTCGATTATTCGGGCCACGGCGAATCCGGCGGCGCTTTCATCGACGGCACCATCGGGCGCTGGCTGGAAGAGAGCGTCGCGGTCTTCGAGCAGTTCTGCCGCGGTCCGCAGGTTGTGATCGGCTCATCGATGGGCGGCTGGATGGCGCTGCTCTTGGCACGCGAAATCGCAAAACGCGAAGGCAGCCAGGCCTCGCTGGCCGGGCTGGTGCTGATCGCGCCGGCGCCCGACTTCACCGAACAATTGATGTGGAACGGCTTTTCGGAGGACATTCGTGAGGAGATCACGACCAAAGGGGTGTGGCTGCGGCCGTCGGCTTACGGCGATGGCGCGGCCTACCCGATCACGCGCGCACTGATCGAGGAGGGCCGCAACCATTTGCTGCTCGGCAGCGCCATCGAGGTCGGATGTCCGGTCCGCATCCTGCAGGGCGCGCAGGATCCCGACGTGCCGTGGCAGCACGCCTTTGCGCTGGCGCATCGATTGCCGAGCGAAGACGTGGTGCTGACCATGATCCAGGACGGCGACCACCGCCTGTCGCGGCCGCAGGACATCGCGCGCATTATCGCAGCGGTCGCGGAGATCTGAGCCAGCCGTCGCCCTTCGAGGCGCGCAAACCAGCGGCGCAATTGCGCCGCAGAGCGCACCTCAGGGTGACGGCAACAAATTAATCCGTCATCCTGAGGTGCTCGCCGTCTTTGGCGAGCCTCGAAGGATGGGCCGGGAACTCGCTGGGAGAAACGCCATGAACCTCGCCACCTTGCTGCGCGCCTTCTGCGATGCCGTCGAGCAACGCAATGGCAAGGCGTTTTCGGAATTGTTCACCGAAGACGGCGTCTATCACGACGTGTTCTACGGCGCGTTCGCGGGCCGCGCCAAAATAGCGGAAATGATCGACGACCGGTTCTATCGCACGGCCACCGATTTTCGCTGGGACATGCACGCGCCGGTCAGCGATGGCCGGACACTCTATGCGCGCTACACATTCAGCTATCGCTCGACGCTGCCCGAGGCCAAAGGCGCGCGTGCGATGTTCGAAGGTGTCGCGATCATGACGCTGCGCGACGGCAAGATCGCCGAATACCACGAGGTCGCCAACACCGCGCCCGGCTTCGTCGACATGAATTTCGCGCCCGAGCGCATCGCGAAGATCGTTGCAAAACAAGGCGCGGCGCTAAAGGCGCGACCGGAGATGGCACGGCATCTGGTGGAGTAAATCTCTCTCACCGTCATTGCGAGCGCAGCGAAGCAATCCATTTCACCAAGCAAAGAAAGAATGGATTGCTTCGTCGCTTTGCTCCTCGCAATGACGGGGTGGGGACCTCACGGCGGCGGCGGGCTTGTCATCGGCTTGCGTTGCGCAAGGGCTGCGACCGTCGAGGTGCCGATCGGGCCCTGTTCGTCATAGAGCCAGCACTCTCCGATCGCGATGCCATCAGTGGCATGATGGTTCACCACCTCAAACCCGATCCAGTTCGTCACCGGCAGGCGATGCAGATAGATCGTCACGTCGCTGTTGATGTAGCCGAGGCCCTGGTCACCCGCATTGGCGAAGGGGCTGGCGAAATCGGCGCCGGTGGCGACATGCACGAACGGCGTCATCGGTACGCCTCCGACGAGTTCGCGCACTTCGCTCATCCATAACCGCCGCTCTCCGAGCGAACCCATGTGGCCTGTGATCGGCCGCGTGGTCCATTTGCCGTTCATGCCGAGCCTGGGATCGGTGGGCTTCGGAATGTCCGCAGGTTTCGGCACGTCCCAGTTCGGCGGCGACCAGACATTGCCCGGCGCATTTTCCGTCTTGCGCAATAACTGGCAGGAAGCGCGCGCCATGCTGGTGCCGCCGGAGAAGAATTCGGCTTCGACCACCTTGATGCGCAGCCCGTCGCGGACGAGCTTTGTCTTGACCTCGATCGGCGCCATGTTCGGCAGGCGAAACATGTCGACCGTCAGCCGCGCCGGTAGGAAATCGTCCGAGCCGTGGCGCTGCTCGATCTCGAAGGCCAGCAAGCCGATGATGACGCGGCCGTGCAGCGAATTGGGGTCCCACGGCCCGTTCGCGACAGGCGTGGGGATGAAGGCGTCGCGGTCTTTGGTGAAGAAAGGCTGATTTTTCATGGCGCGCGACCATGGCGGAATTTGCGGTCGCTGTCATCGCCCGCGAAAGCGGGCGATCCAGCACGCCGTGACATATCGATTTATCGCTGGGGCCTCTGGAATACTGGATGCCCGCTTTCGCGGGCATGACGGTTGATACTAGACGCGCCGCCATTCCGCGCGCACGGTTTCATCGTTCTCCGTGCCGATTGCATCTGCCGCAAGCCCCTCGAACTCCTCCCGCCGCATCAATTGCGACAGCGCCCACACCGCGGCGCCGCGGACCAGCGGGCTTTGGTCATCAAGCAGGCGGCTTGCTTTCACGGCCAGGGCTCCGTCACCGGAGTTGCCGATCGCGATCAGCACATTGCGGATGAATCGGTCGCGGCCGATGCGCTTGACCGGCGATTTTGCAAATCGCGCGCGAAACGCCGCGTCGTCGAGAGCGGCGAGATCGGCAAGCGATGGCGCGCGCAATTCATCGCGCGCGGCAAGCTTTGTCTCGCGGCGGCTTCCGCGAACTTGTTCCACGGGCACACCGCGAGACAATCGTCGCAGCCATAGATGCGGTTGCCGATCGCTTTGCGGAATTCGTGCGGGATCGGACCTTTGTTCTCGATGGTGAGATAGGAAATGCAGCGCCTCGCATCGAGCCTGTAGGGCGCGGGAAACGCCGCGGTCGGGCAGATTTCGAGGCAGGCCTGACATGAGCCGCAATGGTCGGTG
>DATHDZ010000042.1:0-5073 GCA_035318785.1 Micropepsaceae bacterium
CGGCATTCGCGGCAACGGCCATATGATGATGCTGGAGAAAAACAATCTTCAGATCGCCGCGGTGATCGAGGATTGGCTCGGCAGCACTCTCCATTGAAGGCTTTCATGCGCCATCGTCATTTGGGTTATGTCGCCGCATGCGGCGCAGTTTTTGTCATGAGCTCCACTCCCGCTTTGGCCGGCGACGGGGTCAAAACCGCGGGAGAGATCTTACGGATTGCTCTTCCGGTCGCTGCCGGCGGGTTCTCGCTCTACAAGCGGGACTACGACGGCGTGCTGCAATTGACCGTCTCGGAAGTGATCGCCGAGGGCACGTCATTGGTGCTGCAGCATTTCATAAAGGAACAACGGCCCGACAAATCCGACTGGCATTCTTTCCCGTCGGATTCGGCAGCCGTCGCCTTCTCGGCGGCAAGCTATCTGCAGATCCGTTATGGCTGGGATTACGGCCTTCCGGCCTACGCCGTTGCGGCGTTCGTCGGCTATTCGCGTGTCGAAGCCGATAAGCATCATTGGCGCGACGTCGTGGCGGGTGCGGTGCTGGGCTGGGCGGCGAGCGAGATCACCACCATCCGCTATCGCAATTTCGAGATCAATGCCACGCCGGGCTTCGCCGAAACGCCGCTCGGCTTTTCGGTGTCGGCGCGCTGGTAATCCGTAGGAACGTCTCCCTAGCGCAGGGTACGCTCGCAACGAATCAATATTGTCATGCCCGGCGAGCCCGAAGGGCGAGGGAAGGGCATCCACTCGGCAGAGAAACACTCGATCATCGCGAAGTGGATTCCCTTCCCCTCGCGGCGTAGGCCGCTCGGCCGGGAATGACACATTCATGTGCCTGAATACATTCCACCCGGTGCGGGTTCAGTCCGCGCCCAGCGGGTTGTTGCGCTGCCCGCCATTGCCCAGTTTCTGGCCGCCCGGCAGCACCGCGGACATGAATTGTCCGCCTCGCGATCCATCCTTGAGGGGATGAATGGTGACCGTGACCTTGTCGCCGGCCTTCACCGAATCGGGCTTCCAGCCGACGCGCGCCTGCTGCGCCGGCGAACCCATCTCAAGCGCCCATTGCAGCGCCTTGCCTTGATCTTCGACTGTGATGCGCAGCCAGCTATGCGGATTGGTCCATTCGAATTCCTTGACGGTCCCCGTCATGGTGACGGTCTTGTCGGCGTCGAACATGGCAAACGAATGGTGGGCGAGGGCGGGCGCTGCGAATGCACCGAGCGTCAGCGCGGCCAAGCTGACAGTTTTCAAGCTCATCGACGCCTCCTTAGAATCTTAGAATCTCGAATGGTCTATTCCAGTGGCGGACCGCCGGTTTGGCCGGGAAGGCGCGCCGTGGGCAAACCCACCGCCGGCCCAGTGCGGCCGAATTTGTGCCCGTCCGCGAGTTCGGCGGAGAGATACATGCCACCCCGCGAACCGTCTTTGAGGGGATGGATGCTGACGGTCACTGCGTCGCCCGGTTTCACGGTATCGCGCTTCCAGCCGTCATAGGTCGAGCGCGCGACCGAGCCCATTTCCATCGCGTATTGCAGCGGCTTTCCCGTCGCCTGGTCCATCACCATGATGCGCATCCAGACATGGGGATTGTTCCATTCGAATTCCTTCACCGTGCCCTTCAAGGTGATGGTCTTCTCCTGGTCGAACATGGCGAAGGAATGGTGCGCAACCGCGGGCGCCGCGAACGCCGCCGATACAAGAATCGAAGCTGCGAGGATCTTGCGGTTCATCGCGCGAACCTCCCCAGCCTATTCCTGAATATTGGGTGCGCCTGCTCCGCCGACCGTGCGGCCATCCGGAAGCGTCGCCGTGACCAGCTGACCGCCGCGGGAGCCGTCCCTCAGCGGGTGAATGTTGACGGTGACACTGTCACCCGGCCTCAGACTGTCGGGTTTCCAACCGCGCTGGATCTGCCGCGCCGGTGGCCCCATTTCCAGTCCCCATTGCACCGTCTTGCCCGCCTGGTCGACGACCATGATGCGCAGCCAGCTATGCGGGTTGGTCCACTCCAATTCCTTGACGGTCCCCTTCATGGTGACGGTCTTATCGGAATCGAACATGGCGAAGGAGTGATGTGCGGCCGCAGAGCCCAAGGAGGCGGCTGCGAAAATAATGCCAATTGTCAGCGCTTTGGTGTTCATCGGGTCTCCTCCGGGATGACCAAGGACGACAGGATACGCGACGCGCAGGGATGAACGAATGCAATCAGCAATTATAGGGCAAGGTGCGGAATGCCTACAAGGGAGTCTGAGACCCAGCCGTGCAGCAGAACCAAAAGAAAAGGGCGATTCCCTCGCAGGAATCGCCCCGTCAGAAATTAACCCAAAAGCTCAGTTGGCGCCGCGCGGGTCGCCCCGTTGCCCACCATGGCCGAGCTTCGTTCCGTCGGCCAGCGTGATCAACAGAAGCGTGCCGCCGCGTGTACCATCCCTCAGCGGATGGATTTCGAGCGCGACTTTGTCGCCGGGCTTCACCGAATCCTTGGTCCAGCCGATGCGGGTCTGTTGGCCCGTCGAGGCCAGCTCTATCGACCACTGCCGAGGCTGATGCGTGGTCTGATCTTCGACCATGACGCGCAGCCAGCTATGCGGGTTGGTCCATTCGAGTTCCTTCACCGTGCCGTTCAGGGTCACGGTTTTTTCCGCGTCGAACATGGAGAAAGAATGATGCGCCAAGGCCGGCACCGCGAAAGCGGCCGCCGTGAGGATGGCAAGGCTGAGGATCTTCACGTTCATCAAAAGTCCTCCCAGGGACGAAAAGGGATCGTCAATTTCGGATGCGGATTTATATGGCGCCGGAAGCCCTGCTGCAAGGCAGGCGGGGGCTACATATCTATGGCGCCGGAAACGGCGCCGGAGTAAGAAATCCATACAAGCAGGCGAGGCCAACCGCTTTCAGGGCTGGAGGCTGGCGCCGGTTCACGAAATTCGGATTGGGAGAGAATCGATGCGTCTGATCGCCTTAGCATTGGCGGCCGTGATCGCGGCGGCAGCCCCGGCCCAAGCGGCCTGGAAAACGCAGAAATATCCGCAATACGGCTTCGGCGTCGATTTTCCCGGCGAACCCAAAATCACCAAGGGAGAATATCGGGGTGTGATCGCCGGACGGGTCCCCACCACCATCATCGGCGCGGAAGAGGACGGCACCATCTATCAAGTGGTGATCGCCGATTTCAAGAATCGCCTGGCTGAGACGCCGGTGATCCTTGAGGAAGCGATTTTTCTCGCCACACAGGACGGCAAGCTGGTTTCGGATGTGACGGCGCGCACCGACAATGGCCCCCAGTTCGCGAAATACGGCCGCCGCGTCACCGTCATGACCAAGGATGGCGGGAAGAAGATTTCCGAGCTCTATCTCGTGAATGGCTTGCTTCTGATGTTCGAGGGGATCATCACGCCCAAGGGCGATCTCGAGAATCCGGAGGCCGCGCGTTTCCAGGATTCGATCCTGTACAATCTCGATCGCGACTGGAACATCCCGCCTCCGCTCCCGGCGAATCCCGCGGACGGTCCGGCCATACGGGCCCCGATACGCCCCGGCCAGCCGAAATAAGTAGAAGCTAACCACAGCAGACATGTCATGGCCCGATTTGATCCCCGTTTTCACGGGGACGCCACTCAGCCAGCGCGCGTCCGCGCGGTGATTGAGTCTTGATCGCCTGGATGGCCCGCTTTTGCGGGCCATGACAATTCTTGGATGGATTCGGACGAAGCGACTGAAAAAAAGAGCCGGGCGCGACGCACCCGGCTCTTTTCATTTTTCGCGTCTCTATTTGCCGCGCGGGCGAATCTATTCGTTTTCGTCCTTGGCTTCGGCGCGAATGACACTCTTTCCGTTCGGAAGCTTCGCTGCGATGAACTGTCCGCCGCGCGTTCCATCCTTCATCGGATGAAAGGTCACCGAGACCACATCGCCCGCCTTAACCGAGTCGGCATGCATGCCCATGGTGGTCAGCCGGGCCGGCGAGCTCAACTCGAGCGCCCATAGCACAGCTTTGCCGGTCTTCTGGTCATTGACGGTGACTCGAAGCCAGGAGTGCGGATTGGTCCATTCGAATTCCTTCACCGTGCCGGACATGGTGACTTCCTTCGTCGCATCGAACATGGCGAAGGAATGATGCGCGGACGCGGGCATGACGAATATGGCCGCCGCAATCGTGGCTAGGCTAAGGGCGCTAAACTTCATCGAAGCCTCCCGGATGACCCAAATTATGGAACCGTCATCATATCGCGGTTGGCCGGGCCGGGACAAGCCGTTCAAGACCAAGAAGCATCTGTCTCTCTTGAGTGATGGCTTGGCCAAGGCGCACGCTATTGGTACCATCGCCTCGGGCTTGGACTGGAGAGGCGCCGGCCGTTCTGGCAGGCGGAGCACCACGGCCCTTACAGAGAGATAATCGGGAGGGCAGGATGCGTGCACGGACTCTAGCGGCTTTGGCGAGCGCGGCGCTTGTGGCGATGACGGCGCCAGCCTCTGCGGCGGCCTGGCGCGGTTACATCAGCCATCCCTTGGGCTTCGCGTTCGCGGCGCCGGGCGACCTGAAAGTTGAAAAAGGAACCTACAAGGCTGCTGTCGGCGGGACTCACGACACGCTCGTCTTCCGCACGGTTGATGACAACATCGAATACAAAGCGATCGTGATCGACACGACGGCAGAGGCAAGCAATGCGGCCACGCTTCTGGGCGAAGCGGAGTACATCTTCCAGGACGGCGCAGGCAAGAAAGTGCTGATGGATACGTTCGGACGCGTTGACGGCAAATTCGGTCGCAAGCTCACCATCGATCTGCCCAACAAAGCCGGGCGCACGACGGCTGCGTTTTATTTCGTCAACGGCCGGATCGTTTCGCTTCAGGCCACGGTGCTGCCGGCCAATGGCGATTACGACACCCCCGAAATGGGCCGCTTTATCGACTCGATCACGTTCTACACGGTTCGCGCCGCCAACGATGCGACCGAACTGACGCTGCCGAAATAAACCGACTATCGGGAGGACATCATGCGTGCGACTCAATTGCTGATTTCAGCGTGCGTGGCCATGGCTGTCACGACGGCGCCGGCGAATGCGGCTT
>DATHDZ010000043.1:0-22177 GCA_035318785.1 Micropepsaceae bacterium
TGCCGGTATCGGCAATCTCGTAGACGCGGACATGGCAGTGGAAAGCGCCAAACTCCAGTCGCTGCAGGTCAAGCAGCAGCTGGGCATCCAGGCCCTTTCGATTGCGAACTCGGCGCCGGGCATCACCCTGTCGCTGTTCCGGTAAGTTCCATAGCGGGGCCGGCGTCAACCGGTCCCGCTATTTTCGCGCTTCACGGAAGCTCCGCTTAGCTTTGTTGGTGGGTGTTACTACGCGTACCCGAAGGCGGGGGCCGCACGAGGACCTGCGAGACGGCTATGGTCGATCCAATCTCAAACGCACCGCGTCAGATCGGGCCGACACAAATCCGCTCGCAGGCTTCGTCGGCGCCGGCAGGGTTCGAAGTTACGCGCGACGGTCTTACATCCGTTCAACGCGTCGAAGCGCTCTGGGCGCCGGTCGAAAAACTCATCAAGGAAAATCCGCCGAAACATCGCAGATCTCCGCTTCTCTCGGACGAGGAAGCCGATGCAGATTTGGACGGAGGCAGCGATCCGCAATGGCCGCCAGCACAATTGCTGAAGCTGCATCGCTATCTTAAGCAGATGGAAGGCCTGCTGCTCGACACTGAGGCTTGAATCAGAGTTTCAGATGCCGCCGCAATGCGCCGACGATTCGCGCCACGTCGCCATCATTCATGCCGGCATGCAAAGGCAGCGTCAGCGTCGTCGCATAATAGGCTTCGGCGCCCGGCAGTTCAGCCACGCCATAACGGGCTGCATAATAAGGTTGGCGGTGGACAGGAATGTAATGGACCTGGGTTCCGATGCCTTCGGCCGCCAGCGCCCGCATCAGATCGGCGCGTGAAAGGGACGCCGCCGCAAAATCGATCCGCACCGGATAGATGTGCCACGCGGTCAGCGAGCGCGGGTCACGGCCAAGCGGACGCACCAGGGGAGCAACCGGTGCCAGCAACTCATCATAGCAAGCCACCAGTGCCCGCCTGCGGGCAACGAAACGATTGAGCTTCGAAAGCTGCGAGAGCCCCAGCGCACAATTGATGTCGGAGACGCGGAAATTGAAGCCGGGCGCGCCCAGTTCGTAATACCAGGGATTGGCGGCGCCCTTGGCGTCGAATGCCGCGTCGTTTTGCACGAACTCGGACGGCTCGCGCGTGATGCCGTGATTGCGGCCCAGTTTGAGGCGCCGGATCAATTCGGGATCGCTCGCCGTGACCGCTCCGCCCTCGCCCATTGCGATCGTCTTGACCGGATGAAACGAAAAAATCGTCATATCGCAGTGCGCGTTGGCGCCGATCGGCAGAAGGGCGCCATCGCGCGCCGTCCAGGCCGTGCCCAGAGCATGGGCCGCATCCTCGATGATCCAGATGCCGCGAGCCCGCGCGAACGCGGAGATCGCTTCGATGTCGCAGCTTTGGCCGGCATAATGCACGGGGAAGATCGCGTCGGCGCGGCGAAGCGGTGCGCGCGCGATGGCGGCTTCCAGATCGGACGCCCGCATCAGCCCGGTCTCCGGGTCGACATCGGCAAAGACGACTTCCGCGCCCAAAAGATGCGGCGCACTCGCGGTAGCGGCAAAGGTGATCGCCGGCACGATGATGGTGTGCCCGAGTCCGAGCCCGAGCGCGCGCGCGGCCATATAGAGCGCGGCCGTACCGCTGGAACAGGCGATCGCCTCGCGCGCTCCGGTGATCGCCGCTACGGCTTGTTCAAAGCGTCCGACCACGGGTCCTGTGGTGAGCAATTCACCGCGCAGCGCCGCCACGACGGCTTCGATATCGTCATCCTCGATGCATTGACGGCCGTACGGGAGGAAGGAGGAGGGGGACGAGGAAGACGGCGTAGATCCGGATGCCTTGGCCGGCGCCTTTCCCGCTTTGGGGGTGAGGATCTTGCTGAGCGAGGCGAAAGGAGCGGCGGGCATCGGAGGAACCAGCCGTCAGGCGAAGGCGTGAGCGAGCAGCAATTGGAGGCCGCGCGCGTCAAGCCGCTCGGGATTGGAATCGCTCGAATATTGGAACCCTTCCGCGACTGGTTTTCCGCCGCGGTTGAGATAGGCTTCGCGCGCCGCCGCTGCGAAACTTGCCAGGATGACGTAGCGATCCTCGATTTCCACTGTCCAGCGCGAATCATCGGCCGGGATCATGGTCTCGTGAAGTTTCTCGCCGGGGCGAACGCCGACATTGTGCTGCGCAAGATTGGGACCAAGCAGCGATGCGAGGTCGGTGATGGTGGTCGACGGAATCTTCGGCACGAAGATCTCGCCACCGCGCATCATCTCCATGCTGGAGAGCACGAAATTCACGCCCTGGGTCAGGGTGATCCAAAAGCGCGTCATGCGCTCGTCGGTGATCGGAAGCGATGTGGCGCCTTCGGCCGCCAATTTCTGGAAGAAGGGAACGACGCTTCCGCGCGAGCCCACCACATTGCCATAGCGCACGACAGCAAAACGCGTGCCGTCGGCGCCGGCGAGATTGTTCGCCGCGACGAATATCTTGTCGGAGCAAAGCTTGGAGGCGCCATAGAGGTTGACCGGATTGGCCGCCTTATCGGTCGAAAGCGCGATGACTCCTTTCACATTGCGCCGGAGCGCGGCGTAAACCACGTTCTCGGCGCCGAAAACATTGGTGCGGATACACTCAAAGGGATTGTATTCCGCGGTCGGCACCTGTTTCAGCGCGGCGCCGTGGATCACGTAGTCGACATCGCGCAGCGCGAGCTCCAGCCTGTCGCGGTCGCGCACATCGCCGATGAAGAAACGAAGGAAGGGATATTTCTCGACCGGAAAGCTCTGCGCCATTTCCGACTGCTTGAGTTCGTCGCGCGAGAAGATGATGAGGCGGCGCGGGCGATAGCGTTCGACCACCGTCTTCAGAAAATGTTTACCGAAGGAACCGGTTCCGCCCGTCACCAGCACGGATTTGTCGTTCAGATCCAGCCAAGGCTGGCTGAAATCGCGAATGCCGCTCGCAGGCTGTGATCGGGTTTGCGACGCGGCGTTTGCGAGCGCGACGGCGGCGGATCTCGCCATGAATTTTCGTCCTTATATGGTGGACGAAGTGTTGCAAATATTGGTTGCCAGCTCCTTAAGAGCGGCGGGTCAGAGAAGGCCGCCTTGGATGGAAAACCGAGCCCGGCGAGGGCCTTCGCGATAGGGTGTGGGGCGGCGCGTGTCGTCCAGTTCCAGCATGGAGAGCGCCAATTGGCAGAATAGGCTGCCGCCGATCCGGCGATGGGTGAGAAGGCCCAAAAGCGGTGCCGTCTCACGGTCGACTTCGACGCGCACCGAGCGCCGCCGGTCATAGAGTTCGGCCCAGCCCTCCGTCATGCCGATGCCGCAGCTGGCCGAAACCAGGAACGAGACAGGCGCGCCATGATCCACAATGGCGCCGTGCAGCGCGAAATGCTCCGGCGCGAAACCGCCATTCTGGGTGGTGAGGGCGAGCTGTTCCAACTCAAAGGCTTGGGGAAGCAGCGTGATGTGACCGAGGCGAAGCGCGCCTTTGCCCCATTCCGGCCAGTGGAACGTCAGGTCGAAATCGACGCGGGGACGTTGGCCGTGGAAGCGCAAGAGTTTGTCGATCGGCCCCAAAGGTGTCGCGATTCTCCCGGCGATGAGGATGTCGTCGCCGTCTTGCACGATCTCGCTTTCGGTCCAATCGAGGTCGGTGATCTTGGGCTCGCCCGGCTGCTCGAACACGCAATCACCCGTGTACCAATCGGCCTGCAGTGCGATGTCATCGAAATAGCCATGCGGCAGACCGCCGACCGAAGGGATATCGCCACCAAAGGCAAGCCGCTGAATGGCAAGGCCCCGGCGCCTGTCGAGCTGCGCGGAAAGAGCCGGCGTTTCGATATCGACGTAGCGCTCGCTGAGCGCGCGCCCACGCGCAATGCGAGGCGCAGGCATAGGCGCCGTCCCGAGCCGCTTCTCCATGGCGGCAAGTTCGGCGCAATAGGCGCGCCAACGCATGTCCGTGATGTGGGTGCGAAAATCGCTTGCCCAAAGCTTGCACAGAGTCTGCCAGTCCGACTCACTCGCATTGTTGCGCAGCAGCGCGCCGTAGATGCGCTGACAGGCGGCATTGATGCCGATGTCGTCGCGGCCCGTGACCGCCCAGCGCGTGAGATTGTATTTGCGCTGCTTCTTGACCGGCACCGGATGCGAGGCGGTTTCCAGGCGCAACGGCTCGATGTCCGGATCTGCGTTGCGCGTCAGGACGCTCGACGGCGTCGCCAACCGCATCCCTGACGCGGAGGAGAGCGCGAAGAAGGCCGCACCCAAGCGGTTCCATTCGCCCTCCCCGATCGCCTCCTCGGTGCGATAGCGCCCAGGACGGAAATCGAAGATCTCGCCATCGCTGGCATAGAGGCAAAGCACGCGAGCCTGTTCGCCGCGCCGTGTCGCAACGAAATCGAGATAATCATCGAGCGCGATATCGCCATGGGCGTAGCGTTGCAGCTTCTGGAACGCGACCGTGTTGGTCCACAGCAGGCCAATCGAGCGGCCGTCGGCGCCCATCGCGCGCTGCGGCCGGTAGCGAGCCTCGGCCGGCCATTCGGGATGATGCGCGGCGGGATTGTCCCAATCCATCAGCAGCGCTTCATAACCCGCATCGAGATAATGCCCAACCAGGCCGCCGGAATAGGCCTGCTCGTTGACGAGCGCGACGGTAGGAGAGACCCCAAGCAAACGGCGATAGACATCGTTGCCGATTTTCAGATTGGCGGCGACGAGCTTCGCGGGGACCAGAGGGCCGATGAGCTGTGCATAGCCCGAGCCGATCAATTCGGCCTTGCCGATTTGGACAAGATCGCGGAAGCGCCGCATCCAGGCGGGATCGCGGGCTTCGATGTCTTCCAGGGTGTAACCGGACGCTTCGATTCCGATCGGACCATGCGTGGCGGCAAGCGCCAGCAGCGGCCAATAACAGCGTTCGATGACCGTGGCACGCTCGTTTTCCTCGATCGAGGAAAACGCGAGATTGAGATGAAACACGGCGAAGAGATGCAAGGGCTCCGCTTGGACCGCTGGCGCCGGTGCACGGCGACGGTCAAAGGCGCGGAGCATGATGTTCCATCTCGATTGGGGCGGGATGCGGGCGCATCAGGAATACAATCCGCCATTGACGTTGAGCGTCTGTGCCGTGATGTAGGCCGCGGCATCGCTGGCAAGAAAGACCACTGCGTCCGCCACTTCCCGCGCTTTGCCCAGGCGTTTTAAAAGAGTGTTCTCCGCCATCGTCACAGACGGCGCAGCCGTGTCGGACGCGATGAAGCCGGCGGCCACCACATTCGAGCGCACGTTGAGCGGCGCGCCGAAACGAGCGATCGCTTCGCCGAGCGCGATCAAGCCTGCCTTGCTGGCGGGGTAATGTGCGGTAGTCGGTCCGCCACTGTCGAGCGAGCCGACATGGACGATCGCTCCGTTCTTCGTTTCGGCAAGGAGCGGCAGAAAGACTTGCGCACAACGGAACGGGCCTTTGAGAGTGGCCGCGAGCATCGCATCTCCATCGCCATCCGTGACGGGATCGAAATCGGCCAGTTTGTTGATGCCCGCATTGTTGATCAGCAGCGAGATCGGTCCTAATGCGCGGCGGGCTTCTTTGGCCGCGGCGTCGACCGACGCGCGATCCGTGACATCCATCTGCAATAGAACCGCGAGGCGACCGTTTTCTTCGATCTCGCGGGCAACCTGATGCGCGTCATCGACGCGATCGCGATAGGTGAACGCGACATTGGCGCCGACCTCGGCCAAGCGCAGCGCGATGGCGCGTCCGATGCCGCGGCTTCCTCCGGTCACGACCGCGTTGCGGCCATGCAGCGAGAAGCTTTTCATGCCGCGCCCACCCTCAAGCGGCGCGCTGGGTGCGCACGCGATAGTTGACGTAGGAGGTGATAAGCGCGAGCGCCCCATCCACCTCGCCAGGATTGCGCTGCTGCGAGCGTGCGGGTCGCTTTGCCTTGCGGGCGGCAAAGAGCAGATTTCCGCGACGCTTTGGATCGCGCCCAGCGACGATTTCAAAGCCCGTGGCGTCAAGAAGCCGCGCGAGCGTCACTTCCGAGAAATGGTAAAGCTGCGTGTCGACGAACCATTCATCAGCGATATCGTCGCCGCCGATCAGCGCGATGTTCGGTGCATCGATTATGAGCAGCCCGCCTGGTTTCAGCACGCGCCAAAGATCGGCAAGCGTGTTCGCGGGTGAAACGCGTTGCTCGATCGTGCCACAGGAATGGACGATGTCGAAGCCCCAATCGGGAAGCGGGATAGCTTCGTCCGCCTCGACGCACGTCATAAGCGCGCCGGGTACGGTGGCGAGCATGGCGCGCGCGAAGGAGTCGCGGTTGGACCCTAGATGGAGCACGCGCAAATTCGCGTGCAGATCCCCTTGCGCGGCGATCAGGGAAAGGCTGGCTTCGGTGTGGGCGTTCTTCCGATCAGCGCTGTTCGATACAGTGGTAGGGCGGGCCGTTCGGTCGGCGCGCGGCTGACTCTGGACAAGGCCGCAATCGCTGCAGAGATAAACCGTTAAGCCTCGCCTGCTGAGTGTCGGTTCGTAGATGGATTCCAAGGCGGACGAATGACAAAGATCGCAAGGTTCGGTCATCGGCAGGCCCCCGAGAATGCAGCCAAACATGCGGCGCGTGTGCACGGCGATCCTGTTGCCGGCAGGGTTAATGCCGACTTACCATTTCCGTAAAATTGCGAATTATCGAGGCGAGCGGATATCGACCGCGGCGAGGAGTCTTTAATAATTTGGTAACCGACCGGTGCTCATTTTTTGCTCGCGATGACGACGG
Source organism: Micropepsaceae bacterium (assembly GCA_035318785.1). Lineage (GTDB taxonomy): Bacteria > Pseudomonadota > Alphaproteobacteria > Micropepsales > Micropepsaceae > CAIYRG01. The sequence goes on from DATHDZ010000043.1 coordinate 6,781, forward strand.
CCTCGCGACCAATTCCGGCGTGCGCCAGGGCGCGATAGAAGGCGCGGCGCGTTTCCTTCAAGCCGGCGCTTTCCAGACCGAGATCGAATTTTTTCCGTTGATTGTGGCAGGCGCGGCCCAACGCGGGATCATTCGTGTAATCGAGGCCCATGAGCAGGAACAGCTCCATGGGAAAACTGGTGCTGCGCTCGGCGATATCGAATCCCTGGCTAATGATCAGTTGGGACAAGGATTCGAAGTCGAAATAATTCAAATGATGCGGGGGCGCCACCCACCATTCGGAGAGCGAAAGGGCAGCGCGGGCGCCCGCCTGAAACGGCGTGAAATCATTGGGTACGTTGAGGCAAATAAGGCCGCCGGGTGAGAGCAGGCCGCGGGCAAGCCGCACCACCCGCAAGGGATTGGGCACATGCTCCAGAACATTGTTCAGATGCACGACATCGAAACGGGGAAGCTTGGAAGCCGTGCGGGCATTGAAGAAATCCTCCGAGACCTCAAGGCCAAGCTTGCGCGCATGCTCGGCGGCCTTGGGCGAGGCCTCCACGCCCTGGACGCTCCAGCCCCGATCCCTTGCGGTTTTCAGGAAAAACCCGGGACCGCATCCGACATCGAGGAGCCGCCGCCTTTCCCGGGGCAAAAGGCGCTCGAAACTCTCGAGGCGATCGCTGCTGGCAAGGCTGGCCCAATCCTGGTCCTCACCGGCCTGGACAAGGGCTATCGGCTTTTCTTCGGTGTCACAGGTGTCGCGGTAGGCACGTTCGAGCTCCGCAGTATCGGGAAGCGGAATCACGTGGCGGAAGCCGCAGATCGCGCAGGCGATCACATCGAAGCCCTGGGCACGGGTGACAAGCGAGCCGTCATGATCGCCGCCGCCCGAGTCCGTCCAGGAGACGACAGTATTCGCAGCAATCGCGCCCATGATCGGCTCCCCGTTAACGCGGTTTTAGCCAAGGGTCTTTAAGAAAAGGTAAGTGGGGAAAAGGACTAAGCCTTGTCGGCTATCTTCATCGCGGAAGCATCGAGCAACCACGCGCAGGATCTGTCGCGGGCGCTGGCTTTCGTCGATGCCGCCGCAGCTTGTGGGTGCGATGCGGTAAAATTCCAACTCTTCCGCGTGAACGAATTGTTCGCGCCGGAAATTCTCGCGAAAAGCGCCAAGCTTCGTGAGCGCGCCGCGTGGGAATTGCCGGTTGCTCACATCGCGCCGCTGGCGCGTCGCGCGCGCGAGCGCGGGATTCAATTCTCCTGCACGCCCTTTTATCTTGAAGCGGTCAAAGAACTCGAACCCCACGTCGCGTTCTACAAGATCGCGTCCTACGAACTGTTGTGGGACGAGCTCCTGAAAGCCTGTGCCGAGACCGGAAAGCCGGTGGTGATTTCCACCGGCATGGCGACGATGCCCGAAATCGAGGGCGCAGTGACGACGTTGAAGCGTGCCGGATGCCGCGATTTGACGGTGCTGCATTGCGTCTCGGCCTACCCCGCGCCGGCCGAAGAGGCGAACCTTTCCGCGATTGGCGCCATTCGCCAGGCCACCGGCGTCGCCGTGGGCTGGTCCGATCACACGCGCATCCCTGCCGTCATCGAACGCGCGGTTCATCGCTGGAACGCGAGCGCGGTGGAATTCCATCTCGACCTCGACGGCAAGGGTGCCGAATATGCGAGCGGCCATTGCTGGCTGCCCGAAGAAATCGCGCCGGTCATCGCGCGCATCCGCGAAGGCGAACGCAGCGATGGCGGCGGTTTCAAAGGCCCCGTCGCAGCCGAGCTTTCCGACCGCGAATGGCGCGCCGATCCCATCGACGGTCTGCGTCCGCTCCGGCACATCCGCGCCACTTGGGAAGCGGCGTGATGAGCAGCGGCGACCAAAAAAACCCACTCGTGGTCGCCATCGTGCAGGCGCGCATGGGCTCGACCCGGCTTCCGGGGAAGGTCTTGCGGCCGATCGCCGGCAAACCCCTGCTCTGGCATGTCACGCATCGCCTGAAGCGCTGCCGCATGCTCCATGAGATCGTCATCGCAACTTCGATCCATCCTCGCGACGACGCGATCGCAAGTTTCTGCCGCGACGAGGGAATCGAAATTGTGCGGGGACCCGAGGACGACGTCCTCGCGCGTTTCCAATTGGCCGCGGAGAAATACGACGCCGATGTGATCGTGCGCGTCTCGTCGGACGCGCCATTTCTCGATCCCGCCTTCATCGATCATATGGTCAATGCGCTGATCGCGCAGGATGGGGACTATGTGCAGCCCGAACCGGGCACGCTTTGCGCCCATGAAGGCGTGGATCCGTTTTCGCGTCGCGCGCTCGATAAATTGGTGCGCGAGGCCGCCGGCGATCCGGTTGCACGCGAGCATGTGACGGGTTATTTCAAGCTGCACCCCGACTTCGTGCGCGTCGTCCACGCCGCACACGATCCCAAGCTCGCGCACAAGCCAGCGCGCCTGACGGTGGATACGCCGGACGATCTTGCCTTCGCCGAAGCGCTGCACGAGCGCATGCAAGCCAAGGCCGGCGAAGCGTCGCTGTCCGATTTGTTGCTGCTGCTCGAACGCGAGCCCCAGCTCACAGCCATCAACGCGCATGTGCGGCAGAAGAGCCTCGGTGCGGAGGGCGGGCTTGCGCTCATCCGCTGCGACGGCGGCGGCATGCTCGGTTTCGGCCATGTCAAGCGCAGCCTCACGCTGGCGCGCAGCCTACGCGACCGCGAGGGGCTGGGCGTGCTCATCGCCCTCAATGGCGAAGAGGAGGCGGCGGTCGTCATCCGTCAGGCGGGCTTCGAAACCATCGTGCTTCCGCGCAACAGCCAGACCACCGCATTTACCTCACTCGTCGGCGCGAAGAAGCCGGACATCTTGATCGCGGACGCCCGCACCAATCTCTCGCGTGACATGCTGGCACGGATTGCGACAAAGGTCGGCGTCGTTGCGCTGATCGACGATGCCTCGGATCGCCGCCTCGCCGCGACACACGCCTATTATCCGCCCGCGCCGCAAGTCGATCGCTTCTCGTGGAAGGGAACGAACACCGTCGTCCGCGTGGGATGGGAGTGGGCGCTTCTCGGTTTTGATGCCGCACGCGTGCCGGCGGCAACGGCACCGCGCAATGCCGAGTGCCCGACGCTGGTCGTCAGCATGGGTGGAAGCGATCCCCTCGATCTGACACGGCTCGCAGCTCGCGCTTTGGCCAAGATCACGGCGCCGTTCCGGGCGCGCTTCGTCATCGGGCCGGGCTTCCGCACGGCGCGAGCGATCGCGAGAGAGATCGAAACGCTGAGCCCCAACTTTGAAACCGTACACGGCGTCGACGATTTGGGGCCCGAATTGGCGGCGGCCGATCTCGCGCTCGTCACGTTTGGCGTGACCGCTTATGAACTCGCCGCGCTCGGTGTGCCGGCGCTATATCTGGCGATCTCCGACGACCACACCCTCTCCGGCTCGACATTCGAAAAGGCGGGCATGGGAATTGTGCTGGGATTGGGGCGCATGCTGCGGGCCGACGACATCGCACGGGCCACTTGGAAGCTGCTGCTGGATCAAGATAAGCGCCGCGACATGCGTGCGGCAGGTCTCAACATTGTCGATGGCAGAGCGGGCGAACGCATCGCGGCGGATCTTGCGCAGGCCTTGGTGCAATTGCGCGGCTCTACGAGCGCCGCAGCAATAGCGCGCTAAGCGCGGAAGAGGCACATGCGAAGGCGTCACCCCAGTCGCCGCTCTGCGCCGGCATGATGCAGCGAGCCGCCGGCGCGAAGGGCTCGTAAGCGCGGCCGAACGATGTCCAGCTTTTGTTGTAGAGAATCTTCAGTGTCGGCACGCCGGCAGCAGCCGACATCCATGAGACCGAGGTCGGTGCACTGACCACCGCGTCGAGCGCCGTGATCAGTGCCGTCGTGCGGTCGATATCCTGTTTCTGATCGAGGTTCGGCGGCACGACTACCGCGCGGCCGCTCATATGCTGCAAGGCCTCGATTTCTTCGGGATGCACATCATATTGCAGCGACACCGCCACGCCGGGCATGCGGCGCAGGAATTCCGCCCATGACGCGAGCGGCGCATATTGCAGATTGCGCAGACCGCCGAGACTTCCGCTCCGCCAGCAAAGACCGAGGAACGGACCGGCGCCCTGCTTGCGTAGCCAGGCGGACCATTGCGACTGTTCGGTTTCATCGGGCTTGAGATAGGCATGGGGAACCGGAAAGTCGGAGAGTTCCTGGCGCATCAGCCGCGGCAGCGAGCCGATCGCAATCGCCGCATCCGCGCCGCCGCATTCTTCAAGCCAATCATAACTCGCGAATGTCTGGCCGCCGCGCATGTGCAATTTCGAAGGGCGTATCGTGATGCCGGGGAAGGATCGCGCAAAGAGCGGCACAAGACGCAATTCGGCTTCGATGATGAGTCCGCCATATGCCCGCGCGCAGCTTTCCGCCAGCTCCGGGATCACGCTGGCGAACATGATCTGATCACCGATGCCCTGCTCGGCCGTGACGAGGAGGATCATGCCCTCCGCGCGCCTGCCCGCCCACATCGGAAGCCCGTGATCGGCAGTGATGATGCGCTCCTTGATCCGGTGCCGATATTCGTAATCGCGCCAGCCGCCGCGCAATTGGCCATTCAGGAACAGCAGAATGGCGCGGTTGAGGCGCGCTTGCGCGTTCTCGGGCTCGCGCGTAAGCGCCTGTTGGTAAAGGTTGAGCGCTTCGTCCAGATCGCCTTGATCGGCGAGGAGATCGGCGAGATTGCCCAGAGCCGCCGCATTGTCGGGAGAAAGCCGCAAGGCTTCGCGGTAGAAGGCTTCGGCGCGCGTCGCGTCGCCCGATTCGCGCAAGGCCGAACCGAGCGTCAGCCATAATTCCGCGTGCTCGGGGTCGGTTTCGAGGACAGGCTTGATCAGCGCGATAACTTCCGCGGTGCGCCCGCTCTTGCGCAGGAGATTGGCGAGGTTGACGAGCGCTTCCAGGCGACCCGGCTCCTGCGCGAGCACGCGGCGGAAGAAGTTCTCCGCTGCCCCGGCGTGGCCGATGGCGGCGGCGGTGTTGCCCAAGGCAAACAGCACGCGCGCATCGTCGGGGGCTTCCCGCAGCGCGCGTTCGAAACATGCGATAGCGTCGGTATGCCGGCCTTCGCCCGAAGCGGTGAGACCGGCCGCGTAGAAGTCCACGTTTTGCTGCTGATCTGCGGCGCCCATGCGCCATTGATGCCGCATTGTCCGTTAACACCCACTTAACCCTGAGAACACGGATGTTATCGCGTTGTTAAGCGTCGAAGGTGGATTCTAGGCCCAAGAGTGCAAAGGGTAATTTCGTTCGCCAGGAGACCTCGTGGCCATCGGCTTCGATTCAACACTACTGTTCAATTATTACACCTCGAAGCTGCCGCTTTCGCAGGGGCAAATCGCTGCGTCCGGGTTTAACGCGAAAGCCGCCGCGCCGACACCGCCCTGGGACATCAGCATCAGGAAACCGGCGCAGCAGACGCAAGACGTCGCCGTGCGCAGCGCCAATCCCTATTTCGACCCCAAGGATCGTTCGCTACTGGCATCGAACGGAAGCGCCGCGCCCAACGCGCACTCGCAACTCGAGGCGCTGCTGAACAGCCAGCTCTCCAAGAATTCGTCGTCAACGGCAGGCGATGCCACGCTGGCCGCCGACAATCACAAATTGTTCGGGCTTTACAAGGCGCTGGACCGGCTGAACTACATAGCCAAGATGGCCAACCGCGACGGCGCGCTCGACGGACAGCGAGTCGGCCTCAACAAGAATTTCCAAGACGGCCTCGCGCAAGTCCTCTCGTTCGTCAAGAAAGCTTCTTTCGACAACCTGATCGTGATGCCAGGGCAAAAGACCTCGACCGAACAAAGCGATGTGACCATCGCCTACCCCAAATCCAATTACGTTGGCGGCGCAGTCATGGGCGACACGCAGGTCTTCAGTGCGGTGCCCGGACTTTCGAGCAGCGATCAAATCACCGTCTCGGTCCTCAAGGCTGGGGTTACCACCGACGTTGTTATCGACCTTGCCAATGTCACGGGCGCGCTTACGCTCGACAACATCAATGCTTACGTGAATCAGCAGCTCTCGGCAGCGGGCTTTACGACGCGTTTCGGGCGTGTGCAGACGGGCGGCGACATCGCCAAGCGCACCGCTACCTGGGGCGAACAGATCGTCAGCGCGGCGGGCGAAGCGGTGACGCTGTCCTCCGCGCAGGCGCAGCCGGCCATCTATGTGGCGGGGACGGCCGGAAAATCCACCAACAGCGAAGGCAAACTGATCAAGCTTGTCGGGCTTTCCGGCACGCCTTCCAGCACTTTCTCGGTGGGCACGACGCCCGATACCGGAACTGCGGCCGCGAAAGCGACCGTCGTCGATGCGAACGGCAATGTCTATGTCGTCGGCAACGCGACGGGCAGTTTCGGCAACGAAATCAATCAAGCGAGTCAGGACGTCTATCTGACGAAATATGATTCCGCCGGCAACGTGCAATGGACCAAGCTTCTGGGCGCAGCGGATACGGCAAACGCCTATGGGCTTGCGGTCGATCCGTTGTCGGGTGGGGTCGTCGTTGCGGGTTCGGTCAAGGGCAAACTCACGCCAACCACTCTGGGCGGCGGCACGGATTCCTTCGTCGCCAAATATGACAGTGCGGGCAATCAAACCTGGCTGCGTCAGGTCGCGCCCGTAAACAATGATGCGGCGAATTCCGTGAGCGTGGATTCCTCGGGCAACGTTTATGTCGGCGGCCAGGTATCCAGCGCGCTCGCCGCGGGGCAGATCAGCGCCGGCGGCGTCGACGCCTACATCACCAAGCTCGATAGCAAAGGCACGCTGGTCTACAATCGGCAGTTCGGCACCGCAGGTGCCGACGCGGCGATGCAGACGGCGCTCGCAAGCGACGGCAATCTGATCGTCGCAAGCCAGCAGAACGGCCATGCCATCCTCACCAAATATGATTCTTCGAACGCAACCAGTGCGGCGATGTGGCAGATGGACCTCGGCGATCTTCAGGGCGGGTCCGTCGGGGGACTGACCGTTGCGAACGGCAAGGTCTATGTCTCGGGCACCACGACAAACGCATCGCTCAATGCGGGCGGCGCGGCGAGCACCGCCAATGCGAGCTCGGGCGGAACCGAAGCCTTTGTCTTCGCTGCGTCCGACAATGGCGCGAGCGCCACGTCCGATTTCGTCTCCTATGTGGGGACCGGGTCGGCGGAGCAAGGCGGCGGTGTGGCCGTTGCCGGCGGCAAGATCTATTTGACCGGGACGACGACCGGCACCTTCGCCGGCGAGAGTCGCAACGTGCTCAACACGCACAATATCTTCGTGACGCAGCTTGCCGCCAACGGCTCAGTCGATTGGACACGCCAATATGGCGGCCGCGACGGCGAGTCTCGCGGACTCGCCATCGCTTCGGACAATTCGGGGTCCAGCGCGCTCGACGCGCTGAAGCTTGGGCACGGTAAGATCGACATCAACCAGTCCAATACCATCACTTCACAGACGACGGCGCGCGTCGGCGATTACTTCAGTCTAAAAGTCGAGGGCAGAAGCGGCACACGAACCGTCAAGGTCACCCTGAGCAAGGGCGAGACGATGCGTTCGCTCGCGGTCAAGATCAACACCGCGCTTCTGTTCGACGGCAAAGCGACGTCGCTTCCCGTCAAAGGCGGCCAGGCGCTGAAAATCGCCGTGAACGAAGGCGTGAAAGTTCAGCTCATCGCCGGGCCGAAAGATTTCGATGCGCTGGCGGGACTGGGGCTGACGCCGAAGCTGCTGACCAACGACAAGGCCGATGCGCCCGCGGACAAGACCCCCAAGGTCGTAGACAATGCCGCCGCCAAGCCGGCCACTGTGAATACAGCGGCCGCGGGTCCGCAAACGATCGGTCTGGGAATCGATGGCGGTCTCGATCTTTTGAGCAAGACGGCAGCTGCCCACGCCGATGTCGTGATGCAGGGCGCAATGGCTCTCATCAAGCAGGCCTATGGGAAATTGAACACGCCGGCGTCGGCGACTGCGGCGACGACATTCGGGCCAGGTCCGGCCTATCTGCAGTCACAGCTTGCGGGCTATCAGACCGCGCTCGGCTATTTGAGCGGGTTCTAGCGCGAACGCGGAAATTGGGTTTTCTTCGCTGACAGAGACGCGAAAACAGGCTTTCGCGCGGCGCGGTTTTTGGCCAAACCGCGGCCGTTGATTTTCGAGGGTAGCTTTCAGACGACTTTGTTGTAGACGATGGCGCCCGCGGCGGACGTCCGCTTTGGCGTCGGATTGGCCGTATAGGGAGCTTCGCCGGCGCGGGATTTTTCGACGCCTTCCGCGACAGCCTGCACGAGGCCTTCGGCGGCGTGGCGCATGGCGCCCACCAGCCGCTCATGGATTTTCAAGAGACCGTTCAATTGCGCGCCCGTTTCCTTCAGCGCCGTGACCAATTGCGCCGGCGCATGTTTGATGCCGCCATCCGCTTTCAAGGCTTTCACTTCGCGTCCGTAAAAAGCGCATAGCCGCTCGATTTCCGGATCCGTCGTCTTGAGATCGCCGAACGCGCCACGCTCGAGCGCCTGGATATCGGCGGCGATCGCGCCGACGAGCCGACGGCTCACCGTCAGCAATTGTTCAAGGCGCAGTTTCTGCCGTTCTTTCGTAGCCGTATCGGGATCTTTGATGGCAGGCATGCTCATCGCGTATTCTCCTGAGCGTGAAGCAATTCTTTTTTCACCGCGGTGGCCAAGCCGAAACCTCCCTGCTTGGCAACGGCCTTGGAATATTGATCGATCATCAGTGAACGGAAGATCGCCTCGCCGGGGCCGCCGCCGAACGGGCCGTCGGTTTTGATGCCTTCGAACATGGCGCCCATGAATTCATTGATGAAGACGGCTTCGAAATCCTCCGCCGCTTTCGCTGCCTGGCTGGCGTCCTTCGCCGTTCCCAGAATCCCTTGCGGTTTGGTGGCGGTGAGCGCGGCGGAAAGCTGCAGGTCGGCGGTGCTCATCCGGTCACCTCGATTTCGGCCTGCAGCGCGCCTGCCGCCTTGATCGCTTGCAGGATGGAGATCATGTCGCGAGGTCCGACGCCGAGCGCGTTCAACCCATTGACCAGTTCTTGCAGATCGACGCCTTCGTTGATCACGATGAGCTGTTTGCCCGTTTCCTCGTCCACTTGGATGTCGGTGCGCGGCACGACCTGCGTCTGACCCTGCATCGAGAAGGCCTGCGGCTGGCTCACTTGCGGCGTTTCGGTGACGCGGATGGTGAGGTTGCCCTGAGCGATCGCCACCGTGGAGATGCGCACATTCGAACCCATGACGATGACGCCGGTCTGCTCGTCGATCACAACTTTTGCCGGCGAGTCCGGCTCGACCCGCAGCTGTTCGATATCGGTCAGCAGTGCGACAATGTCGGTGTAACTCGCAGGCCGCAGCAAATTGACGGTGGCGGGATTGGTGGCCGACGCGGCCGGTGTGCCGAGATAGCGGTTGATGGCTTGGGCCATGCGCTGCGCAGTGGTGAAGTCGGGATTGCGCAAGGAGAGGCGCAAGTTTTTTACGTTTGCGAGGGTGAAGCCAACCTCTCGCTCGACGATCGCGCCGTTCGAAATCCGGCCCGAGGTTGGCACACCCCGTGTGACGCTGGCCGCCGCGCCCTGGGCGGAGAAGCCGCCGATCGCGACCGGTCCCTGAGCCAAGCCGTAAACCTCACCATCCGCGGCGAGAAGTGGCGTGGCAAGGAGAGCGCCGCCTTGGAGATTCTTGGCATCGCCCATGGCCGAGACGATCACGTCCATATGCGAGCCTTGCGCCGCGAAGGGCCCCAGGCTGGCGGTCACCATGACAGCGGCGACGTTCTTGGTATTGATCGCCGCACCACGCGTGTTGACGCCCAGCCGCTCCAACATGGTCTGCAGCGCCTGCTGCGTGAATGGCGCGTTTTTGAGGGAATCGCCGGTATTGTTCAGCCCGACCACGAGGCCGTAGCCGATCAGCATGTTGTTGCGGATGCCTTCGACGTCCACCAGATCCTTGATGCGGGAGAAAGACGCGGCCGGCATCGGCGCCATCAGCACCGCGAGCGCAGGAATGAGACGGAGAAATCTGATCAACGATAGGGTCATGGCGGTTCCGCGAGATTTCGCTGCTTCGCCCTTGCCAGTTTCGTGCCGCGATCGCGAACGAAAAAATCAAATGATTACAACGGCATAGCCGAAGGCGGTTTGAGGCAAGCAAGACGTCCGGCAAGAATTGCCCGCGAATTCCCGTATTCCCGGCAAGAAGCGCGCTGGCCATGTGTTTGCAAATCCGAAGAGTTTTGGGCGCAAATTGCGCTCCAACCCAGCGCCCGGCGACGTTCAAGCGGTGACATCCTTCGGAGCCATGCAATGGACAGGACCTGGACCGCTTCCTATTTTGGCCCGCGATTCAAAAAGTTAGAGTGGCGTTGCCTATGAGTGCCTCCACCCCTTCGCAACCCCATGGCGGGCGTCCGCGTCCCGCGGTGCTCTGCATCCTGGATGGTTGGGGCGAGCGTGACGATCATCCCGACGACAATGCGATCGCCGCGGCCAAGCACCCCCATTACGACCGGATGCTTCGCGATTCCCCCCATGCGCTGCTCGCCACATCGGGGCGCGCGGTCGGCCTGCCCGAGGGCCAGATGGGAAATTCCGAAGTCGGCCACACCAATATCGGCGCCGGACGCCTGGTCCTGCAGGATCTGGTGCGCGTCGACGATGCCGTGAGGGACGGCTCATTGGCGACGCGCCCGGCATTGGGGGCGCTTATCGCCGCCGCCAAACAGGCAACGGCCAGCGTACATCTCATGGGGTTGATGTCGCCCGGTGGCGTGCATTCGCATCAGGACCATATGACAGCGCTGGCGCGAACTCTCGCGAGCGCGGGGCTTCGCGTATCCGTGCACGCGTTCCTCGATGGACGCGACACGCCGCCGCAAAGCGCGCTGGACTATGTCGCGAGTTTCGAGCGGAGCATTGGCGATCTGCCCCTTGTTCGCATCGCGACGGTGAGCGGACGTTATTACGCGATGGATCGCGACAAGCGCTGGGACCGCGTGGCCAAGGCCTATGACGCGATTGTGGATGCGAATGGGCTGCGATTCCCCGATGCGAAATCCGCCATCGAAGATTCCTATGCCAGGGGCGTCACCGATGAATTCGTGGCCCCTTGCGTCATCGGCGATTATGCCGGCGTCAAGAACGGCGATGCGCTGCTCTTCGCCAATTTCCGCCCCGACCGCGCGCGTGAGATTTGCGCAAGTTTGCTCGATCCAAACTTCGATGGTTTCCCGCGCTCGCGTGTGCCGCACTTTTCGGCGGCGGCCGGTATGACACAATATTCCGAGCCACTCGCGAAATTCATGACCGCATTGTTTCCACCGCAGGATGTCAGCGAGACATTGGGCGAGCTATTCGCCGAACACGGCTTGAAGCAGCTCCGCATTGCGGAGACGGAAAAATATCCGCATGTGACATTTTTCATGAATGGCGGGCGCGAGACGCAATATCCAGGGGAGGACCGCATCATGGTGCCGAGCCCGAAGGTTGCGACTTACGATCTGAAGCCCGAAATGTCTGCGCCCGAAGTGACCGATAAACTTGTCGAGGCTATCGGTTCGGGCAAATATGATCTGATCATCGTCAATTACGCCAATCCCGATATGGTGGGACATACGGGCATCATGGACGCGGCCGTGAAAGCGGTCGAGGTCGTGGATAGATGTCTGGGACGTTTGCGCGAGGCGGTCGAAAATGCGGGCGGCGTTCTGATCGTCACAGCCGATCACGGCAATGTCGAGCAGATGAAAGACCCCGTCACCGGCGGGCCGTTCACGGCGCACACGCTGTTCGACGTTCCCATCATCGTCGTAAATGCGAAATCCGCCGGGCCTATCCATCTGCGCAATGGCCGGCTCGCCAATGTCGCGCCGACTCTGCTCGATCTGGTCGGCCTGCCAAAACCACCGCAAATGACAGGCGAATCGCTGGTACAATCGGATTCGCGGATACGACAAACGGGGATGGCAGGGTGAGAATGCGGCGAGCGCTTCTGCTTCCTGTGGCTGCGCTGCTGTGTTCTTCCGCATTTGCAGCTTCCAAACCGCAAGGAGGGGTAGCCGGACACACACTGGCGGAACGCTACCAGCAGGCGCAGCAGGCGCTGACCGACCAGCGCAACAGCGAAGAGAAGACGCGGACCGAACGCAACCGCCTTGCCGCCGAAACCAAGGAGCTTCAGGACCGCCTGATCGCCAACGCGGCCAAGGTTCAAGAGCTGGAAGCGGCCTATGAGGGGACGCAAACCGACCTTGAGCGCCTTAACCGAACCATCAAAAACACCGAAGCGGACCTCAATCGCGACCGCGACCGAGTGGCGCACCTTTTGGCTGTCCTGCAGCGGCTTCAGACCGATCAGCCTCCGGCCCTCGCACTGCGGCCGGACGATTCCCTGGCTGCCGTGCGGGGCACGCTTCAAATGGGAGCAATGCTTCCGCCCGTCTATCAAGAGGCGACGGATCTGGCTAAGCGGCTGAAAACGCTGTCGGATAACAAGTCTGCCGTGGTCACCAAGGCAGCCCAGGCGCGCAAGCAGGCCGAAGCCTTAAGGACCGCCCGGACGTCGCTCGACCGGTTGCTGGAGCAAAAAAGCGCCGATCAGCTAAAGACCGAGGCAAAGCTATCCGACCTTCATGACGTCACCGAGGAAATCGGCCGCGAAACAAGCGATCTCAAAGCCCTGATCGGCCGCATCGCCTCGTTGCGCGCCACGGGAAACGCAGCCGAAGGCATGACGATCGTCACCCCGAAGGCCACCAGATCGGCGACGCTTGCCCTTGGTTCGCTGCGTTTGCCGGTGATCGGGAGAGTCACGCCCGGAGACCCGGCGGGACCAGGCAGGACGCCGGGGATTAACGGGCCCCTGGGGCTTTGGTTCGAAACGTCCGGAAAGGCTGAAGCTGTCTCGCCGGCGGATAGCGAAGTTGTGTTTGCCGGCAGTTACCAAAAATTCGGACAAGTCTTGATATTGGAAATAGCTGGCGGTTACCATCTAACATTGGCCGGACTTGGACGCATTGATGTACATATTGGCGACCTTGTACTGGCCGGGGAACCGGTTGGGGTTCTCCCCGAGGGCAGGGCGGCACGGCTTTATCTCGAGCTGAGGCGCAATGGCCAAGCTGTTGATCCGGCGCCGTGGATGAGCGCTGAACTTAGAAAGGCAAAGGGCACATGAGAAAGTTCGCATTCGCCGGAGTTGGCGTGGCGGTTGGATTTGCTGGCGCTTTGGCGTTGTTCCCTGCTGCGCAGGGGGCGACGAATGTTTTGTCCGCCTATCGCGAACTCGATCTGTTCGGTGATGCGTTCGAACGCGTCCGCGCGAATTACGTGCGCGAGGTCGACGATTCGGAGCTGATCAATTCTGCGATCAACGGCATGGTGAGCGCCCTCGATCCGCATTCGAGCTATATGGACCCGAAGGAATTCGCGGACATGCAGGTGCAGACCCGCGGCGAATTCGGCGGTCTGGGCCTTGAGGTCACGCAGGAAGATGGCCTGGTCAAAGTCGTCACACCCATCGACGACACGCCGGCCGCACGCGCGGGCGTGAAGACGGGCGATTTCATCTCCGCCATCGACGGCACCAGCATCCAAGGCATGCCGTTGAATGAAGCGGTAGAAAAAATGCGCGGACCCGAAAATTCCAAGGTCACGCTCACCATCCTTCGCCAGGGCGAGAAGAAACCCCTCGAATTGACGCTGACCCGCGCCGTCATTCGCGTGGAAAGCGTGAAGTACGAGAAGAAGGGCGACATCGCTTACATCCGCATCAGCTCGTTCAGCGAGAAAACGGACGCCGGGTTGAAGAAAGCTATCGGCGAATTGAAGAAGCAGATGGGCGGCGGCCTCCGTGGCTATGTCCTGGATCTGCGGAACGATCCGGGTGGCCTTCTGGATCAGGCCATCGCCGTGTCCGACGATTTCCTGACCGGCGGCGAAGTGGTTTCGACGCGTGGACGCAAAGCCGAAGACACCCAGCGCTACAATGCGCGCGGCGGCGACCTCGCCGACGGCAAACCCATCGTGGTGCTGGTCAATGAAGGCACGGCCTCGGCGTCCGAGATCGTTGCCGGCGCCCTGCAGGACCATAAGCGTGCGACCATCGTCGGCGTCACGTCGTTCGGCAAGGGTTCCGTCCAGACCATCATTCCGCTTGGCGGGCAGCATGGCGGCGCGCTTCGGCTGACCACGGCGCGCTATTACACACCGTCCGGCCGCTCCATTCAGGCGACCGGCATCACGCCCGACATCGCGGTATCCAATCTGAGCGAGAAGGATCAGGCGGAAGCCGATCAGTTCTCCTCGCGCAGCGAGGCTTCGCTCGCCGGGCATCTCGACGCGGAAGGCGCGCAGCGCAACACCAAGATGCCGACCATCCGGCCCGAAGAGGGCAAGAAGGTCGACGACTTCCAGCTCGCTTACGCCATGGACCGGTTGGACGGAAAGGTCGTGGCCTCTGCTCCGCAGAAGCAGGCGGCAGCTCCGGCTCCGGCTCCCGCGCCGCAGGCACGCTGAACCGATTGCATCGTTTCGAAAAGGGCCGGTGGGCGACCACCGGCCCTTCTTCTTTGTGCGGATAATTGCGGTAAATTAACGGAAAGCTAACCACGGACGGTCCTCACTAGGCCATGTCTGCGGAAAACGACTCGGTACCTTCACCGCAAGATCCGGTGACGACCCTCCCCGTGCCTGCGGCTGAACCTGCGCCGAAGAAGCACGCGCGGCCGCTCGTGATCGCTTTCGCCACGCTTTGGATCGCGCTTGGCGCGGGCGTGACCGCACTGAATCTTTTCGGCTCTGCCGACGCCGGCGGTTCGATCGTCGCGTTGGAGCTCACACCGTTCCCCACCGGGGCAGACCGCGGCGGAGCACTCGCCGCGAAGTCATTCCGCGACACGCGCGAGAGCGGGAGCAATCTCATCGCCGACCCTGCGTTGATCGAAGATTCCGCGACCGGCCCACTCCCTCGCGTGGCGAGGGATGGAAGAATGCCACGCGCCTCTTACGCGCGTGCCTTCGAGGCCAACGACAAACGGCCGCGGATCGCCTTGGTCATTCGCGGCCTTGGGGTCGGGTCCAGCAACACCGCCTTGGCGTTGACGCAGCTCTCGCCGGAAATCAATTTCGCCTTCCTGCCATTTGCACCGGATCTGCAGGGCGATATCGACAAGTCGCGTGGGGTCGGCCACGAAATCGTGCTGGAGCTTCCGATGGAGCCGTTCGATTTTCCCGACAGCGATCCGGGCCCGCATGCGCTCTTGGTTGCGGCAAGTCCCGAAGAAAACGGCAAGCGCCTCGATTGGACCCTCTCGCGCGCCACCGGCTATGTCGGT
>DATHDZ010000044.1:0-9344 GCA_035318785.1 Micropepsaceae bacterium
TCGGCCGAACATTCCGGCACGGCCGTCGCCGGTCCGCATGCGGTCAGCCATCGCGTCATCGCGGATCATTTGCGCTCGACATCGTTCCTGATCGCTGACGGCGTGCTGCCGTCCAATGAGGGACGCGGCTATGTGCTGCGCCGCATCATGCGCCGCGCCATGCGCCATGCGCATATCCTGGGCTCCAAGGACCCGCTGATGCACCGGCTCGTCCCGACGCTGGTCGCCGAAATGGGCGAGGCCTATCCCGAGCTGAAGCGTGCCGAGCCACTGATCGCCGAAACCTTGAAGCTCGAAGAGGGCCGTTTCCGCGAGACGTTGGCGCGGGGGCTGAAGCTGCTGGACGAATCCACCGCGATGATGAAACCGGGCGACACGCTTCCCGGGGAAGTCGCGTTCAAGCTCTACGACACGTTCGGATTCCCGCGCGATCTGACCGAGGATGCGTTACGCGAACGCGGCATGCAGGTCGACGGCGGGGGCTTCGATGCCGCCATGGCGCGGCAGAAAGCTGAAGCACGCAAAGCCTGGTCCGGTTCGGGCGAGGCGGCAACCGATCAGCTCTGGTTCCATTTGCGCGAGGAATTGGGGCCGACGGAATTCCTCGGCTATGACACGGAAGCGGCGGAAGGCTCGATCCTCGCGATCCTCAAAGACGGCCAACGCGTAGAAAGCGCAAAGGCCGGCGAGACGGTGCGCATCATCACCAATCAGACGCCGTTCTACGGCGAGGGTGGCGGCCAGGTGGGCGATCGCGGCGCGATGTTCTCCGCTCAAACCGGCGAAGGCACGGTGACGGATACCGAGAAGAAGCTCGGCAATCTGCACGTCCATGTCGTCGAGGTCACGCATGGCGAATTCAAGCTCGGCCAGGCGGTCGAGCTGCGCGTCGATGCCGAGCGGCGCCGCGCCACGCGCGCCAATCATTCGGCAACGCATCTGCTGCACGCGGCCTTGAAGCATGTGCTGGGTCGGCATGTGGCGCAGAAGGGTTCGCTGGTCGGGCCCGATCGTTTGCGCTTTGATTTCTCCCATCCCAAGGCGGTGAGCTCGGACGAGCTCAAGCGCGTCGAAGACGAAGTGAACGAGGTCGTTCGCCAGAACAGCGATGTCTCCACGCGCCTGATGCCGACCGCGAATGCGATCGAGGCGGGCGCCGTCGCCATGTTCGGCGAGAAATATGGCGATGAGGTGCGCGTGCTCGCCATGGGACAGGATCTGGGCACAGCGGCGAAGCCATTCTCGGTGGAATTGTGCGGCGGCACCCATGTGCGCCGGCTCGGCGATATCGGGCTGTTCACGATCCTCGCCGAATCCGCGGTCGCGGCGGGTGTGCGCCGCATCGAAGCCCTGACCAGCGAGGGCGCGCGGCGCTATCTCGAAGGACAGGCGGAAGCGGGGCGCGCGGCAGCCGCGGTGCTGAAGACCTCGCTCGCCGAATTGCCGGCGCGCATCACGGCGCTCACCGAAGAGCGCCGCCGTCTGGAACGCGAATTGTCGGACGCGAAGAAGGCGCTCGCTCTCGCCGGTCCGGCGAAGAGCGGCAATGACGACTCCGCGCGCGAAGTCAACGGCGTGAAAGCGATTCTGCGAATCGTCGAAGGCGTCGCGGCCAAAGATTTGAAAGCGCTCGCCGACGAGGCCAAAACAAAGCTCGGTTCGGGCGTCGTTGCCTTCATCACCACGGCGGACGGCAAGGCTTCGCTGGTGGTGGGCGTGACTCCCGACCTCACCTCACGGGTGAGTGCGGTCGATCTGGTGCGCGCCGGCGCGGAAGCGCTTGGCGGCAAAGGCGGTGGCGGTAGGCCCGACATGGCCCAGGCCGGGGGCCCCGACACTGGCCGCGCCAAAGACGCGCTCGCCGCGATCGAGCAGCGCCTGGCTGCGCTGGAAACAACGCCATAGCGCGATGGAAATATAAGCCCTCACCATGGCCGCCCTCGAGGCGGCCATGGTGAGCAAAAGGGGCGAGGTGCTTACCCCATCGCCTTTTGGAGATTCTCGTCGATCTTGTCGAGGAAGCCTTCGGTGGTGAGCCATTTCTGCTCAGGGCCGATCAGCCCCGCAAGATCCTTGGTCATGAAGCCCGATTCCACCGTATCGACGCAGACTTTCTCCAGCGCCAAGGCAAATTTCGCGAGCGCGGCATTGTTGTCGAGCTTGGCGCGATGGGAAAGGCCGCGCGTCCAGGCGAAGATCGAGGCGATGGAATTGGTCGAGGTCTGCTGACCCTTCTGATATTGCCGGTAATGGCGCGTCACCGTGCCGTGCGCGGCTTCCGACTCAACGGTTTTGCCGTCGGGCGTCATCAGCACGCTGGTCATCAGGCCAAGCGAGCCGAAGCCTTGCGCCACCGTGTCGGATTGCACGTCGCCGTCGTAATTCTTGCACGCCCAGACATAGCCGCCTGACCATTTCAGCGCGGCCGCCACCATGTCGTCGATCAGCCGGTGCTCATAGGTCAATCCCGCCGCTTTGTATTTGTCGGCGAATTCCTCATCGAACACTTTTTGGAACAAATCCTTGAAGCGTCCGTCATAGGCTTTGATGATGGTGTTCTTGGTCGACAGATACAGCGGATATTTGCGCGCCAAGGCGTAATTCATCGAAGCCCGCGCGAAGTCGATGATCGATTGGTCGAGATTGTACATCGTCATGGCGATGCCGCCGCCGGGGAAATCGAACACTTCGCGTTCGATCTTGCTGCCGTCCTTGCCGGTCCAGGCGACGGTCAGCTTGCCGGGTCCCGGCACCACGAAATCGGTGGCGCGGTATTGATCGCCATAGGCGTGACGGCCGATGACGATGGGCTTGGTCCAGCCCGGCACCAAACGCGGCACGTTCTTGCAGATGATGGGCTCGCGGAAGATGGTGCCGCCCAGGATGTTGCGGATGGTGCCGTTGGGCGACTTCCACATCTGCTTGAGATGGAATTCCGTCACCCGGCCTTCGTCGGGGGTGATGGTGGCGCATTTGACGCCCACGCCATGGCGCTTGATCGCTTCGGCCGAATCGATGGTGACCTGATCATTGGTCGCGTCGCGGTGCTCGACGCCGAGATCGTAATATTCGAGCTGGATGTCGAGATAGGGCAGGATCAGCTTCTTCTTGATGAGATCCCAGATGATGCGGGTCATCTCGTCGCCGTCGAGCTCGACAACCGGGTTCGCGACCTTGATCTTCGCCATGAAATTCGTCCTTCACTTGTCGGGAAAGCGGGGGTCTCTTAGCGATTGAACCCCATTCCGTCAAAAGGAAGTGTTACGAAGCGCCAAATTGTCCCAAGCTCCATGACCCAACCCGCACCCGCCCCGTCGATCATCCTGTCCGAGCCGCAACTGGGCGAGAATATCGGCGCCTGCGCGCGGGCCATGGCGAATTTCGGGCTCTGGGATCTGCGCCTGGTCAAACCGCGCGACGGCTGGCCGAACCCGAAAGCCGATGCCATGGCGGCGGGAGCCGCACCCCTCATCGAGGCCGCGCGGGTCTATGACAGCGTCAAGGATGCCATCGGACCTTTGCAACTGGTGTTCGCCGCGACCGGCCGCGACCGCGCCATGGCCAAACCGGTGCTGACGCCGGAAGAAGCGGCGCGTCGCCTGCGAGCGGCGGCGGCGCAAGGCATCGCCTCGGGCCTGTTGTTCGGCAATGAGCGCGCCGGCCTCAGCAATGACGAAGTGGCGCTTGCCGATTGCATTATTACGGTACCGACCGATCCGGGTTTCTCCTCGCTCAATCTGGGCCAGGCGGTGCTGCTCATCGGCTATGAATGGTTCAGGTGCGGCGATGCGACCCCTCCCGAACGCATCGACCATGGCGGGGCTAGTCCTGCACCCCGCGAGGAACTGATCCGCCTCTTCGAGCATCTGGAGGAGGAGCTGGAACGGACCGGCTTTCTCTTCCCGCCGGGCAACCGCCCGGGGATGATCCGGAACCTGCGCAGCATTCTGCACCGCGCCGAATTGACCGATCAGGAGGTTCGCACGCTCAGGGGAGTCATCGTGGCCCTGACCAAGGGAAAACGGCGCAATCCGCGCCCGGCTGGGGAGTAATAGGCGTTTGACAGGGGAAGGCCCATGGCTATAGTGCCCGGCCTTCGGCGGGGTTCCGTCCCGCCGGCCCCCTGAACGCGAGCGAAGAACACCGCATGACGAAGCGCACGACCTCGAAATACAAGCTCGACCGCCGCATGGGCGAGAATATCTGGGGCCGCAACAAGAGTCCCATTAGCCGGCGCGCCTATGGCCCCGGTCAGCACGGTCAGAGGAAGTCGCGCAAGCTTTCCGATTATGGCACGCAGCTTCACGCCAAGCAGAAGCTGAAGGGCTATTACGGCAACATCACCGAGCGGCAGTTCCGCGGCTATTACGAGGAAGCCTCGCGCAAGACCGGCGACACCGGCGAGCAGATGATCGGGCTTCTCGAGCGGCGCCTCGATGCAGTGGTGTACCGCGCCAAATTCGTGCCGACGCCCTTCGCCGCGCGCCAGATCGTCAGCCATGGCCATGTCTCGGTGAACGGCAAGCGCGTCACCATCGCGTCCTATCTCGTCAAGGAAGGCGACGTCATCGAGCTGCGGGGTAAGGCAAAGGATCTGGGGCTGGTGCTGGAAGCGGCGAAAAGCTCCGAGCGGGAGGTCCCCGATTATATCGACGCCGACCACGGGAAGATGAGCGCGAAATTCGTGCGCGTGCCGAAGCTGGCCGAGGTGCCTTACGCGGTGCAGATGCAGCCCAGCCTGGTCGTGGAATTCTACTCGCGCTGATTGCAACACATCGCCATGGCCGGGCCTGACCCGGCCATCCAGCCGGCGCGCGTCCGCGCGACGAATGAATCCTTCATCGCCTGGATGGCCCGCTTTTGCGGGCCATGACAAGCTTTGGGTGTGTTAGGCGTTGGCGAGCGCGATGCCGCGCTCGGCGAAGAACGGCTCCAGCTCGCCCTGCTCGAACATCTCTTTGACGATGTCGCAGCCGCCGACGAACTCACCCTTCACATAAAGCTGCGGGATGGTCGGCCAGTTGGAGAATTCCTTGATACCCTGACGGACCTCCGGGTCCTTCAGCACGTCCACCGATTTGAACTTCACACCCAGCTCGGACAGCACCTGAACCACGGCGGCCGAGAAACCACATTGCGGGAACACCGGCGTGCCCTTCATGAAAAGCAGCACGTCGTTTTCGGCGAGATCCTTGGCGATGCGGTCATGGGTGGGCGAGGGATTGTCGTTCATGAGGGTGTCCTTTCGAGCTTGAGTTAAGGGCCGGAACCCCTTCCGTCAAGCTGCGAAGGATTAATCCTTGACCGAAGTTTGCAGCGAAAGCGCGTGCAATTGCCCGCCCATGCGCCCCGAAAGCGCGTCGTAAACCATCTTGTGCTGCTGCACCCGGGTCTTGCCCTTGAAGGCGCCCGAAACCACCATGGCGGCGTAATGATCCCCATCCCCGGCGAGATCGGTGATCGTCACGTCCGCGTCCGGCAAAGCCGCGCGGATCGCCAATTCGATTTCTCTGGCCGACATGGCCATGCCGCTCTCCTAGATAGGATTTCAGGCAGTCTAGCGCGGCCCCGCTTCCATGTAACGCGGGAACCACGATTCATGGGCCTCGCGCAGACGCCTGACGGCGGCCCGTTTGTCGGGCGCGAGAATCAGATCGGCGCCTCCGGTCCGACCCAAACGAAAGCCCGGGACGGCGGCCTTTGCCGCATCGGCCATGATGCGTTCGGCCTCCGCCGGCGGCGCGGCGATGAGGTAGCGCGCCTGGTCTTCGCCGAAGAGAAAAGGAATATCCCCGCGTTCGTTGGGCGAGAGGTCCGCGCCAATGCCGCCCGGCATCGCCATTTCCGCGACGGCCACGATAAGGCCGCCGTCGGAGATGTCATGCACCGTATCGACGCGGCCCTGTTCGATCAGCCTACGGACGAAATCGCCGTTGCGCTTTTCCGCCGCCAAATCGACCGGCGGCGCCGCGCCTTCTTCGCGGGTTTCGATCTCGCGCAGATAAAGCGATTGGCCGAGGTGACCTTCGGTGTCGCCGATCAGAAGGATCGTATCGCCGGCGCGCTTGAAGGCGATTGTCGCCATGCGGGCAACATCCTTGATGAGACCGACGCCGCCGATGGCGGGCGTGGGCAAGATCGGCTCGCCATTGGTCTCGTTGTAGAGCGAGCAATTGCCCGACACGACGGGGAAGGATAGCGCGCGGCAGGCGTCCCCGATCCCATCGATGGCGCCGACAATCTCACCCATGGTCTCGGGCCGTTCCGGATTGCCGAAATTGAGATTGTCCGTGACGGCAAGCGGCGTCGCTCCCACCGCGGTCAAGTTGCGCCAGGCCTCCGCGACCGCCTGTTTCGCGCCCTCGAACGGATCGGCCTTGCAATAGCGCGGCGTCACGTCTGTGGTGATTGCCAAGGCCTTGTTGGTGCCGTGCACGCGCACCACAGCGGCGTCGCCGCCCGGCATCTGGATCGTGTCGGCCATGACGGAGTTGTCATATTGCTCCCACACCCACCGCCGCGAACAGAGGTCGGGCGAAGCAAGAAGCGTCCTTAGCGAATCCAAAACGGGACGAGTGGAATCGATGCGCGGTTGAGCCAGTCTTGCGGGCGTGCGTCTCTCATAGGGACGCTCATAAAGCGGCGCTTCGTCGGACAGGGACGTCACCGGCATGTCGGCAACGATCTCACCCTTGTGCTTGACGACGAGACGTTTGGTATCGGTGGTGATGCCGATCACCGCGAAATCGAGTTCCCATTTCTTGAAGATCGCTTCGGCCTCTTCTTCGCGCCCGGGCTTCAGGACCGCGAGCATACGTTCCTGGCTTTCCGACAGCATCATGTCATACGCGGTCATGTTCGTTTCGCGCTGCGGCACATGATCGAGATCGAGCTCGATGCCCGAGCCGCCCTTGTCGGCCATTTCCGCGGAGGATGACGTAAGGCCCGCAGCGCCCATGTCTTGGATCGCGATAATGGCGTCCGTCGCCATCAATTCCAAACAGGCTTCCAGCAGAAGTTTTTCCGTGAAGGGATCGCCCACCTGCACGGTCGGGCGCTTCTCTTCGGAATCCTCGTTGAACTCGGCCGATGCCATTGTCGCGCCATGGATGCCGTCGCGCCCGGTTTTTGAGCCGATATAGACCACGGGATTGCCCGCGCCCTTGGCCGCGGAGAGAAAAATCCTGTCGGTGCGCGCCAGACCCACGCACATCGCGTTGACCAGAATGTTGCCGTTGTAGGAGCGGTGGAAATTCACCTCGCCGCCGACCGTCGGCACGCCCATGCAATTGCCGTAGCCGCCGATGCCCGAGACCACGCCCGATACCAGATGCCGGGTCTTCTCGTGAGACGGCTCGCCGAAGCGCAGAGCGTTCATCATCGCTATCGGACGCGCGCCCATGGTGAACACGTCGCGCATGATGCCGCCCACTCCCGTCGCCGCGCCCTGATAGGGTTCGATGAAGGAGGGATGATTGTGGCTCTCCATCTTGAAGATGCACGCATCGCCATCCCCGATATCGATGACGCCGGCATTCTCGCCCGGCCCCTGGATCACGATTCCGCCCTTGGTCGGAAGCTTGCGCAAATGCACGCGGGTGGATTTGTAGGAGCAATGCTCGCTCCACATCACTGAGAAGATGCCGAGCTCCACGAGATTGGGCGCGCGATTGAGAAGCCGCATGATGCGCGAATATTCGTCCGGCGAAAGCCCATGCTCGCGAACGATCTCTGGGGTGATGGCCGTCATGAAAGCGCTTCGACCAGTCCTTCGAAAAGTCCGAGCCCGTCTGGTGGGCCCAACATCGGATCGCAGGCGCATTCGGGATGCGGCATCAATCCCATGACATTGCGTTTCTCGTTCAGGACGCCGGCTATGTCGCGCGCGGAGCCGTTCGGATTCTCGCCGCTGGCATAGCGGAACACGACGCGTCCCTCCCCCTCCAGGCGATTGAGTGTTTCGTCGTCGGCAAAATAATTGCCCTCGCCATGCGCCACCGGATAGACCACGCGCTGCTTCTGCCGATAGCGACGCGTGAACATGGATTGGGTCTCCTCGACCTCTACGGGCACGGGTTTGCTGACGAATTTCAACCCCGCATTGCGCATCAGCGCGCCGGGCAAGAGGCGGCTTTCGGTCAGGATCTGAAATCCGTTGCAGATACCGAGCACGGCGACACCCTTGTCGGCCTTTGCGATCACATCGCGCATGATGCGCGATTGCGATGCCATGGCGCCGCAGCGCAAATAATCGCCATAGGAAAATCCGCCCGGCAGCACGATCAGATCGACATCGGGCACTTCGGTTTCGCCGTGCCAGACCATATACGGTTTCGTACCGGTCACCTTCTCCAGCACATCGGCGGAATCGCGGTCTCGGTTCGATGCCGGAAAAACAATGACGGCGGATTTCACGGCTTTAACTCAATCTCGTATTTTTCGATGATCGTATTGGCGAGCAGCTTTTCGCACATGTCCTTCAGGTCGGCGCGCGCGCGCGACTCGTCCTTGTCGGCAAGCTCGATGTCGATCACCTTGCCCTGACGCACCTCGCCGACCGCATCGAAACCGAGATTGTTGAGCGCGTGCCCGATCGCCTTGCCTTGCGGATCGAGCACGCCGTTTTTCAATGTCACGAATACACGCGCTTTCATTCGCCAAAACTCTTTATTTCCAGATCCCCGCTTTCGCGGGGATGACCGGCGCTGACGCGCAGGTCACTTCACCAACACCGGACCGCCGCCGCCTTGGGTGGATTCGGGCATGATGCCGAGCCGGCGCGCCACTTCCGAATAGGCCTCCGTTACGCCGCCGAGATCGCGGCGGAAGCGGTCCTTGTCCATCTTGTCGTTGGTCTTGATGTCCCAGAGACGGCACGAGTCGGGTGAAATCTCGTCGGCGACGACGATGCGCATGACGTCGTTTTCCCACAGCCGGCCGGTTTCCATCTTGAAATCAACCAGACGGATGCCGACGCCGAGGAACAGACCCGACAGGAAGTCGTTGACGCGGATCGCCAGCGCCATGATGTCGTCGATTTCCTGGGGCGATGCCCAGCCGAAGGCGGTGATGTGCTCTTCCGACACCATCGGGTCGTTGAGCTTGTCGTTCTTGTAGTAGAACTCGATGATCGAACGGGGCAGCTGGGTACCCTCGTCGATGCCGAGACGGGTCGCCAGCGAGCCGGCGGCGACGTTACGCACCACCACCTCAAGCGGAATGATCTCGACCTCGCGAATCAACTGCTCGCGCATGTTGAGGCGGCGGATGAAGTGCGTCGGCACCCCGATGTCGTTGAGGTGCTGGAATACGTATTCCGAGATTCGATTGTTGAGAACGCCCTT
>DATHDZ010000045.1:0-6810 GCA_035318785.1 Micropepsaceae bacterium
CAGCGCCATCGAAGCCTCCATGTTCGTCCGTGAGCCTGCCACTCCTCGCCGGCACCATCAACCGCGGACATTCACGCATCCGGCTGGGGGAACTTACTGGCCGAACTCGCGTTGCGGAATGAAGGGAGGGGACAAATCACAAGGAGAAAGCCTCCATGGCCAAATCATCACCAAGCCAGAGGAAAACGTCGGGCCGCGTCATGCATGAATTCAAGCATGGCGAGCTCAAGAGCGGACCGGGCGGCAAAGGCGGCAAGGTCAAGAGCCGCAAGCAGGCGATCGCCATCGCCATACGTGAGTCCGGCACGTCGAAATACGCCGGCAAGGCGGAGAACAAAAAGAACCTCGCCAAGTCGAAGAGCAAGGAAGCAAAGGGCGAAACCGCCCAGCAGGAGAAAGAGGGAAAGTCGCATGTCGGCGCGCGCGGCAAGCGTGAAAGCTCCCGGGCGATGGGCGGCAAGAACGCGACGAGCACGACGCGCCGCGGCAAATCCGCAACCTCCGGCAGGCGTTCGCGCACCAGCGCGACGCAGAAGAGGAAATCCACGAGCGGCAGCCGGAAGCGCAAAGCTTCGTGAATAATCCCACCCTCGCCGCTTCGCGGCTCAACCCCCGATGAAGTCGGGGGCAGGCTCGCCCCTCATGAGCGAGGTCAAGCTAAATAGGGAGCCCTCGTGCCGGTTCGGCATGAGGGCTTTCTTCTGCGGTTAGAGTTTGACCTTGCCGTCGCAGATGTCGCGGTAAAGCTCGGGCGTCAGCGTCACATAGCGCCCGCTCGCGGCCTCGCGCACGTAAAGGGGATCGGAAATCACCGCGGGATCGAAGCCCTCCTTCTGCAGTTCGATCTTGCGCTGTTTGAACGTGCTGGTGACTTCGATCTCCTGCTGGAAACGCAGGAAGATGGGCCGGGCGAAAAACGGCAGGTTCCTTTCGAGATAGGTCGTCAAACCGGCAAGGTCGAACCCGCCGGCCGTCACCAAGGCCGCCATGCCGGCCTTGCCCTCGCCGCCCGGCACCTCCACGCCATAGACATTCGCCTCCTTGACGCCGGGAAACACCGACAGCGCTTCGGCGACTTCGGACGTCGCGACGTTCTCGCCCTTCCAGCGGAACGTGTCTCCCGTGCGGTCGACGAAATAGAAATAGCCATGCGCATCGCGGCGCATCAGATCGCCGGTGCGAAACCAGGCGTCGCCTTTGGAGAAGGCATCGCGCAGGATCTTCTTCTCCGTCTCCGCCGAGCTGGTGTAGCCGTCGAAGCGCGAGCGCGGATCGTTGGGATCGATTCGGCCCACCGCCTCGCCGACTTCGCCATTGTCGGTTTCGCGACAGAGTGCGTCGGAGCCACGCAGCGGCACGCCCTTTTCCAAATCGTAGCGCACCAGCCGGATCTTCAGGATGCTGCGCGCATACCAGGGCACACGGCCGATGGCGCCAACCTTGCCGTCATAATTGATCATGCCGACATTGCCTTCGGTGGCGCCGTAAAATTCCATGATATGCGGGATGCGGAACCGTGCTTGGAATTTGGGCCAGATCTCGGGGCGCAGGCCATTGCCTATGGCGATTCGCAAATGGTGATCGCGTTCGTGCGGATGTTCCGCCGTGTTCAGAAGATAGCGGCAGAGCTCGCCGATATATTGAAACACGGTCGGGTTGTAGCGATGACAATCGTCCCAGAATTCGCCGGCCGAGAATTTGCTGCGCACCACCAGCGAGCCGCCCGACAGAAACGTTGGACCCAGCGCCGCAATGCCGCCCGAGGAATGATACAGCGGCAGCACGTCATACATGCGGTCGTCGGCTTTGGCATTCACCGCGCCCTGGAACGAGCACATGATGTGGAGAAGGCGCATGTGGCTGATATTGGCGGCTTTGGGAAGGCCGGTCGTCCCCGAGGTGTAGATGTACAACGCCTTATCGCGACAGAAGAGATCTGCGCGGCTTTCCGGGCCGAGCGGCGCGCTGGATTGCTGCGCGAGTGCCGCATCCAGATCCTCGCACCCCGCGCACGCGCCGCCGGTCGCCCACAGCTTGGGCGCCAAGTCCAATCCGGCGGCGGCGGTTGTGTAATTCGCCACCAGCTCGCCGCTCAGGATCAAATGTTTGGCGCCCGCGATGGCGATGGAATGGCATAAGGCCTGACCGGTCAGATTCGTGTTGACCAGCGCGCCCACCGCTCCGGCCTTGAGAAGGCCCAGCCAGGCCATGACATATTCGGGGCGGTTTTCCATCAGGATGGTCACCACGTCGCCCTTGGCGAGGCCGAGCGCCTTGGCCCAGCGCGCGAAGCGGTTGGCGCCCTGATCCAGCTCCGCCCAACTGACGATGCGGTCTTCGTGGAGGATGGCGGGAGAGGCGCCGCGTTCCCTCGCCCAGCGCTCCACCCAATCGGCGATGGTGAGCTTGGCATCGGGATGAACGCCGCGCGTGAGCTTCAAAGTGCGCGCCACCGCCGCGACAAAGGCGGTCTCGCGGCTCACAGCCTCCAAGAGGCCCATCGTCGAATCGCCCCGCTGACGTAAAGCTGGCGGGAGAATAGGTTTGGGGTGTTCCGGGTCAAGCGGCGATATGGAAAGTCCTGAAGAAGTGGTCGATCTGCGCGGGCTGAAATGCCCGCTGCCCGCTTTGATGGCGCGCCGTCATCTGGCGAGAGCGCCGGCTCAGAGCGTTGTCGCCGTGCTCACCGATGATCCGATGGCGCCGATCGACGTGCCGCATATGTGCGCCAGCGAGGGGTTCGAGGTTCTTGAGATTCGGCGCAATGGCGATGAGTCGCGCATGATCTTAAGAAAACCCTGAGCAAGATCAGTGTACCGACGAAATGTCGGTGCGATTGAGCGCGTCCATCGCCGCCGGCAAACCTTCGACAGGCAGGTTGAGAATCACCCATTGGCGGGCAAGCGCCGGGAACGTGATCTGCAGGCTGTTGGTAGCGGAGAGATGCTTCCACTCGTCGGGCACCAAGGTTCCGGCGGCCAAGCATTCTTTGGCGTCGCAATCGCGGACCGTAGTCTTCACCTCGCTCAGATCATCGAAGCGCAGCGTGATGACATCGCCTGCGCGCGCGGTGGGCGGCAGCCGCAGCATGGCGGACGGCGTGCGCCGCGGACCGACGAGGCTGAAATTGACCGCCACGATCACTTGTCCTGGGACTTGGACTTCCGGTGCGGCTGCGGGGTTGTCACCCGATGCTGGCATTTCCTGATTGATACGGCAGGCATTTGCGCTCGCCGGTTTGACGCCCGGGTGGGGACCAGGCGCGGCGGAAGCTGCTAACCCATCGAGCGAGGGCGGGCCGGGAATGCAGATCAAGCGCCAGCGGCCGAACTCCGCCACCCCGACGAAGCCCGGTGTGACGCGTGGCCCGCCGCGCGCCATGGCGAAGAGCTCCGAAGGTCCGGGGGCGCCAAGCGCGAAATAGACAGCGGCGAGCGCTGCAACCGCCAGAGCCATACCGAGAAGGATCAGCGTGCGCCGCAAGTCAGGCCCTCGTTGGTCGTAAACGAAACTAGAGGGCCGGGCTTGGCGCGATCAAGCACCTTAAGGATTCGCCGGGCCGGCTTGTGTCGCCGCGGCGTTGGTTGCGCCGGCAGCGGCCAGCGCGTCGGGAGCAAGATTCTTGAGGATTTCGCGCGCCGCGAGCGCACCCGGGCGCGCCACCTGATCGGGCGTCAGCAGGATGATTTCCGATCTGGCCGTGTAGCGGGTGACGGGAACGGCCTCCGACTGGCTCCAAAAGGCCGGGACCGACCAACTGGCGAAGTGCTCGCTGCGCCCGGGGTAACGGCGTCCGAGGCCGAACCCCAAACCGGTTTCCGGACTCCAGCTATCCGTCGTGCGGTAAAAATTGGTGTCCGCTTCGGTGCTGCGATTATCGAACACGAAATAATTGTAGCCCGCGCGCACGGTGATCTCCGCGGCGCGGCGGAGCAGGTAATCCTCCACCTGAGTGAGCGTGGTCTCGTTGTCGCCCGAAAAGCTGACGCGATAGCGGGTATCGCTGATCTTCTCATCGGAATAGCCGATGCCGGCTTCGGCGGCTTTCGGCCGATAGACCGGGCCGGTGGCGCAAGCGCAGAGCAGCACGAACGACACCGCGCAGGCCACCACCGTGGTGCGTCTAAGCCACTGTTTTGTTTCGGTTTGTACCTTCATCGGCGGCAAGCTCAAGACTTCCTGACAGCAATCAATGTCCCACCATATTAAGGCGGCCATTGTACCGATCGAGTGAAAATTATATAAATGACTGGTCAGTTATCAAAGTCATCGCCATGGCAGCGCGCAAGGCCCCAAGCGAAAACGCGCGGATTCCCGCTCCAACGGAAGCCGCACGCTGGCGGCGGCGCAAGGACGCAAGGCCGCAGGAAATCCTCGAAGCCGCTCTTTCCGTTTTCGCCGAGAAAGGCTTCGCCGCAGCGCGCATGGAACAAATCGCGGCCCGTGCGGGCGTTTCGAAGGGCACGATCTATCTCTATTTCGACAGCAAGGAGGCGGTGTTCAGGGCCTTGGTCCACGAAATGCTCGGGACCCAGCTCGCCCGCTTCGCCGATTCCGCTCGCGCGTCGTCCGGACCCGTAGCGCCGGTCATCGCCGACATCCTGCGAATGATCGGCGAATTCGTCGCCACCAGCAACCGCGTCGTGCTGCCCAAGATCGTCATCGCCGAGGCCGGCAATTTTCCCGATCTCGCACGCATCTATCGCGAAGAGGTGATCGAACGCGGCCTCGGCCTTTTCGCCGGACTGCTGAAGAAAGGAATGGCGAGCGGCGAATTGCGCTCGCTGCCCCTTCCTCACGCCGTGCGGCTGTGCATCGCGCCCGTTCTGTTGGCCGCCATGTGGCGCACCACCTTCGCGCAGCTGGATTCCGAGCCCTACGACTATCCGGGATTGATCGAGGCCCATATCGCAACGCTTCTGCGCGGACTTCAGCGCGGGGAGAGTGACGCATGAAACATCCCTTCCAGGTCCTCGCGATTCTCGCCCTTGGCTTGCTCGCGTCATGCGAGCGGCCGAAGGAGGATTATTGGCTCGGCTATATCGAGGGCGAGCTCGCATTGATTGCGCCGCCGCAATCGGGCTGGATCACCAGCATCGATGTCGCGCGCGGCGCGAAAATCAAACTCGGCGATGCGCTCTTCACTCTCGATGCCGTGCGCGAAGTCGCCGCCCGCGACAATGCCAGCGCCGCTATTGCGGCCGCCAAGGAACAAGCAAGCCAGGCGGCGTCTCAGATCACCCAAGCCCAGGCCGAAGAAGCCCAAGTCGAAGCCGATATCGCCAAGAACGCAAAGGAGCTCGAGCGTCAGCAGGAACTGGTCCGCATCGGGGCCTCGGCGCGGCGCGACCTTGAGACCGTCCAGGCGGCCTATGACAGCGCCCGCGCCCGCCGCGCGCAGACCGTGGCACTGCAGACGGAGGCGGCAGCGCTGCGCCGTCAGGCGGAAGCCCAGGCACACCAGGCGGAAGCCAATCTCACAACGGCGGCGTTCAATCTCTCCGAGCGCGCCGTGCATGCTCAGGTCGCCGGCGAGGTGCAGGATGTCTATTTCCGCCAGGGCGAATACGCCAATGCCGGCGCGCCCGTTGTCGCGGTGCTGCCGCCGGCCAATGTCTTCGTGCGTTTCTTCGTGCCCGAGCAGGAAGTTTCGAAATTGATGCTGGGGAGCGCGGTGCGCGTTTCTTGCGATGGCTGCGCCGCCGGTCTCACCGGCAGCATCACCTTCATCGCCTCGCAGGCCGAATTCACGCCGCCGGTGATCTACAGCACGGGAAATCGCGAGCGGCTGGTGTTCAAGGCCGAAGCCCGCGTCGCTGGCGGCCTTCCGATCCGCCCCGGCGTGCCGGTGGAAGTCACGCCCGTACCCGCCCTACCGGCTGGCGCACCGTGAGTGCACTCGCCATCGACGTTCGCGGCCTCACCAAGCGCTTCGGGCGCAAGATCGCGGTCGACGGAATCGACATCGCCGTGCCCGAAGGTCAGGTGTGGGGTTTTCTGGGGCCGAATGGCAGCGGCAAGACAACGACCATCCGGATGCTCTGCGGGCTCCTGAAGCCCGATGCCGGAAGCGGCACCTGCCTTGGCTACGATGTGCTCCGCGAGACCGGCAGCATCAAGCGCAGCGTCGGCTACATGACTCAGCGCTTCAGCTTCTGGGAAGATCTGTCCATCCGCGAAAATCTGGAATTCGTTGCGCGCATCTATGAAGTCCCGCAGCGCAAACAAAAGGTCGACGCGACGATCGCACGGCTTGGCCTTCAGGAACGTCAGGATCAACTCGCAGGCGAACTCTCCGGCGGCTGGAAGCAGCGGCTCGCGCTCGCCGCCTGCATGCTGCACGAGCCAAAGCTGTTGCTGCTCGACGAGCCCACCGCGGGCGTCGATCCACAAGCGCGCCGCGAGTTCTGGGAGGAGATCCATCATCTGAGCCAGCAAGGCCTCACAGTCCTGGTGAGCACCCATTACATGGACGAAGCGGAGCGTTGCGATCGCGTCGTTTTCATCAATCTCGGCCGCATCGTCGCACGCGGCACGGTGCAAGAGGTCATCCAACAATCGGGGCTGATCACCTTTGTCATCGAAGGTCCCGATGTGCGCGAGTTCCTACCGCAGCTGGAGGGCAAGCCGGGAATCGAACACGTCGCCTTCTTCGGCGCCGCGCTGCACGTCAGCGGCCATGATCGCGCTTTACTGGAGAGAGCGCTCGCCCCCTTACGCTCGCGGCCCCGCATCGACATTCGAGAGTCCGAGCCCAACCTCGAAGACGTCTTCATTCATCTGCAGAGTCAGGCGGGAGTCAGCGCATGA
>DATHDZ010000046.1:0-4074 GCA_035318785.1 Micropepsaceae bacterium
TCATCAGGACGAGGGCGGAATTCAGACCTCGATACGACGGTCACAATCTCTGTGCAGCGGTAGCAGAGTTGAACGAGCCGACGGTATCTGGACAGGGAGCGTGACAAAGCCTCCTCGGCGGCGCGTACGCGTTCACGGCCCAGGTCGGCTGCCGAAGGCATGTCGGACCTTAATCTTCCCTCAACCATAGCAACGCATTCGGCTCGTGGTTCACACCCGCGCCCATATCCTGACGTAGGGACGTCGGCATGTTGGAGAGCAACTACATCAACGCCGAGCCGCCCAAGCCGCCGCCGCCGGTCCCCGTGCGGGTCTCTCTCAAGTCGCAGCTGATGGCCGCCTTGCGGCAGAACGCGCGGCCGATCGTCATCGAGGACCACGAGCTTGCGCGCCCGTTCGCCCGCCTGCTCCGGGCGCGGGAATTGCGCGTGTGGGCGTTCGGGGCGCTGGTCGCAGACACAATGTCCTACGCGATGCGACGGTCCTACGGCGCCGACATCGAGGCGCACTGGTACATCGGCCGATATGTGCTCCCGGGGAACGTGGAGAAGGTGATCCTCAAGCCCAAGGCGCTCCCCTACGCGTCGGAAGCCCCGGCCCTCTCACCTTACCGGTGATGAGTCCGCGCGGCCGCCGCGCATGAGAACCTCGCGCTGACGAGCGAACGCGCGCGCGATCTTTGGAACCTGAAGAACCGGACTCCGGTTGGACAACTACCGCTCGCGGGACAGCGCCGCACGCACGGCCGCAAGTTCCTTCTTCTTCGCCGCGTCGACCTTCGGGTATGCGAGGCCGAGATTCTCCACGGCGTCCACGATCGCCGCGGCGACGATGAGCCGGGTGAACCACCTGTTGTCAGCAGGCACGACGAACCACGGCGCGTGCTTCGATGCCGTTGCCCCGATCGCTTCCTCGAACGCCTGCATGTAATCGTCCCAGAACTTGCGTTCCTTGACGTCGGAGGCCGAGAATTTCCAGTTCTTCTCCGGCTCGTCGAGACGCTTCAGAAAGCGCTTCTTTTGCTCCTTGTGCGACAGGTGAAGAAAGAACTTCAGAATCTTCGTTCCCTGCCGGGTGGCGTAGTCCTCAAAATGAGCGATGTCGGCGAGCCGCTCGGCCCAGATCCCCTTGCCGACGAGCGGCGCGGGCAGCTTCTGCGCCTTCAGGATCTCGGGGTGCACACGCACGACAAGGACTTCCTCGTAGTACGAACGATTGAAGATGCCGATGCGCCCGCGCTCGGGCAGGTGTTGGACGTAACGCCACATGAAGTCGTGATCGAGCTCCTCCGACGAGGGTTGCTTGAACGAGAACACCTGGCACCCCTGAGGATTAATACCTGACATGACGTGTTTGATCGTGCTGTCTTTGCCGGCCGCGTCCATCGCCTGGAAGACGAGCAGCAAGGACCAGCGATCCTGGGCGTAGAGCATGTCCTGTTCTTCCGCGAGCCAGGCCGTGCCGCGTTGGAGCAGTTCCGCTGCGTCCCCTTTGTCCATCTTCAGGCCGCAGGTGTCGCCCGGATCGAAGTCCTTGAGCCGGAAGCCCTTGCCTTTGGTGACGCGGAACGGCTCGACATACTTCTGTATGCGGTCGATGATTTCTTGTCTCGGCATGCCGCAGCCTCCTTTTGTGAACGGTGCAACCTACGCGACATTCGCATGCCACTGGACGTCCGCCGTATTGGACTCTCTATGTCCTTGTTCGCTGCGGTGTCATCAGTGCCCTCCGCAGCACCTCAAAAATTACTGCAGTTGACCACCCGAACAACAGCACGCCGTTCATCGCCGTCATTGGCCCGAGCAAATGCCAGCGCTCCATCGGCGTCACGTCGCCGTAGCCGAGCGTTGTGTAGTTTACAAAGGCGAAATAAATGAGATCAGTGCCTTTAGGTGCAGCACCGACGATTGCGTAAGCCAATGACCAAACGAGCACCTCGACAAAATGCGCGGCCATCAGCAACGACACGGTCACAATCATGACCGTAATCAATCGAAGCGATTGACGTGACGTTGCGATCGCAGCCGCGATTCGCGCCGCCCATATAACAGCCGTCGTCAAACATGCATGGATCGCAATGTTGCAAACACTGACGGCAACACCCACGAGAATTTGGCGCAACATGCAGATCGCTCCGGCGATACGGGCTGTGTTTCGAGGCATCGACCTTTCACTGGACCGGGGGTGGCAACAGATAAAGCGTCATGGCGAAAATCAGGTACACTAACAGTATGAGCACTCCGACAAACCACGCCGAGCGCCCGCTGTTGGTCACTAGGGACACCGTCATGGTGGCGATGAGCATCATGACCACTGCGCCCGGCCAGAATTGCAGGTTCATCGGTTCCGGGCCGACGACGTAACTGAGCAGCAACAGCACCGGGGCGACGAAAAGCGCGATTTGGACCGCGCTCCCCAGCGCGATGCCCACGCTCAGGTCCAGCCGGTTTTTGCGCGCGCCGGAAACCGCCGAGGTCATCTCCGCCGCACCGCCCACCAGCGCCACGACGACGAAACCCACGAATGCGGGGGTCATCCCGAACGCTATCGCTGCCTGCTGCACCGACTCGACGAACACCTCGCTCACCAGCGCGATCAGTACCGTGACGCCCGCCAGCGTGGTCAGGGCCACGCCCAATGGCCACTGCGCTTCGCCGGTTTCGGCGTATTCCACGCCGCCGAAGAACTCGCGATGTGTCTTGAGTGAGAACAACAGGCCCAACCCGTAGGCGGCGATGAGCAGCACAGACAGACTCACGCTCAACTTCTCGGTGAACGCTGACCCCGCCGCGGAATCGGCTTCAGAGACCGCCGAGGGAAGCAACATCGCGATCGTGGCCAGAAAGAGCAGGCCCGCTTGCAGACGGGCGCTGCCCCGGTTGTATTCCTGCACGTGGTGCTTGAGTCCGCCGAGCAGAAACGACACGCCCAACATGAACAACGTGTTGGTGACAATCGCCCCGGCGATGGATGCCTTCACTAAAGCGTATTGCCCGGCGCGCAAAGCGGCCAGCGCGATGATGAGTTCGGTCAAGTTTCCGAGCGTGGCGTTGAGCAGGCCACCGACTGTATCGCCCGTCTTGGCCGCTACGGATTCGGTGGCGTGACTGAGCAGCACGGCCAGTGGCACGATGGCCAGGACGGACAGCGCAAAAAGCAGCGTGTGCGCTTCGGGCTTGAGCTTCTGAGCAGCGAACACCACGGGCACGAAGGCCAGCAGCCAGAGCAGGGGATTGTGACGAAATTCTTTAAGCAAGGGGCTCATGGGGGCAGTCTCGAAAGGAGCGGTACGTTTCGCATTCAGTCTGTTTGATCCGAGGACCTTATGCCGTCAAGCGAGGGCTTATGTTTAGAGGCCGCGTCTGGCGAAGAGAAGGACGAGATCTGCGCCAAAGCCGGCATCGCCAAGGTGGCTGACGGCCTGAAGTGACTCAAGCCCGCGTGCCGCACCGGATCAGTGCCGAGCACAATGTCGCGACCAAGGGCACCATGGCGGTCATGGGTCACCGCTCCCCCGCGTTCTTCGTCAATTCACTTCGCGTCGCTGTAAAGCCCTTATTGAAAAACAGGCCATTGAGAAAGCTCCAGGGCGGGAGCGTTGGCAAAGTTTAGTGACAGGAGCAACTTTCGATCGGGTGGCGGAGGTCCGCTTTGGGTCAAAAGCGGAAAGGCTCGTAGCGAGCATATTCCGTCCGGATTACTCCCAACAGCAGACATCGTTGATGCGTTCTGGCACTTCCGATTTGTGCCAAGCGCAGATCATCTGCCGGTCCCTTAGCGCCCTCGATCGGCGTGCGCGTGACCGCTGCCGCCGTGCGTAAGTTTGCCGTGATTGAATCGGCGATCACCGCATTCGGACGGGAGCGGCTGGATCGTTCCGTTCTCCGGCCTACCGTCAACGTCTCAGAAATCCGATTGTACTGCCCCTCACTGGCGAGGGTTCCAATTGCCCGTTAAGAGGCGCTGCGTTATCTCGCGCTCGATATCATCGGTGAGGCGCCCGCCGGACCTGGCGAGGAAGCGGGCGATGTCGCGATCGGCCTGCTTCTGACGCGACTCAAAAATGGCGTCAAA
>DATHDZ010000047.1:0-7727 GCA_035318785.1 Micropepsaceae bacterium
TGCCGCTGCGGCACCTATGTGCGTATCCGCGCCGCAATAAAAGAGGCGGCCGCCTCAAAGCAGACGGCTGGATCAAAGCAGACCTGACTCTGACCTATCGCCGAGGTTCCACGATGTCCCTTTCCCGAACGAAAGACGAAGTCCCCACGCGGGAAGCGATGTCCCGACGCGCGATCCTAAAGGCAAGCGCTGCGCTTGGCGGCGCTTTTCTTCTTGGTTTCAACGTCCCGCGGGCAAGGGCGGCCGCCGGGAATGCCGAGGCGCGCGATGCCGAATTTGCGCCTAACGCATTCATCCGCATCGACCGCCAAGGCAAAGTGACCTTGATCATGCCACAGGCCGAGATGGGCCAAGGCGTCTACACCGCACATGCCATGATCCTCGCCGAGGAACTCGACGCGGCATTCGACCATGTCAGGGTGGAAGCGTCCCCACCAAGCGACAAACTTTACGGCAACCCGGCCTTCCATCTACAGGCGACGGGAAATTCCAATTCCGTTCGCGCCTTCTGGACGCCTTTGCGCAAGGCCGGGGCCGGAGCGCGCGCGATGCTCGTCGGGGCCGCGGCGGCAGTCTGGCGCGTGGATCCCGCGACGTGCCGCACCGAGAACGGCGAAGTCATTCACGATGCCAGCAAACGGAGCCTGGGCTATGGCGCGCTCGCCGCGCGCGCGGCCATGATGACGCCGCCCGCCGATCCCCCCCTCAAACCGGTCAAGGATTTCAAGCTGATCGGCAAGCCGCTCAAGCGGCTGGACACGCCGGACAAGGTCAACGGCAAGACTGTCTACGGAATTGACGCCATGCCGGAAGGCCTGAAATTCGCGACGATCGCCGCCTGCCCCGTCCTTGGCGGCAAGGTGGCCCACGTCGATGACAGCCGTGCGAAAATGATTCCCGGCGTGCGACAGATCGTCGTGCTGGATGATCTTGTGGGCGTCGTCGCCGACCACACCTGGGCAGCTCAACAGGGCCTCGCCGCTCTCGACATAGACTGGGACGAGGGCGCGAATGCCGCGATAGACACGAACGAAATATGGAAGCGAGCCGCGGCCGCCAGCGAACGGCCGGGCGCGACGGCGAAAACCACCGGCGACGTCGAGAAGGCGTTGGGCATGGGCCAAAGGGTGGAGGCGGTTTATCAACTCCCCCTCCTCGCCCACGCTCCAATGGAGCCGATGAACTGCACGGTGCACGTGAAACCCGATTCCTGCGAGATCTGGGTTGGCATCCAGGTGCAGGCCCGCGGCCAGGAGGCCGCCGCCAAGCTGACCGGCTTGCCGCTCGAGAAAGTCGTTCTTCGCAATCATTATTTGGGCGGCGGCTTCGGCCGGCGGCTCGAGGTTGACGGCGTCGAGAAGGCGGTGCGCATCGCCCAAAAGGTCGATGGGCCGGTGAAAGTCATATGGTCCCGGGAAGAAGACATCCGTCATGATGCCTATCGCCCCGTTTATTATGACCGCCTCACGGCGAGCCTGAGTGATGGGAAGATCCTTGCTTGGAACCATCGCATCACGGGCTCGTCCATCGTGGCGCGGTGGCTTCCGTCCGGCTACACCAACAACGTCGATTTCGATGCGGTCGATAGCGCAGTCGATATGCCCTACGACATCCCCAATCTTCGCGTCCAATATGTGCGCGAGGAACCGCCCGCGATACGCACCGGGTTTTGGCGCGGCGTCGGTCCCAACAACAATGTCTTCGCCATCGAATCCTTCATCGATGAACTCGCTCTGAAGGCGGGCAAGGATCCGTTGACCTTTCGCCGCGACATGCTCGGCAAACAGCCGCGTCTCAAGGCAGCGCTCGAGCTTGCGGCAAGCAAAGCGGGCTGGGGCCAGCCTTTGCCGCGGCGCGTTGGGCGGGGCATTTCGGTGCAGCCGAGTTTCGCAAGCTTCATCGCCACCATCGCCGAAGTCGAAGTCGACACGAACGGCGAGGTCAACGTGCGGCGCATCGTCAGCGCGGTGGACACGGGGATCGCTGTCAATCCCGACACCATCGTCGCTGAGGTGCAAGGCGGGCTGATCTTCGGGCTCACCGCGGCGCTCTATGGCGAAATCACTGTCGAGAAGGGCCGAGTGCGACAAAGCAATTTCAACAATTACCGCATGCTGCGGATCAACCAGACGCCAGCCATCGAGGTTCATCTGATCCGGAACGAGGAGCCGCCAGGCGGAATCGGCGAAACCGGCACCACCGCGGCGCCGCCGGCTGTTTGCAACGCGATCGCTGCGGCCACCGGAATAAGGTTGCGCAAACTTCCAATCGACCGCGACATCCTGGCTGGAAGGAAACCGGCATGAGCGGTTCGCGCACGTTCCTTTCATCCGGTCGTTTCTGGGCCATCAGCACTATTGTTATAGCCGTCCTGATAGGCGTTGCGGGCTGGGCGCTCTATGAGCCTGGCCCGATGGATTTCGCGGGCGGAAGACGCGTTGCCCTGGCAGCTTATTCGGGCATGAATCCCACAGGCGTATCGGCTGAGCTTGGCCAAGCCGATCCGATCACGCGTGGGCGATATCTTGCGGTCGCGGCAGATTGCGTGGTCTGCCATACGGCAAAGGGCGGAAAGCCGTTTGCGGGCGGCTATGCCTTCAATCTCCCTTTCGGGACGATTTATTCCCCTAACATCACATCGGACAAAGCGACCGGAATCGGCGACTGGAACGATGCGGATTTCCTGCGCGCGGTCCACCAAGGCATCGACGACAGGGGCGAGCACCTCTACCCCGCTTTTCCCTATGACAGCTTTACCTATCTGACCGACGAGGATGCTCTGGCGATCAAGGCCTATCTGTTCAGCCTGCCTCCCGTGCACAATATTGTGCCCGAGAGCGCGCTGATGTTTCCCTTCAATCAGCGCTGGGCCTTGGCGGCGTGGTCGTTCCTTTACAACCCAGGCCGTCGATTCGAACCAAACGCGGACCGTTCGCCGGAATGGAACCGCGGTGCCTACCTTGCCGAGGCATTGGCGCATTGCGGTGAGTGCCACACGCCCCGCAACCTGGCACAGGGGCTCGACAACCGCCGCAAATTTGCCGGTGCGGTCGCCGATGGATGGCGAGCGTTCAACATCAGCAGTGACCGCGCCACAGGTATTGGAGCGTGGAGCGATGAGGAGCTGGAGCAATATCTTTCCATCGGCCACGCACAGCGGCATGGAACGGCATCGGGCCTCATGGGCGAGGCCGTTGATGCCAGCCTCCATCATCTCTCGAAAAGCGACATCCACGCTATCATCACCTATCTGCGCACCATTCCGGCCGTCTCTACCCCCGGCTTTCCCTCGCCGAAGATGGAGCCGGCGCCCGCGGCGCCGAAACTCGGCGTCGCCGCAAACGTCGATCCTCGCGGCAAACACATTTTCGAAGGCGCGTGTGCGGCTTGTCATGCTTGGACGGGCACAGGAGCGCTCACGCCTTTCGCGACACTCACGGGCGCGGCGGCCGTGAATGATCCCAGCGCGCTCAACGTTGTTCAAATCGTGCTCAACGGCATGAGCCGCCCTACGCTCGGCGCAACGGCATTCATGCCGGCATTCGGCGAGGCCTATTCGGATTCCGAAATTGCGGCGGTCGCCAACTATGTCACGGCGCGTTTTGGTTCCGTGGCTTCAAATGTGACGAGCGACCAGGTGGCAGATTTAAGGCGCCCGAAAGAGAATTGACGGCGTGGCGCCAACTCCCGGGCATCCCACTCATTCATCCAGCTAGGAGCTGCTTATGAAGGCCCTCGTCTATCTTGGTCCCGGTAATAAGCAAATTGAGGACAGGCCGAAACCGGAACTCAAGGCGCCCAGCGACGCCATCGTAAAGATGACCAAGACGACAATCTGCGGCACCGATCTGCACATTTTGAAGGGCGACGTCCCTACCTGCGCGCCGGGGCGCATTCTTGGTCACGAGGGAACTGGTGTGATCGATTCTGTCGGCACAGCAGTAACCACCTTTAAACCGGGCGACCGGGTATTGATCTCCTGCATCTCGGCATGCGGCAAATGCGAATATTGCCGGAGAGGGATGTATTCCCACTGCTTGACTGGCGGCTGGATTCTCGGCAACGAAATCGACGGAACACAAGCGGAGTATGTCCGTACTCCGCACGCGGATACCAGTCTCTATCCTATTCCAGACGACGCGGACGAAGAAGCGTTGGTCATGTTGAGCGACATTCTTCCTACCGGCTTTGAATGCGGAGTGCTGAACGGAAAGGTTGCGCCCGGCTCTACAGTCGCAATTGTCGGCGCCGGCCCAGTCGGCTTGGCCGCACTATTGACGGCCCAGTTCTATTCTCCCGCCGAAATTATTATGATCGACCTTGATGACAATCGGTTGGAGGTTGCGCGGCGTTTCGGGGCGACAAGCACCGTGAACAGCGCGAGTGGAAAGGCTGCACAGGAGGTCAAGGCCGTGACGGGCGGCCGCGGCGTGGATACCGCAATCGAAGCGGTCGGCATCCCGGCAACGTTTCTTCTTTGCCAATATATTGTGGCGCCTGGCGGCGTCATCGCGAATATCGGCGTGCATGGATCCAAAGTTGATCTCCATCTTGAGCGGCTTTGGTCGCACAATATCGCGATAACTACGCGATTGGTGGACACGGTCACGACGCCGATGCTTCTCAAGACCGTGCGATCCAAGAAAATCGATCCGACACTCCTGATCACGCATCGGTTCAAATTTGATGACTTGCTGGGCGCCTATGAGACGTTCGGTTCTGCGGCCAAAACCAAGGCCTTGAAGGTCCTGATCTCGGCATAATCTCAGCGCCCCAGGACCGCGAATTGCGCTGCCTGATCAGTGATTTCGAAGCGCGAGCTCGACCTCAAGACGTATGGCATCGCACGTTTCGGATGCCTCGAATTCGCGGCCCTCAGGATCGCATTGTGAGGGAGCGACACATCGTCCCCAATCCAGGCGCCGGCTAAGCGTTGACGTCTGATGGGGTGAGGATTAGCGTCTCGCGATTATTACGCGATCGCCCCCACCGAAAGGCGAGCTACCCGCCCGGGCACGATGACCAAAGCGGCGATCCAACATATCCATCGCATTTCCGCAGTGGTGGGTGGCCAAACCAGGCCGTCTGACGAAACCGTCTGGAAGTCATGGCTTCGTTCTGCGACCAAACTCGGGATCGATCCTGCGTCCAATGCGTCGCCGCGCATCTTGACGGCCGGCGAATTGCGGGACCGCCGGGAAACGGTGGAGCGGCTCATCGATTTGGCGCAAACCGAACTCGATCATCTCTACCAGCTCGTGCGCCCTGTGCACTATGTGATCCTGTTGTGCGACAAGAACGGCGTCGTGATCGATCATCGCGGAGAGGGGAACGAAGCCGCGCAATTCCGGTATTGGGGCGTGTGGGTCGGCGGCATCTGGGCGGAGGATGTCGAGGGGACCAACGGCATTGGAACCTGCATTGCGGAGCAGCGCCCTGTAACCGTGCATCGCTCGCAGCATTTTCGGGCGCGACACATTGATCTTAGCTGCTCGGGCGCGCCGATTTTCGATGCGAGCGGCGCGTTGGCCGGCGTCTTGGATGTGTCATCCATCGATCCGCACCTTTCGGAACATGCTCACGCGTTGACCGGCGCGCTGACGATTGCAGCAGCGCAGGCCATCGAAGAGCGCATTTTCCGCGAAAAATTCGGCCGTGAGTGGATTTTCGCCGTTCGGATTCCGGGCGAACTCGGTTCGGCGATATTGATTGCCGTCGATCGCGAAAGGCGCATTGCCGGCGCGGACCGGAACGGCCAAAGCGTATTAAGGCGGCTGGGACATCGTCTAGAAAGCGGCGTTGGCTTTGGGAAAATATTCCAGCCGAACGATTCCCTCTTCCGGCACAAGGATCGCGAAGACGTCTGGACCCAATTGAAACCGCTGGGAAGCGACGAGTCCTGGCCGGCGATCCTCACTCCACCTGAAGCGTTCTCATCACGGCTGTTGAAGGCCGAGGACGCCCAATTCCGCCTGCGGCCGCGGCGCGATATGCTTGCGACAGGCCGCTGGGTCGCTGCCGAACCGAAGGCGCGCGGCGGACTGCCGCCGTCAGCCTTGCGCCGCGTACGCGACTACGTCGATGCGCATCTGGACGGGAATATCGGCCTGGAGGCGTTAGCCACGACCGCGGGCCTTTCCCTCCATCATTTTGCGCGCGCGTTCAAACAGTCCGAAGGAACCACGCCCCACGGCTTTGTGCTCGAGCGCCGTCTCGCGAAGGCGCGCGAGCTTTTGAGCCATAATGATCTTTCCCTCTCGGAAATCGCGATTGCGGTCGGATTCGCGGATCAAAGCCATTTCACTCGGCGTTTCCGCGAGCTGGTCGGCGTCTCCCCGGGATTATTCCGAAAATTGGAACCATATGAGATGCCGCGGAGCCGCTCATCGGATGGTGCGGCTTAGGGCACGGAATTCGCCTATGCGTTTTGTTGCGCGCGCAGATCGAAAGCTATCCTGCAATTGAGACCGCACGGCTGAAAATCGTTCACGATCTCGCCCGTGAGACCACTGACAAGGCGCGTGATGAGGGGGGTGCCGAGTCCTTGACGCGTAGGCGCTTTAACCACGGGCCCGCCAGTTTCGATCCATTCGAGCGTGAAGCGATCGCCTTGGATCAGCCACGCAATGTGCACTTGGCCCTGTTCTTGTGAGAGGGCGCCGTACTTCACCGCATTGGTCGCCAGCTCGTGAATGACGAGTGCAAAGGCCACTGCCAAGCGCGAAGGAAGTTCCCGCGATTCGCCTTGCAGGATGATCCGCGAACTCCCATAGGGGGTGAGTTCCGCAAGGAGGATGTCCTTGACATCGGCGGTCTGTTCCTCCGATCGCGTGAGCAGTTCGTTGGTCGCCAGGAGGGCAACGATCCTTCCGTTCACCGTTTCTATCGCCTCGCCATTCCCGTGAAGCGATTGTCGCACGATCGACTGTACGATCGTCATCATATTGCGGACCCGATGCTGCAGTTCGCCAAGGTAGAGACGCCGTTTCGATTCCTCCTCCTCGCTGCGGCGTAGGAGACGCCGATACTCTTCGGCGATCCAGATCACGAAGAAGCCCGCAGCGGCATAAAAAATGAGTTGAAACGACTCTTCCAGGTCTGGAGTTCTGAAGCCGAAAGAGCCTGGAACAAGGAAGACCCACCACTCCAAGACGATGCCAAGCGCCAGCGCGAGTACGCCGGGACCAACTCCTCCGACCAACGTAGCAAAGAGAACCGCAGGAAAATAAGGCGCGAAGAACACGCTATGCGT
Organism: Micropepsaceae bacterium; assembly: GCA_035318785.1. Taxonomy (GTDB): domain Bacteria; phylum Pseudomonadota; class Alphaproteobacteria; order Micropepsales; family Micropepsaceae; genus CAIYRG01. The sequence continues at coordinate 7,253 of DATHDZ010000047.1, forward strand.
GCCGAGCCACTCGAAGGTAAACGGTACGACCGCAGCGAGAACCGTCACCGCCAATGCGCAGCCATAAGCGAGGGGCGAACCCGGTCGGATGCCCTGCCGCCACGTCAGCAACGAACCCTCCCTCTGTGCGATTTGTGACGGCCTTGGGACATTGACATAATTTGACGAGAGCAACCGGTTGCCAATGAGATCGGGATATTCCATCGGGGTGATCACAAGGTGCTTAGTCTCAAGAACATTTAGGTTGGGATTCTCATCAACACCACACGCTTCCGCGTGAGCTTCGTGAAGAAAGATTGCATCGGCCGGGGCCGGCCGGGGCCCCCTCCAGCGCAATAATTTGTTCAACGGGCCGGAGACGACCAACGCCATGGCCTCCCCGCTTCTTATTCGCAAGCTCGCAGCTTGAAGGCGGTCTTCAATTGACAGCGGCAGGAGGCTCAACATGGAGCCCGGCTTCCTGCGCAGCGACCAG
>DATHDZ010000048.1:0-2082 GCA_035318785.1 Micropepsaceae bacterium
AACCTCAAGACTGCCAAAAGGCTAGGTGTCGAGATCCCACCGGCGCTGCTCTCCCGTGCCGACACGACGCTCGAATGAGATGGCGACTTCGGCTATTGGCACCAAACGGACCAACTGGGCCGGTCTGTTGATGTCCGTTGATTGGGGTAGACCGGTCGTGGCCGGTTGAGGGGCAAGGCGGCGCGATTTGACCCAATGCAGACGTCGCGCCTCCTTATTCGATCACCTCGTCAGCGCGGGCAAGGAGGAGCGGCGGGATATCGAGTCCGAGCTTTTTCGCCGTCTGAAGGTTAATCCGCAGATTGAAGGTCACGGGTTGCTGGATCGGGATGTCTTGCGGTTTTTCCCCTTTTAGAATCTTGTCGACGACCGCTGCAGAGCGCCGAAAAATATCGGCGTGGCTAGGGCCATAAGCGAGGAGTGCGCCCGCTGTCGCTTCGTCGAGATTGCTTCCCATGTACGGCAGGCGACTTTTGAGCGCCAAGTCAGCGAGCCGTCCTCGTGAGTTGAAGATCATTGAATCGGGGGCTGACGCGACGGCGTCGAGGCGTCGGGTGCTTGCGCTCTCCATAGCAACATCGATTTCGGCCGGCGTGTGCGCTTCGAGCACGACTGTTTCGATGCCGAGGAGAGCCGCGGCGGCGCGGTACTCGTCGAAGACCCGTTGTGGGCTCTGGCCTCCGGGATGCACGATCAAGCCCAGCCTTTTTAGATGTGGCACAGTATCCTTAAAAGTCTGAACCCTCTTGGTGGTCAGATCCTCAGAGATGTTCGACATACCGGTCAGGTTGCCGCCCGGGTGCGCCAAACTCTTGGCGAGCCCGGTGCCGACTGGATCGGATACGATTACGAAGACAACCGGAATCGTGTTGGTCGCCTGCTTGGCCGCACGCGCGGCGGGCAGAATGGAAGCCATGATGACATCCATTTTCAGACCGACAAGCTCTAGGGCGAGGGCCGGGAACCGATCGTATTGCTCATGAGCATATCGGTGCTCGAACAGGATTGTCTGCCCCTCAACGTATGCCAAGGCATTGAAGCCTTCGATAAGTGACGTGAAGTACGCTCCTTCCTCTTCAGCACTGCCTGCGTGCCAAAGCATGCCGATTTTGGGAATCCTCCCGGGAACTTGGGCGTTTGCGCAGCTTGGCCAGGCAAGAGCTGCCATGCCGAGGGTGATTAACTCTCGCCGATTCATTCGCTTTAGCTCCCAGTTGCCGATAACGCAGCGCTTCATTTGAAATTGAGGACAGATGAATTTCAGTATGGCCTAAAGCTGACGGCTCTCTCAATCAAAACCTCCTATGTGAGCTAGACGAGTTACGGCGCGGCCCTGAGCTTCTGGGTAGGGCCTCGACGCGCCTCTGCGTGGGGCGTCGGTTGGGTTGTCCGGTGCAAGCGGCATGTCTATTCATGGCACTTTTCCGACATGCCGGGGCGGTCTGACTATGTCCGTTCATAGGGGGTAGACCGGAAGTGGCCGAACCACGGTCGAAACGACGCGATTGACCCGAAGGCGGCATCCGAGGAGGTCGCCAGTTGCTGAGATCACCCTCCTTGACATTCAGCTTCGCGATGTCGACGTTGACGCTGCATTGCTCGGCGATCGCCTTGACCGCTCGCGTGAAATCGGGGTGACGCAACAAGTCCTGGTAGCTCATCCCGCGGACGGACGCCTTCGAGGGCTGCGACAGATTGAGGACGAGCGCGACTGCGTTCAACTCGCTCAGCAGACACAACGTACATTTCTCAGAGAGAAACCCTTGGAACTTTTTGCTGCAGCCTTCGCTGCGTTGGAAAGGTATCACCATGAGGAAGACGTTATTGGCCCTCGCTGCGGCCGCGACTTTGGCCGTTTCCGCAGCCTCGCCCGCTTATGCTGGTCCGCCCACTTATCCCGGACCCGGCGGCTATCCGTACTGGCCGGGCTATGTCGATGCCCCGGTTGGAGAGCCGATCCCCCCCTGCTACTGGCGTACCCAGCGCTTCTGGGACGGTGATGCCTGGCGCGTGCGCCGCGTGCGCATTTGCGGCTGATCAGGTCGCTGCTGTTTCGGAGCCTTGACCGGCGGACTCGGCGAT
>DATHDZ010000049.1:0-3282 GCA_035318785.1 Micropepsaceae bacterium
ACGCCGTCGATGGGCGCATGATCGAAGAATGTCGAACGGTCGATCAGATCGCGCACGTTTCGTATGTTCTTGTCGCCGCGTTCACGCAAATAGCGGTTCATGACAAAGAGCAGCTCGCCCGAGGCGGGCGGTTCGCGCTCCGCGAGCAGCCTTATGGTCAGCTCGGGCGGCAATTGCGCCGGCTTCCCCGCGATATCGACGCTGCGCGCCACCACCGGCGTCGCGGTGGGAAACAGCTCCTTGTAGACGGCCGCCAAGGTTGGCGCGTCGAGCGCCGGCATGATCTCGGCGATAGCGTCTTTGAACAGCGCGCCATGCGGCCCGGGGTCGACGATCGTTGCGCCGGCCTTCGCCAGATCGCTCACCGCCTGATTGGCGATGCGGACGCTGTCCTCATCCGCCTTGGTGAACACCTGCATGAATTCCCGCAGCACCCCGATGCGCAGGCCTTTGAGGTCGGCATTGTCAGCGAAGGTTTCATAGGCGCGGCCCGGCATGCGCCCCATGCTGTCCGCGGTGGCGGCGTCTCTTGGGTCATATCCGGCCAGTGCCGTGAGCACGGTCGCGGCATCCCTGACGCTTCGGCACAGCATTCCGGCGCGGTCGCGTGTCAGGGACGCGGGTATCAACCCCGCGCGGCTGACCAGGCTATGGGTCGCGACGATTCCGACAAGGCTGTTGTTGGCGGCCGGATTGCGCGCCGAGGGGCCGGTCTCCTCGCCGATGCCGCACATCACCAGGTTGGCGGCGACCGCCGCCCCCGGCCCGCCGCTGGAACGTCCGGCGCTGCGGCTCGTGTCATAGGGATTGCACGTCGTACCGCCATAGGTGCTGCGATCGCCCGACGCGTATTCGCCCATATTTCCCTTGGCGAGGATGATCGCGCCTGCTTTCCTCAGCCGCGCCACGACTTCGGAATCCTTGGGCGGGCGGTCATTGGCATAGGCGGCGACGGCGCCGCTTGTCGTGCGCATGTCGAAGGTGTCGAACTGATCCTTGATGGCGAAAGGAATGCCGTGCAGCGGCCCTTTGAGCTTGCCCGTACGCGCGAATTCCTCGTCCAGCGCGCGAGCGGTTTCCAGCGCGTCGGGCATGTCGGGATTGTTGTCGGTGGCATCGGTCTTGGAGCGTTTCCCGCGCAGGTTCAGCGTCATCAGCGCGCCAAGCTTGCCGGCCTTCTCCTTCGGCGAAATATCGCCAAGGACAAAACCCGTCTTGGCGTCCACAACACCGTTCACGCAAGCGCCGTTATAGGCCTCGATCCGCTTCAGATAGTAGGTCACCAATTGTGTGGCGGTGAGCTCCTTGGCAAGAATCGCGCGATGAACATCGGCAATGGTGGCGTCTTCCAGGCGGAAATTCCGCGCCTCCGCGCTCATGGCCGGACCTGAAGAAAGAGCCATGGAAACGAGGACGCCAAGCAGTGCGAGGGCCCTAACCGCGGGTTGCAAAACCCAGTGCCGACCTGCCATTTTCGGTTACCTCCCAGCATTGCCACGAAGCCGAATTCCCCGTTGCGAGATGCCTTTTCCGGCCCCTCGGAACACAATACTCTAAGTTCTGCTGCGGCAAACCGGCTAAGTGTTGTTGGACACGGAGAGCCTGGGAGAGGGACCTATGAGATTGGGACATGTTTTGAGCGCGTGCTCGCTGGCCATCGCGGCGGCACTCGCTTTTCCTGCACCATCATTCGCGCAAAGCCATCCCGAATTCGTGCAGCTGAGCCGGGCGAGTGCGGCGATCTATCGCCCCGACGGCGGGCCTGCGCCCCATATCGCGTTCCTCGTCGCCCACCGCACGGCGAACAACCTCAACACCAGCGCCTGCACGGAATTATCCAAGCGCGGCTTCATGGTGGTGTGCTTCAACACGCGCTTCATCAACAATGAGACGATCGTCGATTGGGAACAGACCCCGCTCGATGTCAAAGCCGCGATGGAATATGCGCGCAGCCAGCCCGGCATCACCAAAGTCGTGTTGCTCGGCCATAGCGGCGGCTCGCCGCTGATGAGCCTTTATCAGGCGATCGCCGAAAACGGCGTCGGTTTCTGCCAGGACCCGAAACGCATGGTGAAATGCGCCAACAATGTCGGCGGCTTGAAGCCGGCCGACGGGCTGGTCTTCCCCGATGCGCATCCGGGCAATCCAGCCCAGGCGCTGCGCGGCATCAACCCCTCGCTCGTCATCGATGCCGGCAAGGTGCGTGTGATTCCCGAACTCGATCCCTTCGATCCGAAGAACGGCTACAACCCGAATGGGCCGTCGCATTACTCCAAGGAATTCCAAACCCGGTATTACGCCGCCCAATCCAAAGTGATGAACGAACAGATCGCCCACGTCCTTGCCGCGCAGGAACGGATGAAAAAGGGCGACTATGTTTTCCCCGACAATGACATCGTGCTGGTTCCGTTCAGCGATCAGGACGGTTCGGCCGGGCTGATGCTGATGGACCCCAGCATCCCCGAATTCATGAGCACGGCGCGCGCCGAGAAATTGCTGAAGAACGACGGCACCATCGCGACCCAGGTCGTGCACAGCGTCGCCGTGCCGGAATTGGGTCAGGCCAAGGCCAATCGCCTGTTCAATGCCGGGGTCAAGGTTCTGACCTTCACGTCTTATCTCAGCGCCAATGCGACGCGTTCGACAAATTCCCTCGATGGTATCGAACATTGCGCCACCAACATTTCCACCATCTGCAACGTCCAATCGATCAAGGCGCCGATCATGATCGCGGCGATGGGCGGGTGGCGCTTCATCCGCGACCAGGAGCTGATGTACGACCTCAGCCCCAGCACGGATAAGGACTACATCGTTGTCGAAGGCGCGGTGCACGGCTACACGCCTTGCAAGGCCTGCGAGACCACGCCGGGGCAATATTCCAACACGGTGAAGAACCTATTCGATTATATCCGCGACTGGGCCAACAAACGTTTCTGAAGGGGCCTTCACGGGCCGGAGGAGGAACAGATGAGAGTTCGATATCTTCTGAACGTTTGCGCAGTCGCGCTTGCGACGGCGCTCGCGGCTCCGGCGCCCTCCTTCGCCCAGAGCCATCCCGAATTTGTACCGCTCGGGCGCGTGAGCGCCGCGCTGTATCGCCCCGATAGCGGGCCCGCGCCGCACATCGCTTTCCTGGTCGCACACCGCACCGCGAACAATTTGAACAATATCGCCTGCACGGAATTGTCGAAGCGCGGCTTCATGGTGCTCTGCTTCAACACGCGCTTCATCAACAATGAGGCCGCCGTCCGCTGGGAAGAAACGCCGCTCGACGTGAAGGCG
>DATHDZ010000050.1:0-17690 GCA_035318785.1 Micropepsaceae bacterium
CCCTCCTGAGTGAGCGCGAATGCGGAATCGAGTGCGGTTTCCGCCGCGGCCGCGGCCTCTTTTCCTTCCGCGGGAAGACGCGAGAGCCGACGAAGCGCCGCTGCGAGACGAATCTCCGCGCCACCGTCGCCGGCGACGAAATCCAGTGCTGCCGCGATTTCCTGAGCCAGACGTCCGGCATTCATCAGGAGCGCGCGCGTCGCGGACAGCGATGCATCCTCGCCCTGTTCCGGCGCCAGTTCCCGCAGCTCGCTTGCAGCATGGCTGAGATAGTCGATTTCCTGTGCCGCGGCCGCCTGACGGCGGCTGAGGTCGTCGCGCTTTTTTTCCGCGGCTGCCGCTGTGGCGTGCAGGCGCGCAACCTCGTCGGCGAGGTCCGTATGGGCGCCGAACGCGTCCAGCAAAACCCTGTGGGTGCTCGCATCGAACAGGCCGCGATCATCGGTTTGACCATGCACTTCGAGAAACGCCGCGCCGATCTCCCGCGCAAGGCCGATGCCAACAGGAGAATCATTGACGAAAGCCCGGCTGCGCCCATCGGCGGACACCGTGCGGCGCAGAATGATCTCGCAGGAATTGTCGCCGAGCTCGCTAGCCTTCAGGAGCGCACATGCAGGGTGGTCGGGTTCCACATCGAAAATGGCGATGACGGCGCCCTGCTCCGCTCCGGCGCGGATCACGGTGCGCCCGGCGCCCCGTTCGCCGGCTGCCAAGCCCAGCGCATCCAGCAAAATGGATTTGCCGGCGCCCGTCTCGCCCGTCAACACGTTCAAGCCCGGCGCGAAATGAAGCTCCGCTCTTTCGATCAGAACGATGTCGCGGACGGTGAGCGAGGCCAGCATGCCCTAGGCCCGAGGCCTTCCTTCAGAATACCGTCCGGAAGGCTTTGCTGATCCAGGATTCCTCGTTCTCCGACGGCGCGATATTGTTCTCCGTCAGCAGCGCATAGGCGTCCATGTACCAGCGGCTGCCCGGATAATTGTAGCCGAGCACCGCAGCCGAGGTTTGCGCCTCCTTGACGACGCCAAGCGAGAGATAGGCTTCCGTCAGACGTTCCAGCGCCTCAGGGGTATGAGTCGTGGTCTGATATTTGTCGATCACGGAATGGAACCGGTTGATCGCTGCGATGTACTCGCCCTGGCGCAAATAGAAGCGGCCGATGGTCATCTCGCGCCCCGCCAGATGGTCACGCGTCAGATCGACCTTCAGTCTCGCGTCGCGCGCATATTCGGTGTCGGGAAAACGCTGGATCAGATCCTGCAGTGCCGTCAGCGCATCCTCGGTCTTTCCCTGGTCGCGTTCGACATCGCCGATCTGCTCGTAAAGCGAGACCGCCTTCAAATAATAGGCGTAAGGCACGTCTTTGTTGCCGGGATGAAGCTGAATGAAGCGGCCGGCCGCATCGATCGCCTCGTCGTAGCGATTGCCCTGATAGTAGCAATAGGCCGACATCAGAACCGCGCGCCGCGCCCAGACCGAATAAGGATGCTGGCGTTCTACCTCGTCAAATTGGCGACCCGCATTCAGCCAGTCCGCCCGATTGATCAGGGTCCAGCCGTCGGCATAGATCTGCTCGATCGGACGCTCCACATATTGCGCCGCCATTTGGTCGTCATCGGCGCAGCCGGCGAGCAGCAGGCCGCCTAAGGCAAGTCCCGTGGCCGCCGCGAGCTTCCCGGAGCGCATCGAAAATAGGAGCGTCTTCAGTGACATAACATGTCCTACGGGTTGGGGTTTGGCGAGCAGGCACCCCCCTCGCGTCCGGGTCAATGTACACGGCAAGAATGGCAAGTTGCAACGCGTCTAACTCTGGACCCGTTCATAAAGGGCGGGGCCGGCAAAGAGGGCGCGGAGCAGCGCATTGTTGAGCGTGTGGCTTGAGCGGTACCCTTCGAAGCGCGCTATCAGGGCCGCGCCCGCGAGCTTCAAATCGCCGACGGCATCGAGAATCTTGTGGCGAACGAATTCGTCGGGAAACCGCCGCAGTTCCGGGTTCAGCAGCCGGTTCCCGTCGATGACCAGCGTATTGGTGAGACCGGCGCCGCGCCCATAACCCGCCGCGCGCAAAGCGTCGGCCTCATGCAGGAAGCCAAAGGTCCGAGCGGGCGCGATGTCGCGGCGGAAAACGACCTCGGTAAGAGGACATTGGAAGGTTTGCCTTCCGATAACCGCGCTCGGAAATTCGATTTCAAAGAAAAATTCGGACTCTGTTGCGGGCAACAGGCGAGCGCTCGCGTCTCCGGCCGCGACCCGGACCTCCCTCAGTACACGAATCATATCCCGAGGCCCCACCGCGTCCCTTAAACCGGCTTTGTCGAACAGGCGCACAAAAGAGAGCGCATCCCCGTCCAGGATCGGCGGTTCGGGGCCGTCGATTTCAATCAGGCAATCGTCGATCCCAATGCCTGCGGCAGCCGAGAGCAGGTGCTCGACCACTCCAACGCTCGTGCCATCGGGACCCTTCAGCACGGTGCCGAGCCTGGTCTCCGCGACGTTCGACCAAAGTGCCGGAATGAGAGCCGATCCCGGAACGTCGCTGCGGCGGAACGCGATGCCGTCCCCGGGTGGGGCCGGCGCCAATCTCATATGCACCGGAACGCCCGCGTGGAGGGTAACGCCTTCAGCGAAAACCTCGCCCGCGAGCGTCCGGCGTTTCGCCATCAAGAACCCATTTTGGCCTGGCGGCGCAGGAAAGCCGGTATCTCGAACCGGTCATTCTCGGCGACGTCCGCGAAGAGATCGCCGGCCGGCGCTTGCTGTTGCGGACGCACCTCGGGAGCGGGAGCGGGAGCGGCCGCTGGGGGTTCGGTCGGACCTGATGCAAGCGAGGGCTGTGGAGGAGACGCTTGTGCCGCCGCGGCAGCGCGCATCGCGAGCTGCGGTTCGACCCGCCGGCGGCCGCCGAAGATTCCAAAGACGCGGCGCCTTTCTTTTTCCCGCGGAATCTGCGGCGGCGCGAATTCCCGCAGAGCCTGAGCCGTGGACGGATGCTCCTGCATGAAGGGCGCTTCGACCCCGCCCAGAATCATCGGCTCATCGAACTGCGGCACAGTTTGCAACGAGACTGCCGGCACTTCCTCCGGCAGGGGCATATCCACGCGCGCTACGAACTCCTGCGCCAAATTGGCGACCTGCTGATGGACCGGGCTCTGCAGGGCCGCCTGGGCGCGCGCCATCGGAGAAACCGCGACGATGGGAATCTCGGCCTCAACCGTTTTGCGCCGCAGCGGGAATTTTTGCACATTGTCGCCGCGGATACAGCTTTCGGCGTCGATGCCGGTCGCGACCACGGAGACGCGCACCCGCCCCTCCATATCTTCCGACAGCGCACTGCCGAAGAGAATATTGGCATCGGGATCGACTTCGGCGCGGACGCGGTTCACCGCTTCATCCACCTCGAACAGCATCAGATCCGGCCCGCCGGTCACGTTGACCAGCACGGCGCGCGCGCCCTTCATGGAGACGTCGTCAAGCAGCGGATTGGAAATCGCCGCTTCGGCCGCCTTGAGCGCGCGACCCTCGCCCGACATTTCACCCGTGCCCATCATCGCCTTGCCCATCTCCGACATCACCGTCTTGATATCGGCGAAGTCGCGGTTGATGAGGCCCGGCATGACGATCAAATCGGTGACGCCGCGCACGCCCGAATGCAGCACGTCGTCCGCCATCGCGAAGGCTTGCGCGAACGTAGTGCGCTCCGTGGCCACGCGGAACAGATTCTGGTTGGGGATGATGATCAGCGTATCGACGTAGTTCTGCAGCTCTTCGATGCCCCGCTCGGCAACCTTCATGCGCTTGTCGCCTTCGAAGTGAAACGGCTTGGTCACCACGCCGACCGTGAGGATACCTAGCTCTCGTACCGCACGCGCGATGACCGGCGCTGCGCCGGTGCCCGTGCCGCCGCCCATGCCGGCAGTGACGAACACCATATGCGAACCGGAAAGATGCTCCAGAATCTCGGCGATGGATTCCTCCGCCGCGCCTCGGCCGATTTCCGGTTTGGCGCCGGCGCCGAGTCCTTCGGTCAGCTCTGCACCCAATTGAATCTTGTGATCCGCCTTGGACTGCGCCAATGCCTGCGCATCCGTGTTGGCGACCACGAAGCTCACCCCTTCGAGCCGTGCACCGATCATATTGTTGACCGCATTGCCGCCGGCTCCGCCGACTCCGAGCACCGTGATCCGAGGCTTGAGCTCCCTTTGTTCGGGCGCCCTAAGATTGATCGTCATGTACTACCTCCACAAATTGCCATCATGACTTCCGACATACACCCCAGCGGACGCCCGTATTGTGTTCGTTCCGTCCACCAATTGACCCCGTAATCCATCATCCAAAAAGACTTTCGCTGAACCAGCGCACAATGCCGCGGCGCGGCGATTTTTCTTCGACTGGCGGCGGCAAAGGATCGTTCGTCTCCGACGAGCTCGTCGCGCCCGAAATGAGAAGTCCCAGCGCAGTGGCGTAAGCAGGTCCGGCGGTCGCCGCAGCCAGCCCCGGAAAGGTCTGTGGCCGCCCGATGCGAATCTGCTTGTTGAGCACTTGCCCCGCCAAATCGCGGGCACCCGCCAGCTGCGCTCCACCCCCGGTGAGAACGGCGCGTCTGCCGGCCGAAACGTCAAATCCGGTTTTTCTCAGCCGCGTCTGAATCTCTGTGAAGATTTCGTCGAGACGCGCCTGAATGATGCGCGTCAGCACGGAACGGCGCACGCGGTCGCTGCCCCGCTCGCCCTCTTCGCCCATCAGCGGCACTTCAATAAGGTCTCCGCCCGCGTCGATCTCGCCGAGCGCGGAGCCGTAGAGAGTCTTGATCCGCTCCGCCGCACCAAGCGGGGACGAAAGCATCTTGGCGATATCTGCGGTGATATGCGCGCCGCCGAGCGGGACCGAATCCACATGCACGAGCGCATCTTCGATGAAGACTGCGACAGACGTGCAGCCGGCGCCCATCTCGACCAATGTGACGCCCAACGACATCTCATCGGGGGTGAGCGTTGCAAGCGCGCTCGCAAAGGGCGCGTAAAGCTGTCGCCCGATGGTGAGGTGGCAGCGCTCCACGGCGAGCTTCAGATTCTGCAACGGCCCCGAGCGTACGGCGACTGCGTGCACCGAAACGCCGAGCCGTTCGCAAAACATGCCGCGGGGATCCGATACGCCGCGCGAAGAATCGACCACGTAACCGGTAGGTGCTGCCTGGATGGTCTCGAAACCCTCCTCCTTGCAGCGACGCTTGGCGTCGGCGAGCAGCGCGCGCAAGTGGCCATCATTGATCAGGCTTCCAGCGGGCGCGGCTTCCGCGCGCGTGTTGAGGCTTTTTGGCTGACCGCATTGCACCGCAAGGATCACATCCTGGATGCGATGGTCGGCCAATTGCTCGGCCGCGTCGACGGCTTTGCGGATGGATTGCTCGGCGAGGTCGAGATTGGTCACCGCACCGGAGCGGATGCCTTGGGATTCATGCAAGGCGGAGCCCAGCACCTGGATGCCGCCATGTTCGGCGCGCCCGATGATGCACGCGATCTTCGACGAGCCCACATCGAGAGCCGCAATCAAGCCGCTGCGCGCGTGCACGGTACGCGCGCCGTTCGCCTTCCCATTCGTTTTTGTACGGAACGTTTCTCCCATTTGGGCCGATTACCCCTACGCGCGCCTTTCCCGCGGCACCGGCCGCGAATCACCGTTGTGCAATCGAAACACATAACTATCGGGATAGCGAAGATCGATCACTTCGATATCGCGCTCCAGGACACCTTTCTCGACGATCAACCGTTCGAGGTCCGAGAGCTGTCGCTCCCACCCCTCTTCCGGCAACCGGACGGTGACGCCGCCCGAGAGGAGCAGATCCCATCGCCTCTCTCCGATGCGTTCGATCCCCTGCAGCCGCGCTTGGATCGCCTTCTGCCGGGTGAGCGCGTCGATGATGGGCGCGGCCGTTTCGGGAGCGCCGGCGCCGGAGATGAGCGGCAGATGCGCGAAGCGTTCCGTGCCCGCCTTGGTGATCACGGCGCCGGAGCGCTCCACGATGGAAAGCTCCCTGCCGTTTCGCCACAGCGCAAAGGGGCGTTTCTCGATGAGGCGAACGGAGACCGAATCGGGCAAGTGACGTCGTACTTCGGCGTCCGCCACCCAGGGCAGCATCAAGAGCCTTGCGCGGGCTTCGTCGGGACGAACCGAAAAGATGGAACCGCCCTTGCCGATGGCCAATGCCGCATAAGCGGCATCGGTCGCGGTGCGTTCTTCCCCCGCCAAGGTGATAGTGCGGACGGCAAAGCCCGCATCGGTGAAAGGCGCCACCATGGCGGCTTCCATCCGCCCCACAGCCTTAGCCACATGCCCCCCTGCGAACAGTCCGATCGCGGCTCCCGCGACGATGAGGATGAGCGTGAGCACCAGGATGGGCCGACGAAAGGCCAAGCGCCGTTCGCCCTCCGCCCGCGTTCCGGACTGTGCGCCCCGCTTTGCTTTTCGTTGCGCCCGCGTGTCGGCACGAGGTTCCGGCGCGCGCGGGAGGATTTTGCCGCGGCGTCCGCTGGCCGCCGATTTCTCGGACCGTGCGTCTCTCGCCTTCACCGACCGCATGAAGCGTCCTCCAGTATCCAGCGCACCAGGGCGCGGAAACTCATGCCTTTGTAAGCGGCCTGTTCCGGAACCAGCGAAGTGGACGTCATGCCGGGTTGGGTGTTGACCTCGAGCACGATCAGGCGATTGCGCCCGGCCGTGTCGTCATAGCGGAAATCGGTGCGCGAAACGCCGCGGCAACCCAGTGCCACATGCGCGCGCTCGGCCAACGCCATCGCTTCGTGGCGCGTGACGTCCGGAATCTTGGCAGGCACTACATGTTCCGACCCCCCGGGCGCGTATTTGGCGTCGTAATCGTAGAACTCCAACTGGGTCACGATCTCGGTGACCGCGAGGGCGCGGTCACCCATCACCGCAACCGTCAGCTCGCGCCCCGGCACATATTCCTCGATCATCACCTCATCGCCAAAATTCCAATTCGGCGAGGCAAGCGCCGCCGGGGGACGATTGTCGCCCTTGCGGATGATGTAGACCCCGACGCTGGAGCCCTCATTGAGCGGCTTCACCACATAAGGTGGTTCCATGGGATGATCGCTCGCGGCGCGATGGCGGTCGATCACGATGCTCGGAGCAACCGGCAAACCGGCCGCGCGGAAGGCAGCTTTGGCGCGCTCCTTATGCATGGCAAGCGCGGAAGCAAGCACGCCGGAATGGGTGTAGGGAATCTCCAGAATCTCGAGAAGGCCTTGCACACAACCGTCTTCGCCCCATCGTCCGTGAAGGGCGTTGAAGGCGGCATCGGGCTTGGTCGCCCGCAAGCGCTCGGCAAGGTCGTGACCGGCATCGATCTCCGTGACCTGGAATCCCTCCTCGCGCAACGCATTGGCACAGGCGCGTCCCGAGACGAGGCTCACCTCACGCTCCGCGGAGCGCCCGCCCAACAACACGGCCACATGTTTGAAGGCCGTCATGACGTCACGTCCTTGAGTGGCCGGCCGATGCGTTTGATCTCCCATTCGAGTTGGATGCCGAACTTCGCCTGCACACGCGCCCGAACCTCTTCGCCCAAGGCTTCAATATCGGTCGCGCTGGCGTTGCCCGTGTTGATCAGGAAGTTGCAATGCTTCTCAGAGACCTGGGCTGCCCCATGCATCAGGCCGCGGCAGCCGGCTTCGTCGATGAGCTGCCAGGCCTTGTGGCCGGGCGGATTCTTGAACGTCGAGCCGCCGGTCTTGCTGCGCACCGGCTGTGTGCTCTCGCGCTGCGCCACAAGCGCTTCCATGCGGGCACGGATCGCTTCGGGCTCTCCTTGCGTCCCTTGCAGAACGGCATCGACGAAAATCATGCCTTGGGGAAGCGAATGGCGGTAGGTGAATCCCATCTCGGCGGGCCCGAGCGTCACCAGGCGGCCGCGCGAATCCACGGCGCGCGCCTCGACAAAAACGTCCTTGATCTCGGTTCCATAGCAGCCGGCATTCATGGTGAGAGCGCCGCCGATGGTGCCTGGAATCCCGCGCAGGAATTCGAGGCCGGCGATTCCCGCATCCGCTGCCGCACGGGCAACCGCCGCATCGAGAGCCGCGGCGCCCGCGCGTATCATTGTGTCGCTGACCGGTTCGATACGACCGAAAGCGCCTGGAAGCCGGATCACCACGCCAGGAATTCCGCCATCGCGGATCAACAGATTCGAGCCGACGCCGATCACTGTCACCGGCACATCGGCGGGCTTTGCCGCTATGAAGGCACAGAGATCGTTGATGTCCGCAGGGCGCAAGAGAGTCTCCGCCGGCCCGCCGGCGCGAAACCAGACCAGATCCTTCAGGCTCGCCGTTTCGGCATAGGTGCCGCGTATGGCCGGCAGCGGCGATTGCAGGGAGGTTGTCACGGGTTGGCCTCCCGCGCTTTCAGCGCCGCTTCGAGCCCTGCCGCCCACCCCGTTATGGAACCCGCTCCCAGGCAGACGATGGCGCCCCCCGGCTGCGCAAGAGAGGCAACCAACGGAGGCAAATCATCGGCGCCATCGATCGCCAGGACGTGCTTATGTCCGTGCCGCTGCAAGCCTTCGATCAGCGAATCGCGGTTGATGCCTTCGATCGGCGGCTCGCCGGCGGCGTAGACCGGCGCAATGATCGCAGTGTCGGCGCTGTTCATGCAGGTACAGAACTGATCGAAAAGATCGTGCAGCCGCGTGTAACGATGCGGTTGCATGATCGCGATGATCGGTCCGGAAAAAGCCTGGCGCGCCGCCTTCAGCACGGCCGCGATCTCCACCGGATGATGGCCGTAATCGTCGATGATCGCCGCGCCCTTCCACTCGCCGACACGCGTAAAGCGACGCTTCACGCCGCCGAAGCCGTTCAGCGCGTTGCGGATCGCATCGGTTGCGACGCCGAGTTCGCGCGCAACCGCGATGGCGGCAATGGCATTGGAGACATTGTGCTCGCCCGGCATGGGCAGGCGCAGGTCGGTAAGCGTGATCTCCGTACCCTTGCGACGGTCGCGGAACACCGCGTCGAAATGCGAGGCGCCTTGCGAGAAGGTGACGTTCACCGCGCGGGCATCGGCCTGCGGGCTAAAGCCATAGCTGACGATGCGCCTGTCGCGGATACGCGCGATCATCGCCTGCACCTCAGGATGATCGGCGCACATCACCGCGAAACCGTAGAACGGAAGGTTCTCGACGAAGTTCTGGAATGCCATCCTCACTCTGTCGAAGTCGCCATAATGGTCCAGATGCTCCGGATCGACATTGGTGACGATGGCCACCGTCGCGGGAAGCCGCAGGAAGGTGCCGTCCGATTCATCGGCCTCCACCACCATCCACTCGCCGGCGCCAAGCCGCGCATTGGTACCGTAAGCATTGATGATGCCGCCATTCACCACAGTCGGATCGAGGCCGCCGCCATCGAGCAGCGCCGCCACCATGGTGGTGGTCGTGGTCTTGCCATGCGTGCCCGCGATGGCGACGCAGCGCTTGAGCCGCATAAGCTCGGCGAGCATTTCCGCCCGCCGCACGATAGGTAGTCCTGCTGTCCGCGCCGCGGCGAATTCGGGATTGTCGGGCTTCACGGCAGAGGAATAAACCACCACTTGGGCGTCACCGATATTTTCCGCTTTTTGGCCGATCGCGACCGGAATTCCCAACTCGCGCAGCCGCTTCACATTGGCGCTGTCGGCCGAATCGGAACCTTGCACGTGATAGCCGAGATTGCGCATCACCTCGGCGATGCCGCTCATGCCGATACCGCCGATCCCGATGAAATGGATCGCGCCGATCGAAAGCGGCACCCGCATGGCATCGGTTTGATGAGGCATCACGCTCAAGAGGACCTACCCTCCGCCAGATGTTCGGCGAGATCGGCGAGGCGTTCGGCCGCGTCCACCTGGCCAAGCGCTTTGGCGGCCGCGGCGCAGTCGCTGAGACGGTGCGGATTCGTGAGAATCTCCGTCAGCAGATGCGAGAGTCCGTCGGCGTCCAACGCGTCCTGGCGAATCACCCAGGCAGCACCGGCTTTATCCAGCACGGCGGCGTTGGCGGCCTGATGGTCGTCCATGGCAAAGGGAAAGGGGATAAGAATGGAAGGGCGGCCGATGACGGTGAGCTCGGAGAGCGTCGAAGCGCCGCTGCGCGCGATGACGAGATGCGCTGCCGCCATGCGCCGCGGCAGATCGGTAAAGAATTTTGCCACATGGGCTTTCAGCCCGGCGGCGCGATAGGCGCTCTCCACCATTGCCAGATCGTCGGCGCGAGCCTGTTGAGTGATGTCGAGCCGGTCCCGCAAATCTTGCGGCAAACGCGCCAGCGCCTGAGGCACCAGCTCCGACAAAGCGCGAGCTCCCTGGCTGCCGCCGAAGATCAACAATCGGATCGGCTCGCCCGGCGCGGGCGGAAAATAGGCCTCGCCCCTCAGCGCGGCGGCTTCGGGCCGCACCGGATTGCCCGTGAAGACCACGCGCGCCAAGTCCTTCGGCGCGAAACGCGCGAAGGGGAATGTCGCGGCGATCCTTCCCACCCTTGGCGCGAGCAGGCGGTTCACCCGGCCCAGCACCGCATTCTGCTCATGCAGTGCAGAGGGTACCCGTGCGAGCGAGGCGGCCATCATCACCGGCAGACTCGGATAGCCGCCAAACCCTACGACCGCGCGCGGGCGCAGGTTCACAAGCTTCATCAGCGCGGTGACGATGCCGAGGCCGATCACTCCGAATGCGGCAAACCTCCCCAGGAAAGAACGGCCGGCAAAGGTCGCTGCGGGTATGGTGGCGATCTCGGCGCCCGGAAACGCATTGCCGTAATTGTGGCCGCGCCCGTCGGTCATCACCACGACCCGCCGGCCGCGACGCATCAACTCTCCGGCCAGGGCCTGCGCCGGGAAAAGATGGCCGCCGGTCCCACCGGCCGCGAGCACGAAGGGCGCGTTCATCGCATCGCCTCTTCCGTCAGCGCGGGACGCTGCCGCGTCAGGCCAAGTGCAAACCCCAAGGTCAATGCCACCGCGAAGAGCGACGAGCCGCCATAAGAGATGAGCGGCAGGGTCATGCCTTTGGCGGGGAGAATCGAAAGCGACACCCCCATATTGATGAAGGCCTGAAGGCCGATGACCAACGCAAGGCCCGCCCCCGCCAGCTGAGCGAAGGGATCGCGCGACCGCGAGGCGCGCAGCAGCAGGCGAATCGTCACGACGCCGAACAGGACTGCGATCAGAACGCAGAGCGCGACGCCGAATTCCTCGCCTGCGACGGCAAAGATGAAATCCGTATGGGCATCGGGAAGCCGGTATTTGATCGTGCCCGAGCCAGGTCCAACGCCCGTGATGCCGCCAGCTTCGAACGCCTTGAGCGCCAGACCCGTCTGGTAACCGCCCGAATCCATGAATTGCGCGATCCGTTCGCGCACATGGGGGTGAACGAGATAGGCGATGGTGGCAAGCCCTGCACCACCCGCGGCGAGGGCCGCGATCCAGTAATAGGCAAGTCCGGCAAAGAACAACATCGCGACGCACAGCGTGGTGAGCAGCGCCGTTTGCCCGACATCGGGTTGGAGCAGAAGAACGACAATCGCCGGTACAAGCATCGCGAGCGTCACGGCTTCGCCCGGAAAGCCACGCTTCAGTTTGTCGGCCAAAAAAGCGGCGGACAGAATTGCGAAGGCAGGTTTCAGGAATTCCGAGGGTTCAAGCTTCAAACCGCCCAATTCGAGCCATCGATGGGCGCCATTCACATCGACCCCGATAGTGAGCGCAAGGAAGGCGCCGATGAGAGCCAATGCAAACACGGCAGCGGCTGCGGCGCGCGCCTGTTTGAAATCCAGCAGAGAGGCGCCAATCAAGATGAAAAGGGCCGTGGCGGCGAAGGCAAACTGCTTCAGCGCATAAGAGAAATTCCCCGCCGAATTTGCATGCCCCGTCGCCGCGGGGCTTGCGGCAAACGCAAGGACCAGCCCGATGGCCATGAGCGCCAGGACAGCCATCAGGCTGACGCGGTCCACCGTCCACCACCAGCGGGCGAAACTGGAATTGTCGAGGCGCGAAAGAGTCATGCTGTGCCTGCGGTCCGAACTGCCGGGGTTTGTGATTCGATCATCGCTTTTACCATTTCGCGGAACATATCGCCGCGATGTTCGAAATCGCGAAACTGATCGAACGATGCTGACGCGGGAGAGAGCAACACGACCGGTTCCACGGCATCGCTGACTTGCGCATCCGCGTAGGCGGCGTGAAGCGCGCGCTCCAGTGTGTCCGCCTGCACCACGTCCACTTTCCCTGCGAGCGTCCGCCCGAATGCTTCGGCGGCTTCGCCGATCAGGTAGGCTTTGCGCAGCCTCGCGAAGTAGGGTTCCAGATCGGCGATGCCGCCTTCCTTTGGCTTGCCGCCTGCGATCCAGAAAATGTCGGAAAAGCAGGCCAGCGCTCGCGCGGCGGCGTCCGCATTGGTCGCTTTGGAATCATTGATGAAGCGCGTCCTGCCGATGCGCCCGACGTCTTCGATGCGGTGAGCAAGACCGGGAAACCGTGTGATCGCCTGCATGATCGCGCGAGGATCGCGCAGCCACCGGCGCAGCGCGGCATAGGCCAGCGCTGCGTTCTGCCAATTATGCGCACCGGGAAGATGGGTTGCCGCTTTGAGATCGCCGATTTCCGCGGCGGGCTGATCCCACGAATCATACAATTTGCCATCGATGACAAAGACGCCGCGGCCCAGGACCTTGCCCACCGAAACGGCAACGGCGCGTGAGCCGCGATGGGCGGCGAGCTTGGTATAGATGACCGCCGAATCGGCATCATCGACGCCGACCGCGACATAACCATCGGTCGCGGTCTGCAGGAGAAGCTTCTCTTTCACCGCTGCATAACCGGCCATGGAGCCGTGACGATCGATGTGGTCGGGCGAGAGATTGGTGAGCAAAGCCACGTCGGGGACGAGTCCCGGCGCGAGATCGATTTGATAAGAGGAGACCTCCAGCACATAGACCGTGTTCGGCCCGGGCGCCGCGAGATCGAGAGCGGGCCGGCCGATATTGCCGCCGACCTGCGCGTCCAGGCCGCTGGCCTGCAAGATATGGCCGATCAGCGCCGTGGTCGTCGATTTGCCGTTGGTGCCAGTCACCGCAATGATGGGGGCGGCGCTTTTCGCCTGTCCCGGCGGCCGTATCGTGCGTGCGAACAACTCGACATCGCCGATCACTTCGGCGCCTGCTTCGCGCGCGTGGCGGACGATGGCATGCGGCTGGGGATGGGTCAGCGGCACACCGGGACTCAAGACAAGGGCGGACATCTTCGCCCACGGCCAACGCTCCCACGGCTCCGTCATGGCGCCTTCACCGGCCGCCATGAGGCGAGTGGATTCCTTGTCATCCCAGGCAAAGACCGAAGCGCCGCCGGCCTTCAGCGAGCGGATCGCGGAAAGTCCGGAACGCGCCAGGCCGAATACGCCGACAGTCTTGCCTCTGAACCCGGTGACCTCGATCATCGCCGCCTCAGCGCAGTTTCAGAGTCGAAAGGCCGACCAGCGCCAAGATCACCGAGATGATCCAAAAACGGATCACGATGGTCGGCTCGCGCCAGCCAAGCTGCTCGAAATGGTGATGGATCGGCGCCATGCGAAAGACGCGCCGGCCGGTGGTCTTGAAGGAGACCACCTGCACCATGACGGACACGGCTTCCATCACGAACAGTCCGCCGACGATCACCAGCACGATCTCATGCTTGATGGCGACCGCCGTCGCGCCCAGAACGCCGCCCAGCGCCAGTGAGCCGGTGTCGCCCATGAAGACCATGGCCGGCGGGGCATTGAACCACAGAAAGCCGAGTCCCGCCCCGATCAACGCTCCGAGAAGAATCGCCAGCTCGCCGGTTCCAGGGACGTAGTTGATCTGCAGATAATCGGCAAAGCGGATATTGCCGACGAGATAGGAGATCAGCAGAAACGTCCCCGCCGCAATCATCACCGGAACGATGGCGAGCCCGTCCAGACCGTCGGTGAGATTGACCGCGTTGGAGGAGCCGACAATGACCAGCGCGCCGAAGAGAAGGTAGCCCCAGCCGAGCTGCAGCAGGGCGCCTTTGACGAAAGGTATCGCCACCGCGCCGGTCAGCGGCGGTGCTTGCAGCCGCATCAGGAAGAACACCGCCGAGGCGGCCACCACCAATTGCACGAGCAGTTTCATCCGGGCGCTGATGCCGGCCGACGTGCGTTTCGTCACCTTCAGATAATCGTCCATGAAGCCGAGAAGGCCAAAGGAGAACGTGACCAGCAGCACGGCCCAGACATAGAGATTGGAGAGGTCCGCCCACAGCAATGTCGCCAGCACCAGAGCAACGAGGATCAGAAGCCCGCCCATGGTGGGCGTACCCTGTTTTTCGACGATATGGCGTTGCGGCCCGTCACTGCGGATCGGCTGACCCTTGCCTTGAAGCTGCTTGAGGCGGCGGATGAAAGCGGGGCCGATGACAAAACAGATGAGAAGCGCCGTCATCACCGAGCCGCCGGTGCGGAAGGTGAGATAGCGAAACACGTTGAAGACCCGGTAGTCGTCGGCCAGCGGCACCAGAAAATGATAGAACAAAGTTTCCCCCTAAGCCGTCGCGGCTTCGCGCGATTTCAGCGCATCGATGATGACCGACATGCGGCTTCCGAATGAGCCCTTGACCAGCACGACATCGCCCGCGCGCAGATTGCGCATCAGCTCCGGCGCGAGTTCGGTGGATTTTTCCGCGTAAGCGCCGCGGCTGTGCTCTGGCAGAGCCTGCCACAGAGCTGCCATTTGCGGTCCGCAGAGAAAGACGAGGTCGGCCGGAGCCGCAGCGATGTCCTTTGCGAGCGCACCATGCAATCGCGCGCTGTCCGCTCCGAGCTCCAGCATGTCGCCCAACACCGCGATCCGGCGCCCCTGTGATTTGGGACGCGTCTGTCCCAAAAGGCCGAGCGCCGCGCTCATCGAAGCGGGATTGGCGTTGTAGCTTTCGTCGATGATCTCGATCCCGCCCGCAGCAAAGCGCGCGCCGCGCCCCTTGAGAGCATTGAACTTCGCAAGCGCCGCTGACGCTGCTTTCACATCTGCTCCCAATTCCCGCGCCGCGAGGAGCGCCGCTATCGCGTTCATCGCGATGTGTGCGCCAGCCGCACCGATCGAGAAGGCGATGCGTTTCCCGCCTAGCTCGGCGAGTATCTTCTGTCCTTCGCCCTCGCCTTGCGCGGAAACAAGACGCGCATCGGCGCGGTCACGCGTTCCGAAGGTGAGAATCCGCTTCACGCCCGCGGCATGTGCGTGCGCCTTCAGACGATCCACTTGCGGATTGTCGGCGGGAAGGATCGCAGCGCCGCCCGGTTCCACGCTTTCGAAGATCTCGGCCTTGGCGTCGGCAATCGCTTCTACCGTGCCGAAATATTCGAGATGGGCGGGCGCGATCGTGGTGATCAGCGCCACATGGGGACGAACAAACGCGTTCAGCGCGCGGATTTCGTCGGCATGGTTCATGCCGATCTCGAAGACGCCAAAAGCGGCGTCCCGCGTCATGCGCGCCAGGCTCAGCGGAACGCCCCAATGATTGTTGTAGGAAGCCGCCGAGGCCGCGACCTGCCCCGCATTGCTCAGCATCAAGCGCAGCATTTCCTTGGTGGTGGTCTTGCCGGCGCTTCCCGTGACGGCGGCAATTTTCGCAGGCGAGCGAGCTCGCGACGCGCGGCCCAAATCTTCCAGACCTCTCTGGGTGTCCTCGACGATCAGAAGCGGGGCGCCTGAGGCGACGCCATCCGGTACGCGACTGACCAATGCGGACGCCGCACCCTTTTCCAACGCAGCGGCGACAAAGCCATGGCCGTCGCGAGAGTCACCCTGCAATGCGACGAAAAGATCGCCGGGTGCGATGCTGCGCGTGTCGATGGAGACGCCGTGAGCCGACCAATCGCGGTTTGCCTTCCCGCCCGTGGCGCGGGCGGCTTCGTCCGAGGTCCAGAGGGGCGCGCGCGCGCTCATGCCGGTTCGTCCAAGGCAGTGCCGCCTGAGGCTCGCGCAGCTTTCACTGCCTCAGCGCGATCCGAAAACGGCTGCACGTCCGTACCGATGATCTGGTAATCCTCGTGACCCTTGCCGGCGATGACAAGCGCATCCTCCGCACCAAGCGCCGCGACGGCGCTGGCAATCGCTTCGGCGCGATTCCCGATCTCGCGCGCCCCCGGCGCCGCCACCATGATTTCGCCGCGGATCGCGGCGGGATCCTCCGAGCGGGGATTGTCGTCGGTGACGATGACCGCGTCGGCGTAGCGGGTTGCAGCCTGGGCCATCAGTGGACGCTTACCGCGATCGCGGTCACCGCCACAGCCAAAGACGATGTGCAGCCGGCCTTTCACATGGGGCCGCAAAGCCCTCAGTACCGTTTCGATGGCATCGGGGGTATGCGCATAATCGACATAGATGGCCGCGCCTTGACGCGTGCGCGCCACCAGTTCCAACCGGCCCGGCGCGCCTTTGAGTTTCGCGAGCGCGGCAAACACTTCGTCGGCCGTGCCTCCCAAGCCCAAAGCCAGACCCGCAGCGACCAGAGCGTTGGAAGCCTGGAACGACCCAGCCAAGGGCAACGCGATAGTGTGATCCCGCCCGGCGTAGCGCAGCGTCAGATCCTGCCCACCCGCATGGGCTAAGCGCTTCACCAGCCTCAGACTCTCGCCGCGTTCGCCGACGGTGAGTATGCGCAAGCGCCGCTTCTCGGCCGCCGCGAGGAAATCGCCCGAATGATCCGCATCGACATTCACCACCGCGACGCCGCCGTCTTTCACCAGCTCGCGGAACAGACGAAGCTTGGCCGACAGGTAATTTTCAAAGCTCGCATGGTAATCGAGATGATCGCGCGTGATGTTGGTGAAGCCGGCCGCAGAAATCTTCACGCCATCCAAGCGGTATTGATCCAGGCCATGGCTGGATGCCTCAAGCGCCAGATGATCGACGCCTTCCTGCTTCAGCCGCGCGAGCTCGGCGTGGAGCCGCACCGGATCCGGAGTCGTGTGGCCGAGGGTAACATGTCCGGATGGCGCGTCGATCCCGACCGTGCCGAGGCTCGCCGCGGGGCGGCCCTGAAAGGCCCATATCTGGCGCAAGAACGCAGCGACGGAGGTCTTGCCGTTGGTGCCGGTCACAGCGGCGATGCAGGACGGCTGCGCCGCATAGAATTCGGCGGCAAGCTCGGCCAGGCGCAACCGCGGGTTAGCCGCCGCGATAAAGCGCACGCCCAGGCCCTTAGCCTGATCCGCCACGGCTTGGGTACCCAGAACCGCTACGGCGCCGCGCTTCACGGCGTCCTCAATGAATCGGGCGCCGTCGGTTTTGGAACCGGACAGCGCCGCGAACAGATATCCCGGTCTCACTTCGCGGCTGTCGGCCGCGAGTCCGCGGAATTGCTGCACGCCCATTGTCACGATTGCCGCCACTTCCACGCCCACCCAACATTCGCCCGTGATTATGGTTCCATTGTGAAGAACTCAGGGATTCGCCGCGGCAAAGGTGTCGTTGCGGTGGACGCCCAGAAGCGGCGCGATGCGGGCAATGACACGCCCGACCGCGGGTGCCGCCGTCGCCCCGCCGGTGGCAAAACCCCCACTTTGCCTGTTGCCATGGGGCTCATCGAGCATCAGGAAAACCAAATATTGCGGGTCATTGATCGGAAACACGCCACAAAAGGACG
>DATHDZ010000051.1:0-4028 GCA_035318785.1 Micropepsaceae bacterium
GTAGAAAAGCTGCTTCAGCTCAATCGAAAGCGTCAGCCGTTGAATATCCGCGAAGGAACCGGCGGCACGGATTTTTTCGCCCACCCAATCGGGCTGGGCAATCACCAGGCCGTTCACATCGGCGCTCGGCGTCCAAGAGAACAGCTTGACCTTGAGATCGCCGGTTATCGTCACGTCGCGATGCAGGCGGCCGGAAAGATAACGCCCGACCGGCCCCCGCATGGTGTTCCAGTCGAGAGTGGCGAGCACGATGATAAGGATCGCCACGAGGCCGGCGAAGATGCTTCCCGTCCATTTGAGGGCGCGAAACCGCTTCTTCCGTGGCCCACTCGATGGAGCGCCACGGTCCCGCTTCAGCCACGCCTTGAATTTCGACCAGCGCAATAGGGTTCTCTCAAGCGAAGCTCCATTATGAGAACGGCAAAGTTGACGTGCAGTTCAGTTACCAGGCGGGATTAGAGCTTTCGCCCGCCGTGAGCCGTAACGGTTAAAATCCGCTAACCAAACCAATGGGTTGAGCGGTCGTCCCGATGGAACGCGGATCGGGGGGCTGCTTCTCGCCCAAGCCCCCCGAATCATTGCGCTTCGGGGAGCATTGCCGCGTCCACCCACTTCGGCTATACGCGCCCACCTAGACCGGGTGCGGTCGCGAGGACCCGCTGAGATTTCATCAGCTGGTTATGCCGGATGTCCGGTGCTTCGCGATCCGACATGCGCCAGCGGACCTTTCCCCTGACGCGGTGCCGCACCCCAAAGGAAGGAACGATCATGGCTCTATACGAGCACATGCTGATCGCGCGTCAGGATATCAGCGCGCAAGCGGTGGACGCACTCGCGACCCACTTGAAGACCATCATCGAAACCGAAGGCGGAAAAGTCGAGAAACAGGAATATTGGGGCCTGCGCTCGCTCTCCTACCGGATCAAGAAGAACCGCAAGGGGCATTATGTGCTCCTCAATCTGAATGCCCCCTCCAATGCGATCTTCGAACTCGAACGCCAGCTCAAGATCAATGAAGACGTGCTGCGCTTCCTGACGGTGCGGGTGGAAGCGTTCGAACAATCCAATTCCAGCCGCAAGCGCGAGCGCGAAGGCAATGAGGCGCGTGAGCGCCGGCCTCGCGAAGACGGCGGCATCGAGATCGAAGGAGCCCTATTATGAGCGCGCAACCCCCTCTGGCCAGGCGGCCCTTCTTTCGCCGTCGCAAGACCTGCCCGTTCTCGGGAGAGAATGCGCCAAAGATCGACTACAAGGACGTCAAGCTGCTGCAACGCTACATTTCCGAGCGCGGCAAGATCGTGCCGTCGCGCATCACCGCGGTATGCGCGAAAAAGCAGCGCCAGCTTTCCAAAGCCATCAAGCGGGCGCGCTTCATGGCGCTTCTGCCCTACGTCGTGCGATAGGAGCGAGCCATGCAAGTTGTGCTCTTGGAACGCGTCGAGAAGCTCGGCCAGATCGGCGACGTGGTAAAGGTGAAGGACGGTTTCGCGCGCAATTTCCTGCTGCCGAAAAAGAAAGCGCTGCGCGCCACAAAAGCGAATCTCGCTTATTTCGAGACTCAGCGCGCGCAATTGGAAACGCGCAATCTCGAACATAAAAAGGAAGCCGCGCAGATCGGCGAGAAGCTCAAAGGCAAGACTTTCGTGTTGCTGCGCCAGGCGGGCGACCGCGGCCAGCTCTATGGTTCGGTATCTCCGCGCGATATCGCGGACGTGGTGACCGCCGGCGGCTTCACCATTGCGCGCACCCAAGTGCCGATCGACAAGGCAATCAAGACCATCGGTCTGCACCCGATTTTTGTCGTGCTGCATCCCGAAGTGCGTGTCTCGGTGATCGTCAATGTTGCGCGTACCGAGGATGAGGCCGAACGCCAAGCTCGCGGCGAAGACGTCCTGACCGAACAGACCGAAGAGGAAGAGGCCGCGGTGAACGCCGAAGCTCTATTCGAAGAGGGCGCCGGACCCAAATCCGACGAGGATTCCGCCGAAGCGGAGTGAACAATTCCCCACAAGCAAAAGCCCCGCCGCTCGGCGGGGCTTTTTTTGTTGGCGACAGCAGCCAGTAGCGAAACTTAGGAACCCCTCATGCTGAGGAGCACAGCTGCCGTCCTTCGAGACGCGCCCTGTGGGCGCTCCTCAGGATGAGGCAGCTGTGCGTCTCGAAGCACGCGGCTACTGCGGGACGTTTTGGTTGACCGGCGGCGGGCCTGCTTGTTTGAAGGTGCGGCCGTCGGCGAGCGTCGCATTCATATATTGCCCGCCGCGCGAGCCGTCCTTCAAGGGATGCATCTGCACCGTGATCTTATCGCCGGGCTTGACCGAGTCCGGCTTCCACCCCTGTGCCGAGACCTGGCCGACGCCGCCCATTTCGAACGACCATTCGACGGGCTTGGCGGTCTTTGCGTCGACCGCCACGATATGGAGCCAGGCATGCGGGTTGGTCCATTCGAGCTCTTTCACGGTTCCCGAAAGCGTCAGGGTCTTCTCATGGTCGAACATCGAGAAGGAATGATGGGCGAGAACAGGCGCCGCCGCGAATGCGGCGATGGCGCTTGCCAGGACTGCGGCGGTTTTGAGCTTCATTGGCGTTCCCCCCGGCCCGGTGGCCTCATGGTTTTGGTTGTACTATTGTAGTCGAGAACAACAAAAGCATCCAGGGAGGCACCCTTGCGCCTAGCCATGTCCTTGCTCGCAATGGCGGCCATCATCGGGTCCGGAGTGGCGCAAGCTGCCTGGAAAGAACACCCCTATAAGGATCTCGGCTTCGTCGTGGAATTTCCCGACGACCCGCGCGTCGCCACCGGCAATTACAAGACCGTGCTGGTGCCCTCGGCCAACGTCCATATCTACTCGCAGAAACAGGACAACGCGCTTTTCATCGCCTCGGTGGTCGATCTTCAGGAGCGGGCCGGTGAAGGCGCCAGCCTGATGACCGAAGCGGAGTTCAACCTGTCCCTCATCGGCAATATCAGCGGGAATTCCACGTCACGCGTCGAACCGGGACGTGACTCCGTCTTCGGGCGCTTCATCACCATCGATTGCCAGAGCGGGCGCGTTCCGGACCAGCCGGGCCAGACCGAAGCCGCCCTTAGCTGGTTCAAGAACGTCAGCGGCGTCGAATGTCCGGACAAAGGGCGCCTGACCGTCAACCTATTCTTCAACCGCGGCCGGCTTTACATGATTCAGGGGATTAACCTTCCGAACCCGGACGGTGAATCCTTCGGCCCGGCGGCCTTGCGGTTTGCCAATTCAATCAGCTTCTACACCGCGGATGGGACGCGAAACCGGGCCGACGGCGCCCAATAGGCGGCCCGTCCCTACTCAAACATATCCTTGGCCTTGCAACGTTTCTTTTACGGTCCATGTTAGACTGAGGACCGGAGGGTACCCACATGTCCGTCCAAAAGGATTCCGGCCGTATCACGGTGCCGCAAATTCGCGCCCGCAAAGGCGCGACTCCTATCGTCTGCCTCACCTGCTATCACGCCCACACCGCGCGGCTTCTCGACCCGCACGTCGATGTCATGCTGGTGGGCGACTCCCTCGGCATGGTGATGCACGGCATGGAGACGACCCTCGGCGTCACGCTCGAACTCATGATCCTTCACTGCCAAGCCGTGATGCGCGGCAGCAAACGCGCGCTCATCGTGCTGGATATGCCCTTCGGCTCCTATGAAGAGAGCCCGGAGGTCGCGTTCCGCAACGCCTCGCGCGCGATGAAGGAAACCGGCTGCACCGCCGTGAAACTCGAAGGCGGCCAGCGCATGGCCGAGACCATCCACTATCTTTCGCAGCGTGGGATTCCGGTGATGGCCCATATCGGCCTCACCCCGCAAATGGTTCAGGTGATGGGAGGCTTCCGCACCCAGGGCCGGGACGAATCCGAATGGCCGGCGCTCGAAGCCGACGCCAAGGCGATTTCGGACGCCGGAGCTTTCTCCGTCGTGCTGGAGGGCATGGCCGAGCCGCTGGCTGCCAAGATCACGCATGCGATACCCATCCCCACCATCGGCATCGGCGCCTCGCCCG
>DATHDZ010000052.1:0-5967 GCA_035318785.1 Micropepsaceae bacterium
CTTGCGCCGTGCCGTCATGCTTCCTGCCCGATTCATAGATGGCGCGCAGATCGCCTCCCGCGCAGAAGGCGCGCCCGGGCACGGCATCGATCAGGACCGCTTTGACATCCGAGTCGCGCGCCCATTCCTGCAATTGCCCCAAGATCGAAGCACACATCCCGTGGGTCAGCGCATTAGGCGCTTTGGGCCTGTTCAGCGTGATATGGCCAAGAGCCCCTTCGCGGCGCAGGAGAACATCATCAACCGAAGTCATTTGACCTATCTCCAAACCGGTTGCCCCGGCCTGAAAAACGCACTACTGTAGTGACATCCTTGGAAAGGAGAAATATGCGCACCGTCGGAGCTCGGGAAGCCAATCAGCAATTCTCTCGTCTTCTTCGAGAAGCCGAAGAAGGACAGGAAATCACGATAACGCGCAACGGGCGAGCTGTGGCCCGGCTGATTCCGGCGCGCGGCCCCAAGGACGCGAAAGCCCGTAAAAAAGCTTTCGATGAGATGGTGAGGTTGATGGAAAAGGGTCTGGATCTCGGCGGCGGGCGCTTCACACGAGATGAAATGCACGAGGACTGATGTGGTCCTTTGATACGAATATTTTGGTTTACGCGGCCGACCGGGCTGCAGGCAATCGGCATGCGGCATCGATCAAACTTTTGGCGAGCGCGGTGTCGGGTCAAGCAGCTCTGAACGAACAGAGTTTGGTGGAGTTTCTTCATGTGGTCACGCGCAAACTCAAACAGCCATTGCCCGATGCCGCAAAGTTGGTTCAGGCATGGCTCAACAATTTCCCTTTGATGACCGCACCCGCATCCATTGTTGAGGATACCGTATCGCTTCTGACGTCCAATTTCCTGTCAGTCTGGGATGCACATATGATCGCAATTTGCAGAGCTCATGGATGCGAGGGGCTGCTCAGCGAAGACTTAACGGACGGGGCATCCTATGGTGGCGTGCGCATTCTAAACCCGTTTAATTTGCGCAATGCGGGGGCGTTACGGGAGATTTTTGGATCATGAGCACATCTTCCTATCCTTCATTGCGCATGCGGCGGCTGCGCCGGCATGAATGGTCACGCCGGATGGTGGCGGAGAATTCGCTCAGCGCGGCGGATTTGATCTGGCCGATTTTCCTCGTCGATGGCGAAAACAAGCGTGTGGCGATTCCGACCATGCCCGGCGTGGAGCGGCTTTCCGTGGATGCGGCGGTCGCGGCAGCGGAAGAAGCGGCAAAGCTCGGCATTCCGGTCATCGCACTTTTTCCCAACACCGATGTTTCGAAAAAGACTGCCGATGGACGCGAAGCGGTAAACCCGGACAACCTCGTGTGCCGGGGCGTGCGCGCCATCAAGAAGGCGGTGCCGGGTATCGGCATCATGTGCGACGTTGCGCTCGATCCTTACACCACGCACGGTCACGACGGCCTCCTGATCGATGGTCACATTCCCAACGACGCAACCGTGGAGATCTTGGTGCGCCAGGCACTCGTTCAGGCCGAAGCCGGCTGCGATATCCTCGCGCCTTCGGACATGATGGACGGGCGCATCGGCGCCATACGAGCCGCACTGGAAGCCAACGGGCATCAGGACGTCATTCTTCTTGCCTATGCCGCGAAATATGCGTCCGCCTTTTATGGACCGTTCCGCGATGCGGTGGGTTCGGCCAAGGCGCTACAGGGCGACAAGCGCACCTATCAGATGGATCCCGCCAATACCGACGAAGCCTTGCGCGAAGTCGCGCTCGATATCGCTGAAGGCGCCGACATGGTGATGGTCAAGCCGGGCTTGCCCTATCTCGATGTGCTCAGACGGGTCAAAGACAGCTTCGGCATGCCGACCATCGTCTATCAGGTGTCGGGCGAGTATTCGATGCTGATGGCGGCCATCGAACGCGGCTGGCTCGACGGCGAGCGCGCGATTCCCGAAAGCCTCATCGCATTCAAACGCGCCGGCGCAGACGCGATCATCACCTATTTCGCGCGCGACGTTGCGCGAAGGCTCAAAGGCAAATGAGCTAGAGTTGTCATGCTCGCGAATGCGGGCATCCAGGCGGCGCGCGGAGGCGCGCTGGCTGGGTGGCGTCCCCGCGAAAGCGGGGATCAAGTCGGGCCATGACACAGGGTGTGGTCTAGTCGCGCAGCACCTCGACAAAGCTGCGCAGCAAAATCCCCGCCCGCGAAGGGACCACGTCCAATCCCGCCTGTTTCTGACCAAGATCGATGACGTTCTCCAGGATCAGGAGCGCAAGGCCATGCATCGCCGCCCAAGCCGCCAATCCCGCGGCTTGGTCGCCTAGCGCGACGCCGATGTCTTCGCCGATCAAAATGGTGGCTTCGGCGAGACCCGGGAAATCGGCGCGGTTGGGGAGTTCGGAGCCGAACATCAGACGCAGCAAGCCTCCGTGCCGCGAAGCAAACCGCAAATAGGCGCCGCCGATTTGAACGATGCGCTCGGCGCGGTTACCCGGCACCGCGGCAGCCTGCGCAAGCTCGGTGCGCAGCTGCGCGAGGCCATCGCTCGCCACATCGGCGAGGAGCGCTTCGCGGCTGGGATAATGCCGGTAGGGCGCAGCGTGGGAGACGCCGGCGCGGCGCGCGACCGAGCGCAGCGAAAGCGCGTCCAGCCCTTCTTCTTCCAAAATGACGCGCGCCGCTTCGCGCAAAGTGGGCGCGAGTTCACCATGATGGTAGGGCCGGGCTGATCCGCGGGGATTCATCTAGTTGTGATTCATTCCCGGCATCGTTCCCATGGAAGCGCCCGCGCCCGCAGGCGCCCGCGCGCCGATTGCCGCGACGCTCAGCTCGATGGGGACCTGTCCCGCCCTGGCGAATGTCAGGGTGGCCGGCACGCGGGTGCCCTCCATCAGGGGCGCTTTGAGACCGCTCAGCATGAAATGATAGCCTTGGGGACTGAGAGTGATGGTGCTCTGTGGTGGAATGGTCACGCCGCCCTGAACGGGGCGCATGCTCATCACGCCATTGGCCATCGACATTTGATGAATATCCAATTTTCCTGCCGGGCTGGAGCCGCCCAGTAATGTGTCGGCAGACGCGCCGTGATTCATGATGGTCATATAGGCGGCGGCCGTCGCTGCACCGCGAGGCGTTGCGGGACTCCAGGGCTGTTCGATCATGATGTCACCGGCCATGTAATGCGGCGGCGAAGTCGCGGGCTGAGCCGCCGCGACCAGCTGCAAAACCGGCGCGGGGTGTGGAACATCGCGCCAAGCCTGCCCCAATGACGGAATATCGCTCCAGCGAATCTCGCCTTTTTCGCATTGCTGCAGGATCGGGAAGTAAAGCGTTTCGGGTTTTGCCGGAAGCTTTACGAAAAGGCCAAACTGATCGGCGTCCTTGGCACCGAGTTTTCCTCGCCACGTCACGCCGGTCACTTGCCCCTTGTCGCGCTTCGCGCTTAGCGTCCAGCCCGGCTTTGGCGGCGTGTCCAGCACGCTCACGCCATCGGGGATCTGCACGCTGAGCGCGGTGGTCGGCGAACCCTCGCAGCCATGCTCGACCTTGAAGAAGGCGGCGTAATTCTGTCCGGCTTCGAAGCTGGGCTGCGAAAGCACGATATGGGCGCTTGCGGGTCCTGCCAGCAGAACGATACCGGCCAAAATATGCGGGACGTGACGGCGGCTTCGTTTCATCGATGCTTCTCCTAACGCGAGACGCCCAAAAAGTCAGTAATTGTACGTCAATTCCGCGACCACCGAACGCTGCGGGAAAGGATGGAACAGGAAGTATTTCCGATCGTTCAAATTGTCGATGCCGAGTGCGGCGTTCCAATGCGAATCGATCTGGTAGTTCACCCGCGCATCGACCACAAAATACCCGTCAAAACCCTGATAGGTGTGGGTGTAAATGTCAGAATTGTCGATCGTCCCGTAGACCCGGGTGCTGTAGCGCGCCGCGGCCGTAAAGGTCCAGCGTTCGTCCGGGCGGTAGCTGGCAACAAAAGTGCCCCGCCAAGCCGGCACTTGCGGGATGCGCTTACCGACCGCCGCTGGAAAAGCCGGATCCGAAACGATGCGCGGGTCGACATAGGTAAGACTCGCCTGCAGGGCAAGCCCATCGATGAACACGTCGTTCTGCTCGAACACCCCCTCGACGCCATGGCTGCGCACATGGTCGATGTTCTGCACATAATTGAACAGCGTGGTCGATCCCGGCAGCAAAGGCGCACTCTGGGAAATCAGCGCGTCGGAAATGTCCTCTTCGAAAAGCGAGAGACGGAATTTGCCGTCCGTGATCCTGCGTTCGATCGCCAGCTCGCCGGAAAGCGCGTGCTCGGGCTTCAAATTCGGATTGGGAACGGTCAGCACGGCACCCGTCGTGACGGCCTGATAAAGTTCCGTCACCGTCGGATAGCGATAGGCGCTGCCAAAAGACGCCTTCGCGGACCAGTCCTGCGTGACCTGCCAGGCAAGCGATGCCTTGGGCGAGACATCGGATGAACTCAGCTTGGGCTGCATGACCGAAAGCACCGGCACCAGCGAAGAGTTGAAGCCGTGATAGGCGCGCCAGGATTCGTAGCGCAGGCCGAGGGTCAGCTTGAAATCGGGAGCGAAACGCCAAACGTCCTGCAGCCATAGACCATAGGTGGTGGTTTTTCCGTTCGCCGCCGTCGCCAGCGCGCCCGGCGAACCGGCGAGCCAATTGGAGGTGTTGTATTTGAGATTGGAGAGCGTGTAGCGGTCGCCGTGCGCGCCGAAGCTGAGTTGATTGGCGCCCCCCAAGCCGCCGGGCCGCCAGAGCGCCTTGGCATCGAGCGTGTACCACCCCGTCCCGCCCATATCGGTGATCGCGCCCGACCCGCCGGCGAATGCGCCTGGCAACGCCGCAGAGGGGATGCGCTGCCTGTCGGTGTCGTAATCGTAGAGGCTTCCGACAATCTGCCAATCCCATGTGCCTTGCGTGTCGCTCTTCAGCGACAGGCTGTGCATCCAATGGGTTTCCTCGAGACGGTAGATGTTGTTCGAGAAGGCGCCGGCGGCGATGGAATAATTGTATCCCGCGATATTCAAGCTGCCGGAGTAGACGGGATTTCCGGCGGCGTCCTGAAGATAGGTTTGAACACCGGCCTTGTCGTCATTGAGGAAAAGCCCGGCGGTGTAGGCAGCCGTCACGCCGGGGCTGAGATCGTAAGCGAGCTTGAGCGTGAGATTGTCCTGGTACTGATGCTCAAGGCCGCCCGCGCCCAATACGGCGATGGCGCCGCCCGTGCGGTTCAGATCGGCGAAGGCGCCCGTCACAGGCGTGCCCGTCGTGGCTGTCGAGGCGGGGCGCGTCGCGGTCACATAGGCCAGGGGCTGGCTCCGGCTGTAGAGGTGATTGACGCTGGCGCGCCAGGCGAATTTGCCCAGACGGTCGCCGATAAGACCGCTGAGCTCATAGGCCGGGTTGCCGGATTGCGTGGCGTATTGGAAAAAATCCTGCACCACCGCCTGCACTCGCGCGCTCGCCACGTACTGGTCCGGCATCCGCGTCGCGATCTCGATGACGGCGCCGATGGAGTTGCCGGGATATTCGGCGGCGAAGGGCCCGTAGAGCACATCGATGCGCTCGATCTCATTGGGCGCGACCATGCCCCAGCGTGGACTCGCGAAGGAATTGTTGTTGCCGATGAGCGCGGAGAGCAACACGCCGTCGGCATAGATGAGGCTGCGCGCGCTCGAGCCGACACCGGATGTCCGTGTGGTGACCGGCGCCTGCGTGTCGCCCACATGACGCTTTCGTACCAGGATATTTGGAAGATATTTGAGAGCATCTTCGGTGTTGGTGACATTCACCGATCTCGTCAGCTCATCGAATGTCACGCTCTCCACGGTCGTCGGCAATTGATCGCGCTCGGCGACGGAACGCGGGCCTTGAATGAGCACCTGCTCGGGCACGCTGTTGCCGGTCTGCGCTCGTGCGACATCGGTTGCCAAAATGGCGAGACCGGCACCGGTCATGAGACCGGTGCGAAAATAA
>DATHDZ010000053.1:0-3080 GCA_035318785.1 Micropepsaceae bacterium
CCGCGACTGTAGGGCGGAAAAGCGCAGAGGCTGGGCAAAAATTGAGACGAAGGACTGCATCACGGTCCTGCGTCCTTCGAGACGCGCCCGTTGGGCTTTCCTCAGGATGAGGGTAGGCCTTTAATCTTACTGAGTCACAAAATTCGACATCGTGTATTTGTGTATCTAAGCGACCGCAAGATGTGGTATTTGGACCTATCTTTTTCCGGATCGGGGGACCGGAATGGACGGCGGGTCGAGTGAGGGGAGTGAAGCGCGATTTGCGGCCTATGTCGAGGCGCTCGGCGCGGTGCTGGGCCATGCCGATCGACAAGCGCCGATGCGCGATTACTGCCTGGGGCTGTTGATGCCGATTGAGCGCAAGAGCGTCGAACCGATGGCGGCGGTGACAGCACCTGGGCAGGTCGCCGCAAAGCATCAATCCTTGCTTCATTTTGTTGGCAACGCGCCGTGGTCGGACACGGCAATGCTGGCCAGGGTGGGCCAGCTTGTGTTGCCGGCGCTCGAGCGTAGCGGGCCGATCGAAGCGTGGATCATTGATGACACGGGCTTTCCCAAGAAGGGGCAGCATTCGGTCGGGGTGACCCGGCAATATTGCGGTCAGCTCGGCAAGCAGGACAACTGCCAGGTCGCGGTGTCGCTGTCATTGGCCAATCACGATGCCAGCCTGCCCATTGCGTATCGGCTTTATCTGCCCGAGGATTGGGCCAAGGATCGGGCGCGGCGGGACAAGGCCAAGGTGCCGGAGACGATCGCTTTCCAAACCAAGCCCGAGATCGCCCTTGAGCAGATCAAAACAGCCCGCGCGGCGGGACTACCCGAGGGCGTGGTGCTGATGGACGCCGGCTATGGCAACGACACGGGGCTGCGGACGGACATCACGGCTCTCGGCGTGCGCTACGTCGCGGGGATCGGTCCCAACACCTCGGTGTGGCCGCCGGGTGAGGCTCCCGTGCCGCCGCAGTCTCGAACGGGTCGCGGACGACCGCAGACGCGGCTGCAACGCGGACAGCACCAACCGCTTTCGGTCAAGGCCCTCGCCCTCAGCCTGCCGCAGGAGGCATGGCAGACCGTTACATGGCGCGAGGGCAGTGCCGACTGGCTCGCTTCGCGCTTTGCACGGCGCAGGGTGCGGCCCGCTCATCGCGACAACTTGCTGAGCGAGGCGCGTGCAGAAGAATGGCTGCTGGCCGAGTGGCCTGAAGGCGAAACCGAGCCGACCAAGTATTGGTTCTCCAACTTGCCTGAGGACATCGCGTTCGACCGATTGATTGATCTGACAAAGCTGCGATGGCGGATCGAGCGTGACTACCAAGAGCTCAAACAGGAACTCGGCCTTGGTGATTATGAAGGGCGCGGGTGGCGCGGCTTCCACCATCACGCCACCCTCTGCATCGCCGCCTACGGCTTCTTGATCGCCGAACGCGGCGCCATTCCCCCCTCAGGACCACGTTTCTCCGCGCCGCTCGCGGGATCTGCCATTCCCGATGGTTACCGACCCAGAGGCGCCGCCAATTCGACCCGAACGTCACATCCCCAATTCGATCGCGACCGTGCGACGACGCCTCATCGTCGCTCTCGCCAGGACCCTCCCGAGATGCCCTTGTTGCTACGCGCCGATCCGGCGGACACTAAGAATTCCCGATTACTGACGCAGTAAGACTAAGGGTCCGTCCGGAAATTATTGAATCGACTTTTGATAGAGTTATATATGGGTTTACAACCTTACTTGGATACCATATGTAGTAGTGGTGATCGATATCGAACCCATCAGAGAGCGGTTTTCGGCGGTGGCTCCCTTTCTCGACGAACGAGGCCGTCGGCTGGTCGCGGCGGCGGAGGCATTCGCCGTGGGTTATGGGGGGATCGCGGCGGTCGCGATGGCGACCGGGGTTGCGCCAAGCACGATCGGGCGGGGCCTGAAGGAATTGGCGCAGGACGAGCCCTCCGGGCGAATTCGGCGACCGGGAGCAGGACGCAGGAGAACGATCTCCAAGGACCTGACACTGCTCCCGGATCTCGAGGCCCTGGTCGAGCCGACGACACGCGGTGATCCGGCCTCGCCGCTGCGGTGGACCTGCAAGAGCGTGCGCCGCTTGGCGCAGGCGCTGCAAGCACAGGGTCATGAGGTCAGCCGCACCCTGGTCGGCCACTTGCTTAATGAGACGGGCTACAGTCTGCAAGGCAACCGCAAGACCACGGAGGGCGACAGCCATCCCGACCGGGATGCGCAGTTCAGCTACATCAACACCCAAGTGACCACGGCGTTGGCCGAACAGCAGCCGGTGATCTCCGTCGACACCAAGAAAAAGGAATTGGTCGGAGATTTCCGCAACAACGGGCGCGAATATCGCCCCCAGGGCAACCCGGAAGAGGTCCGGGTCCATGACTTCCTAATCAAAGAACTCGGTCGCGCGGTGCCCTACGGGGTCTATGACCTGGCCGCGAATTCGGGATGGGTGAGTGTCGGCGTCGACCATGATACGGCCGCCTTCGCGGTCAACAGCATCCGCCAGTGGTGGCGCAACCTCGGTCGGGCGCGTTACCCCAACGCCACCCGATTGCTGATCACCGCTGATGGCGGCGGCAGCAATGGCTCGCGGGTGCGGCTGTGGAAACGCGAATTGCAGAAGCTGGTCAACGAGCTCGGCCTCGACATTGTGGTCAGCCACCTGCCGCCCGGTACCAGCAAGTGGAACAAAATCGAGCACCGCCTCTTCTCATTCATCAGCCAGAACTGGCGCGCCAAGCCACTCGTCAGCTATCGCGTGATCGTCGAACTGATCTCGGCTACTACCACCAAAACCGGCCTCACTGTGCGCTGCGAACTCGACACCGGCCAATACCCCAGCGGCATTGTCGTATCGGATGCTGAGATGGCCGCTATCAACATCAAACGTGCCGACTTCCACGGCGAGTGGAACTACACCATCTCCCCAAACAATCTTCCTCCAAATCGCGCGTTAATCTTGTGACGGGCCCTAAGCGAAAAACGCAGTGGCCGCGCCCGCAAGGATCAGTCACATGGCGGAACTTTTAAGCGCATTTACCTCACCAAAGCCGACCTCGACAGCATCCCC
>DATHDZ010000054.1:0-4450 GCA_035318785.1 Micropepsaceae bacterium
CAATCCTGCCGCGCCCATCCTCGATGCCGCGGCAAACGAAGCATCGCCCGAGCGCCTCCTGGCCTGCGGCCTGTTCGACCCCGCCCGCAAGATTCCCGACGTCAAGCGCTGGCTCGCGGCCGACGCGTATGCCGAAGCGGACGACGACCATGAGCATGACCACCACGATGTGAACCGGCACGACGATCGCATCCGCGCCTTCTCCTTCGCCACCGATACCGCCATTCCTGCCGCGATGTTCGACCTGTTCCTGGAACTCATGCGCTCGGTGCACGGCCCCAACCTGTTGCGTCTCAAGGGCATCGTGAAACTGGCGGAAACGCCGATGAGCCCCGTCGTCATTCACGGCGTGCAGCACATCTTACATCCGGCGGTGCGGCTGCCACGCTGGCCGGATGGCGATGAGCGCACCCGCATCGTGTTGATCACGCGCGATCTCGACCCCGACGCGGTCAAGCGCCTGTTCGACGCCTTCCCGGGGCAGGCTCCCCCGATCAGCCCGATCGCGCGGCATTGCTCGACAATCCGCTGATTCCGTTCGGCGGAGTTGATCGTTGACGTCCAGGTGACGGCGCATTCGCGGGCGCTTTTGACGCCTTGCCACCTTTCGGCCCCTGCCCGATGCTGGAGGCCGCGCCGAGTCGCGGCGCCATGTGCTGCTTGAATGTGCTGCTTGAGCGACACCGCTGCCGGGAATTGACATGAACGTCATCAAGCGGCTGACGGCGGAGGTGACCAGCCTCAGGGGTGCGTTGCGCACCCTCCAAATGACCACGCCGATCGCCAGGAATCCCACGCGCGTGTTCCCGCAAGTTGTCCTGGAACTTGCGGACAAGTATGGCGAGGCGCCGGCGTTACTCTCCGACGGCGAGTGCTTCACCTACCGCGAACTTGCGGCGCGCTCCAACCGCTACGCGCGCTGGGCATTGGCGCAAAACCTGCGCAAGGGCGACACGGTCTGCCTGATAATGCCGGGCCGGCCGGAATTCCTCGCGATCTGGGTCGGCATCACGCGCGCCGGCGGCGTGGTTGCACTCGTCAACACCCATCTGACCGGGACCGCGCTGGCCTACTGCATCAATGCCGTCAGCCCGAAGCACATCATCGTCGCTGCGGAATTGTTCGCATCGCTGGAGAGCGCGCGCGCGCATATCACCGGCGACGCGCAGATCTGGCTGCACGGCAACGCCGATGCCAATTTCGCCCGCATCGATCGCGAGATCGATGGCCTTTCCGGCACCGACCTCGCGGCCTCCGATCTTCCTACCCTGACCATCGAGGACGGCGCGCTTTACATCTACACGTCGGGCACCACGGGCCTGCCGAAAGCGGCCAACATGAATCATTACCGGTTGATGCTTGCGAGCAACGCCTTCGCCGGCGTCATGGATACGCGCGCCAGCGACCGCATGTACGATTGTCTACCGCTCTATCACACAGCCGGCGGCGTGGTCGCGACCGGCGCGCTCCTGGTCCGGGGCGGCTCGGTGGTGATAAGGGACAAGTTTTCCGCGCGCGAGTTCTGGGACGATATCGTGCGCTGGGAATGCACCTGCTTTCAATACATCGGCGAGCTCTGCCGCTATCTCATCAATTCGCCGCCCAGCCCGAATGAGCGCGAGCACCACCTTCGCCTGGCCTGCGGCAACGGGCTCCGGCCCGATGTCTGGCCGGAATTCAAGCGGCGTTTCCGGATTCCGCGGATCATCGAGTTCTATGCCGCGACCGAAGGCAATGTCTCGTTGTTCAATTTCGACGGCAAGGAAGGCGCCATCGGCAGGCTGCCCTGGTGGGTCGCCGGCCGCTTCCCGACCAAGATCGTGCGCTTCAACGTGGAGCGCCAGCAGCCGGTCCGCAACGAACAGGGCTTCTGCATCGAATGCGGTGTCGATGAGCCGGGCGAGGTCATCGGTAAGATCCTGAAAGATCCCTCGAAGCCGGGCCAGCGGTTCGAAGGCTATGCAAACAAGGCCGAGAGCGACCGCAAGATCCTGCGCGACGTGTTCAAGAAGGGCGACATCTGGTTCCGCACCGGAGATCTGATGCGTAAGGACAAGAGCGGCTACTTTTATTTCATCGATCGCATCGGCGACACTTTCCGCTGGAAAGGCGAGAACGTCTCGACCACCGAGGTCGAGGAGGCGATTGGACGATTCGACGGAGTGATGGAGGCCAATGTCTACGGCGTCGAAGTGCCGGCGTACGATGGCCGCGCCGGCATGGCCTCGGTCGTCGCCCGGGACAATCTCAATTTGACCAAGCTTCGCGATCACCTGGCGCGGCACCTGCCGGAATATGCCAGGCCTATGTTCCTGCGCATGCGCGAAGCTAACGACGTCACCTCGACCTTCAAGTCGAAGAAGATCGACCTCGTGAAGCAGGGTTTCGATCCGAGCCAGACCGACGATCCGATCTACTTCAATGACCCCCGCAGGAAAGCGTTCGTCCGCCTCGACTCCGCGCTTTACGAAGACATCAAGGCGGGAGGCGTGCGGCTGTGACCGGCGGTCTCGTCCCCGCGGCGGTCACCCCGCTGGACGTGCTCGCGTTCTGGCGCGCGGCCGGACCGGACCAATGGTTCACCAAGGATCTCGCATTCGATGCCGAGATCGCGGCCCGCTTTGGTGAGCTCTGGCGCGCGGCTGCCGAGGGCAGGCTTGCACACTGGGAGGCGACGCCGGAGGGAGCGCTCGCGCTCGTCATCGTGCTCGATCAATTCCCCCGCAACATGTTCCGGGGGCAAGCGCGTGCCTACGAGGCCGATGCCGCTGCCCGCGCCATCGCCGATCGCGCCATCAGGCGCGGGTTCGACCGGCAGATGCCGCAGCAGGAGCGCCGCTTCTTCTATATGCCTTTCATGCACTCGGAAAATCCCGTCGATCAGGAACGATGCATGGAACTGGCGCGCGCTTATGGCGACGATGAATTCATGACATATGCCGAGCGCCATGCCGGCATCGTTCGCCGTTTCGGCCGGTTTCCCCATCGCAACACGACGCTCGGGCGCGCGATGACGCCGGAGGAGCAGGCCTTTCTCGACGCCGGTGGCTTCGCCGGGTGAGAATTATGAGTTAGCGTGGCCGCGCTGACAACGCATCCCTAATGCGGCGGAAAATTCTCCAGCCATTGTCTATGAATTTCGAAGAGATGTTCGCCGAACGGTTCGCAGCGATGCGACTCCAATAGCATCGTGTGCTTCAATATCGGCCCCCGACTGCAGGGAAATGAGGCAGTCGGCAGGGCCGTGGATTAACCCGATGGCAACGAACGCAATCCTGGCTTTCCGCTCGGCTCGATTCGTTCTCCGAGAACAAACCGGAACACAAGCCGAGCAGGCGGCGATAGCGCGCTTGCAGATGACGGCCAAGCGAAGGCACGGCGCGCTCAGCGCCTTTGCCATACCACTGCCGCTCAACAATACGCACTTTATCGCGGATTGGTATGACAGATCGCGAGCAATACACATTGAATGCGCATCGCGCTGAACTACGTTTGGGGCATGCGGCAAAGCTCTGCTTATGACGAGGAAGGCGGGGAGTTTTCGCCTCCG
The DNA here is from genome assembly GCA_035318785.1 of Micropepsaceae bacterium. Taxonomy (GTDB): domain Bacteria; phylum Pseudomonadota; class Alphaproteobacteria; order Micropepsales; family Micropepsaceae; genus CAIYRG01. The sequence goes on from DATHDZ010000054.1 coordinate 3,551, forward strand.
ACCGGCACCAATGAACGCCTGACCTGCGATCTCTTGATCGCCGGCGGCGGCCTCTCCGGTTTGAGCGCTGCGGAAGCAGCCTTACGGCGCGGACTTGATGTCGTCGTGATCGAAAAGGGCGCTTTCGGCAAAGACGGGGCGTCCGGCCTCAACGCGGGACAATTCCTGACCGGATGGGCAAAACCGGTGGACGTCATGTTGGCGGAGCTGGCCCAGCAGGAGCTACGACGCGGCCTCCCCTTCGATCAGGCGCAGTTGCACGCGCAGCGCCGGGTGCGGGCATTCCTGCGCCGCACGATCGAGGGATGCCAGCGGCTTGCCGAGCTCGACCATCACTACAACCTGCGGGCATCCGTGCAGCATGGCGCGGTGATGGCGGCCGTGAACGAGACCGATGTGGCGGGCCTGCGCGCGGCCTATCAATTCATGGACAACAGCAATTTGCGCACGCTCATGCCCATCACCGACAAGCGCCGCGCGCGTTTCTTCGAAATCCTTTCGGCCGCCCAGGTCCAGAGGCGGTACGGCACGGCGGAGGGATTTTACGTCGGCGGAATAATAGATCGCTTCGGCGGCAGCTTTCGTCCGCGCAAGTTTCTCATCGGATTGGCGCGCGCGCTGCAGAAGCGCGGCGTGCGCTTCTTTCAAGGCACGGAGGCACAAGCGCTCGATTTTTCCGACAGCCAAGTCAGTGTGTTCTGCGGTAACGGGGCCAACATCCGCGCCAATACGCTGTTCATGGCGAATGCCTATGCCCGGCACATCAATGGCGACGTGCTCGAGCGCGCGATCTTCGAATATGATTACGTCGTGGCCGTCGAGCTTCCGGAAGGCGCCAAGACGCTCACCTCGGGCACCGTTCTCTCGGATACGCGCGAGCCGTGCTTTTACGCGCGCCGC
>DATHDZ010000055.1:0-2560 GCA_035318785.1 Micropepsaceae bacterium
CGCCTGATTTTGTCGATGGTCATCAGCATGTGCAGTTATTTCCAGGGGTGCGCGACGCGTTTCTGATGGCGGTGAAAGAGGCTGCCCCCGATGCCTGGGTACGCCAGGGCGGACGCAATCAGCCGTTGGCCCGGCGGCTCGGCACGCCCAAGGCGTTGTTTCTCGACATCTTGAGCGCGCAATTTCGTAGCCGCGCTGCGCGCGCCAATATCGCATTCAATCCCGGATTCGCCGGCGCCTATGATTTTTCTCAAACCCCGGATTTCAGCACGCTGATGCGACAATTTCTCGATGGACTGCCGGAAGGCGGTCTCATCATGTGTCATCCCGGCTTCGTCGACGAAATCCTCGTCGGCCTCGATCCGCTCACCAACCAGCGCGAACACGAATATGCTTTTCTCAGAGGTGAGGATTTCCCGCGCTTGCTGGCGGCGAACAGGGCTACATTGGGTTGATATCCGTCAAATCCCCGACCGGGCGTCTTGTCGCATACAGAAATTTAATTCCCCCCGCCACTACTTGCGACACAAAATCCCCCTACATCTCTTTCGCGCTTCGAAGCGAAGGAGAGAGAACGCCATGACCCCGCAAGAACGCCAATTGGTTGACGATCTTTTCGACCGGCTCTCCAAGGTGGAGAGCGCACCGCGCGATCCGGACGCGATTGCAGCCATCAGGGAAGGCTTGCGCAAGGCGCCCAACGCCGTCTACGCGCTGGTGCAGACTGTCCTGCTCCAGGACGAAGCGCTGAAACGGGCCAACAGCCGCATCCAGGAACTGGAGGGGGGCAGCGCCGGGGAACAACCTCAATCCGGCGGGTTCCTCGATTCGATGCGCGGTGCGATCTTCGGACAGGATCAGCCGCGCGGCTCGGTGCCGAACGTCCGGCCGCCCGAGGCTGGCAGCCGCCCGGTATGGAACAGCGGCCAGGTAATGCAGCAGGCACAGTCGCCGGGACAATATGGCCAGGCGCCCTACGGTCAGCCTTATGGTGCGCCCCAGCCCCCCATGGGCGGAGGGGGCGGCTCTTTTCTTGGAACCGCGGCAGCCGCGGCGGCCGGGATGGTCGGTGGTTCGCTGCTGCTCGGCAGCATCCGCTCGATGATGGGAGGCAGCCACCAGGGCTTCGGCGATGCCGCGGGCCTTGGCGATCGGGCCACGAGCCAAACTCCGTGGAGCGATCAATCCGGCGGCGACCTCGCGCGCGACGCCGGCATCAATGACGTCGGTTCATCCAGCGGCCACGCCGACAACAGTTCGCGCACGGGATTATTCGATTCCGCATCGAACGATGACGAGCACGACGACATGGATCTCGATTCCGACGACGTCGGCGGCGACGGGGACAGCGACTTCGCCTGATCCGTTTCCGCGGGCGCAACAGCAAAACGGCCGCTGGATGCAGCGGCCGTTTCAGTTTTTGGTCGCAAAAAAATCAGATGACGACGACCCGCGCGCCGACATTGACGCGGCCGTACAGGTCGATCACATCCTGATTGCGCATCCGGATGCAGCCCGACGAGACGTTGGTGCCGATGGTCCAGGGCTCGTTGGAGCCGTGGATGCGATACAGCGACGATCCCAGATACATCGCGCGTGCGCCGAGCGGATTTTGCGGACCGCCTTCCATGTGCCGCGGCAGATCGGGGCGGCGCGCCAGCATTTCCGGCGGCGGCGTCCATGCCGGCCATTCCTTCTTGGCGGAAATCTGCTTGACGCCCGACCAGGTGAATCCGGGGCGGCCGACGCCGATGCCGTAGCGCATCGCCTTGCCGTCTTCCTGCACCAGGTACAGAAACTTGTTGGGCGTATCGACGACGATGGTGCCGGCGCCTTCCTTGCCGTGATATTCAACGAGTTGCTTCTCGAATTTCGGATTGAAGGCGCGCTGCGCGGGATCGCTTGCATCTTCCTGCTGGCGCAGCATCTGCTGCGGCTCTATCGGCGACATCGGGCGCCGCGATTCGTATGACGGCTGCTGCTGATAGCGCTCACCTTGGGCAGGTCCATCGCCAAACAGGAACTCGATGAACCCGCCACCCATATTCCCGCGGCCCAGACTGGAGCGCTCGGCATAGGCGGTTCGCACCGCCGCAACAGGCGGCTGCGAAGATTGATCGGCGTAGATCACGTTGGGTCCGGAGAGCGGCGCTAATTCGATCGCTGCGGCTTGATGCAATCCGCCGCCTAGACAAAATGCGCCGGCCAGCAGCGCAAGAGACATTGCTTTGAACATCGGCGTACTCTGTACTTTTCGTCACTGTTTCCTCGTGGGGAGCGCCGCTTCGAGCGCCCCTTGCACGCCACCAATTAAAATCAAAACCGCATCGGTTTGGTAAACGGAAACGGCGTTTCGATTCACCACGTCGCCAATTCTGCGCGCTTTTGTCCGGTAGCGTTTATTTTCGGTGAACGGCACCCGCGCATGGTTAATCGTTGGTGTGTGGCATCGCGCGCACGCATCATCAGGAATTTCCCGCGTGAACCTCACGTTAAATCGCGTCCGTGTAAAACGCCATAAGTGCAGGTCAGGAAAAACTCTCATGCCGATTCATCGCAG
>DATHDZ010000056.1:0-17338 GCA_035318785.1 Micropepsaceae bacterium
CCTTGACGGCAAGCTCCTTGCGCCCTTCACCCGTCGATGGCTCCGAATCCTCTCGCGCGGCGGTGGCTTGCCAATCGGCAATCGTGCTGGCGATTTGTGTTTCGTCAGTGCCCGGCCTGCCCGCTGTTTCCAGCTGCAAAGCGCGCGCGTCGGCGCGCAGCATGGCCGCGCGAATCGACTTGGCCTGAAAGAACGCCCATGTGTCCGAGGCCTCGACCGTTTCGCGCACGACGTCGGTGTCGGCATTGCGGGCCGCCATCTCGGTGAAAGCCAGCGCCGCCGCCATGATCGCGATGGCGATGCCGATGCGTTTGTTTGTGGGTGAATGAGTCTCTACTTCGATTTCGTGTTCCACTGTCGGCCTCTTGCAAGGGGGCGGACTGCGAGTCGCGCCATACGACGAGCTTAACGCAAGCTCGCCTCGATATTGCCGCCATCGACGGTGATCGTGGCGGCGGTGGTTTTGCGCGCGAGCGCCAGGAACACGAAGGCATCCGCCACGTCATCGGCGGTGACTTCGCGCCCCAGAAGATTGCCGCTCATATAATCGGCCTCCGACAGCCCGCGGGCTTTGGCGCGCGCGGCCACCATGTCGTCCGTCAAGAGGCCGGTGCGGATGCGGTCGGCGTTCACCGCATTGGCGCGGATGCCGTCCTTGCCATGGTCGAGCGCATATTGCTTGACCAGGAACAGCGTCGCCGCCTTCGGCAATCCATAGGGTCCGAAATCCTTGCCGGGATTCACCGCTTGCTTGGAGGTGTTGAACAACAGACAGCCGCCCGTCCCTTGAGCCTTCATGATACGGACCGCGTTTTGCGCGACGCTCTGATGCGCGAAGAAATTGAGCTCGAAGGATTGGCGCAACAGTTCGTCCTCGACATCGCCGATGCGGCCCTGCCAGGCGGCGCCCGCATTCGACACCACGATGTCCACCCCGCCGAATTTTTCCGCGACCGCGTCGAAGGCGCGGCGCACGGCGGCGGTATCGGTCACATCGCAGCCAAGTCCGAGGGCGGCGCTGCCGATCTTTTGAGCCACGGATTTCGCCGCTGCCTCATCGCGGTCGAGCACAGCCACCTCCGCGCCCTGCTTCGCCATGACTTTGGCCGTGGCGGCGCCGATCCCCGAACCGCCGCCCGTGATCAGAGCGACCTGGCGGGCCAGCGGTTTTTCGACGGCCTTTCCGAGCTTGGCCTGTTCCAAGGACCAATATTCGACGTCGAACTGATCGCCTTCGGGAATCGACTCATAGCGGCTCATCGCTTCGGCGGCGCTCACCACATCCACTGTGTTCTCGGCAATGTCGGCGGCGATCGCGGCGTCCTTTGCGGAAGCCCCGAGTCCGAACAAGCCGATCCCGGGAACGAGTATCACCCGCGGGTAAGGATCGAGCTCCTTCTTGACACCCTTCACGCGCTGATTGTTGTGCGCGAAATAGGCGTGGTAGCGCGCGACGAACCCATGCACGGCTTGAAGCACCGATGCCGCCCAGGCGTCCACTCTGGCCGCTTCGGGCGCGGGCACGATGAGCGGCCAATTCTTGGTGCGAATCGTGTGATCGGGCGTCGCCACGCCCACTTGCGAATAACGCGGCAGCTCGGCACCATTGACGTAATCCAAAATCTTCCCGCTGCTGCGGAAGCAGAGGATCTGGCGCTTTGCCGTGCCGTCGTTGGGATTGTTTTCGAGTGCAACCGCGCCGCGGAGAATGGGCGCGATCTCCGCCACTGTTGCAAGCTTGGGCGGCAGCTTCGCGGGCGAGATCGATTTCTTGCCGCGTCGGATGCGCTCCTCCGCGAGCGTGACCATTTCGATCATCAGCTCATAGGCGGTGCGCGCATCTTCGGCGAAGGTGAAGATGCCATGGCGTAAGAGAATCAAACCCTGCACATCCCTATTCGCGTCATAGATGTCGGCGACGCTTTTCGCCAAGGCAAAGCCCGGAATCGTGTAGGGAACGTAAGCCATGCGGCTGCCGAATGTTTCGCGCGCAATGTTCTCGCCCTCGGGCTGATCGGTGAGCGCAAGCACCGCGGTCGAGTGGGTGTGATCAACGAATTTGTGCGGCAGGAACGCATGCAGCAAGGTCTCGACGGAAGGATTCGGCGCTGCCGAATCCAGAAGATGGATGCGCTGGAAATTGACCATGTCTTCGTCGGAGAGGCGCGGCAAAGCACGCAATCGGCGCAAGGGCGCGAGCTTCACCGCCGGCAGGCCGGGCGGCTCGATATCGCCCATGTCCCAACCGGAACCCTTGACGCAAATGACATCGACGGGTTCGCCCAGCAGATCCTTGGCCTTCGTTTTGACACTGGTATTGCCGCCGCCATGGAGCACCAGCGCGGGATCGCCTCCCAAAAGCCGCGTCGTGTAGACGCGCAGCGCAAGGTCGGGCGCGATCCCCTTCGCGCCATAGCGGGCGATGGCGGTATTGGCCTCGGCGTCGGACCAAAGGGACTTCATCAATTTTCCCAGTATGGAGTGGGGTCACATGGAAACAATGCCGTCATGCCCGGCGAGCGCGAAGGCGCGAGGGAAGGGCACCCATTCGGTGAAGAAAGCGCTCGATCTTCACGAAATGGATTCCCTTGCCCCTCGCGGCATACCGCCGCTCGGCCGGGAATGACAAATCTTTCCATCTGAATGCACTCCGCTCCTGCACCGCTCCCCGCCCACAAGCGGCGAGCCGGTGCTTTTAGCCCGCCGGATACAGCGTGCGAAGGTTTTTTTATCGCCTCTAACGCGCTCGAACTGCGAAGGAGTCCGCCGGAATGCTCGATGTTGGCGTGTCATCGATTTCCTCGCGGCGGCGCTCCAGGGCCTTGCTGCGCTCGGCGGCATAAGGATCAGGCGTGGAGCGAGAGAGTTCGTCGAGCTCACCCACCTCTTCCGTACGTTTGTCGACCTCATGCAGACCGGTATTGCCAATCGAGGTGAAGATGCCGCCGGGCAAAGTAAAATAGCGCAGCGGGTTCAGGAAAATATCCACCACCTTGCCGGACAGATCGCGCGGATTGCTCGGGCCGATCACCGGAATGAGCAGATAGGGAGAGTCGCCCACACCGTAGGTCGCCAGGGTCGCGCCGAAATCATCGTCGCGAAAGCGAATGCCCGCCCGGCCCGCGACATCGAAAATGCCAAAGATGCCCAGCGTGGAATTGACCACAAAACGAGACAGCGTATTGCCCGCGCGGTCGACTTTCCCTTGGAAGACGTCATTGGCCAAAATCGACGGCGTTTCGAGATTGGTCAGAAAATTGTGCACGCCCGCACGACCCAGTTCTGGAACGACGTAGATATAGGCGCGCTCGACCGGATCGATGACATAATGGTGCAGGGCGACATGGCTTTTGAAGCGGCCCCGGTTGGTCTCTTCATAGGGGTCTTTCAGCCGATCGGCCGTGATGGTGATGACGGTCGTTTCCGGAACAGGTACGTCTTCTTCCACGTCTTCTACCGCCGGCGGCGAAGCCCCGTTGGTAAGATCGATCTTTCTCACGTGCGGTGTTTTTGGGGGTGTCGCGATATTGCGATTGGGCATCGCCGACGGCGCAGCACCGGTGGTGAGATCGATGAACGTCGTGCCGGTCGAAGAGGCAGGAGCGGCGAGATTGCGATCGGACCCGGCTGGCTCGGATGCTACGGCCCTTTGGGTCGTCAAATCGACGAAGACCGTTTGCGAAGAAACGCTTTGTGGAGCATCGGACGATGCCGCACGGGTGGGACCCGCGCCGATGACGGCCACCATCAAACCACAGGCAAGCGGTCCGAAGGTTCGGACCTGTTGCGACAGGGGAGGACGGGTCTTCATCGCTTCGGAGATAGCACAGGCTGGCGGAATCAACGCATTGAATTTTTTTAGGATTTCCCGGATGGGAACAGCGAGCGCAGGCCTGTTTCGTTCGCCGCACAAACGCCGCGCTCCGTGATAAAGCCGGTGACGAGCCGGGCAGGCGTCACATCAAACCCCGGATTGGCGGCGGCCGAGCCGGCAGGCGTGACCTCGACCGTTGCGATGCTGCCGTCGGGCAGACGTCCGGTCATGTGCGTGACTTCGTCCGCCGAACGTTCTTCGATGGGTATGAGGTCGCCGCTCGCCAGCGTCCAGTCGATGGTGGTCGAGGGCAGCGCGACATAGAACGGCACGCCATTGTCCTTGGCCGCAAGCGCCTTCAGATAGGTGCCGATCTTGTTCGCGACATCGCCATTGCGCGTGACGCGGTCGGTTCCGACAATCGCGAGATCCACGCGGCCCGCCTGCATCAGATGGCCGCCGGCATTGTCGGCGATCACGGCATGAGGCACGCCGTGTGATCCCAGTTCGAAGGCGGTCAGCGAGGCGCCCTGATTGCGCGGGCGCGTCTCGTCGACCCAGACATGGAGGGGAACCCCTTCGTCATGCGCCATATAAAGCGGCGCTAGGGCGGTTCCCCAATCGACACAGGCTAGCCAGCCCGCATTGCAATGGGTCAGCACGTTCACGGCCTCGCCGGGTTTTTTCGCGGCCGTTTCGCGCAGGATCTTCAAGCCGTGTTCGCCGATGCTGCGGCAAATCTCGACGTCCTCATCGCAGATCGCAGCCGCTTCGCGCCACCCCGCATCGGCGCGGTCGCCGCGCGGGCGGTTGCGCACGGCATCGCAGATTCGCTTCAGCGCCCAGCGCAAATTGACCGCCGTCGGCCGCGTGGTGAGAAGCTCATCATAGGCCTTGTCGAGTCCCTCGTCGGACGGATCCTCGCGCAACGCCAGCGCCAGCCCATGGGCCGCGGTCGCTCCGATCAGTGGCGCGCCGCGCACGATCATGGTCCGGATGGCATGCGCCGCGTCCGCCTTGGTGGAAAGCCGCAACGTTTCGAAGCGGTGCGGCAGCTTGGTCTGGTCGATCACTTCGACAGCTTTGCCGTCGGGCGTCGGCCAGATCGTGCGGTAATGCTTGCCCTGTATCTTCATGCGGGTGGCGGTTTCGTCGCTTGCACCGATGGTCGTTGCGAAAATCCATCCAGCCAGCGCGCAAGTTGCACATAGCGGTCGCGCCAGCCATCGGAAGGCACTCGCAGATCGAGATAGCCAATGGCGCAGGCGATGGCGATTTCGCCGATGGTGGGCTCGACAGGGAACTTCGCCGCGGCACGGTCGGCGACCGCGAACGCCCCTTCGATCGCGGCGGTTTGGCGCGCCACCACTTCGGGCGAACGTCTGCCTTCGGGTGAGCGCATCTCCTGGTTGCGCCGCACCACGGCATCGGCAAGCCCATCGCCCAGCGCCTGCAGCGTCAGCGCGCGCCAGCGCCCCTGTGCTTCGCGGAAAAACCCCGCGCGCGGGAAGAATTTGCCTTGCCCCAGATCGTCCAGATATTCGCAGATCACCGGCGAGTCATAGATCACCGAACCATCGTCCAGCACCAGCGCGGGGATCTTACCGAGCGGATTGACAGCGCGGAGCTTCGCATCGGCAGGGAGGCTGACGAGCATTTCCTCTACCCGCGGCGCGAGACCGAGCTCGTGGATGATGATGCGTGCCTTGCGCGCGTAAGGGGAGTTCGGGGAATAGAAAAGCTGCAATGTTCAGTGGCCTCCAAAGATGACAAGCGTCGTCACTTCCTTGCCCAGCGCGCGAATCCTGTCGGCACCGCCAAGATCGGGAAGATCGATGACAAAGCAGCAGCCCACCACCTTGCCGCCCGCACGTTCGAGCAGCTTGATGGCCGCGAAGGCCGTACCGCCCGTGGCGATCAGATCGTCCACCACAATGACGTTTTCGCCCTTGCGAACCGCGTCTTCGTGGATCTCGACACGGTCGGTGCCGTATTCCAGATCATAATCCTCGCCCATGGTCTTCCACGGGAGCTTTCCTTTCTTTCGCACCGGCACGAAGCCGACGGAAAGCTGATGCGCCACCGCGCCGCCCAGAATGAAGCCGCGCGCCTCGATGCCGGCAACCTTATCGATGCGCACGCCGGCATAGGGCTGCACCAGCTCATCCACCGCGCGGCGGAAAGCGCGCGGATGGCCCAGCAGCGTGGTGATGTCGCGGAAGATGATCCCGGGTTTGGGATAATCCGGAATCGAGCGGATGGTGGATGCGAAATCCATGATGTGCCTCAATGGTTATTCGATGCGCGTGCGCTTGAATTCATTTCTTCAGCACGCGGCCGGCCACGGCGTCGAGCTTCTTGAAGAGTTCGGGATCGCGTTTTTCCGGTGCCGTGATCACGGCGGTGTCCAGAACATGCTCGATATCGAGGGGCGACGGCGTGCGCTCCGGTCCGAGTTTCGGCACGACTCGCTTCAACAGAGCTCGCGCCGTATCGGCATTGCGCGTCAGAACCCGGATCACCTGCTCCACGGTGACGTCGTCATGGCGCGGATGCCAGCAATCGAAATCGGTCACCATCGCGACGATCGCGTAAGGCAGCTCGGCCTCGCGGGCCAGCTTGGCCTCGGGCATCGCGGTCATGCCGATGACGTCGCATTCCCAGGACCGATAGAGGTTGGATTCCGCGAGCGTCGAGAATTGCGGACCTTCCATTGCCAGGTAGGTTCCGCCGGTCTTGCAGCCGATGTTTTCCTCCGCCGCCGCATCGGCGAGCGCCTTGACGAGCCGCGGACAGACCGGGCGCGCCATCGAGACGTGAGCAACAAAGCCGCGCCCGAAGAAGCTCTTCTCGCGCGCATGGGTGCGGTCGATGAATTGGTCGGCCAGCACGAAATAGCCGGGCGGCAGCTCCTCGCGAAAAGAGCCGCAGGCCGAAACCGAGATGACGTCGGTACAACCGGCGCGTTTGAGCGCATCGATATTGGCCCGGTAATTGATCGAGCTCGGCGAATAGACATGACCCCGGCCGTGACGCGGCAGGAACACCATGTCGACACCGGAGAGGCTGCCGAAAAGCAGCTCATCGGAGACTTCCCCCCAGGGGGAATCGACGCGCTGCCAGCGCGCGCCCTCGAGTCCGGCGATATCGTAGACGCCGGAGCCGCCGATGATGCCGAGAACGGTTTTGGTCATGGATTATCCGGCCATACTAAAAGGGACCGAAAAGATACCCTTCTTCCGGCTCTTCGCGCCAGTTTCAGCGCGATATCAATGATGGCCGTGCCAAACCCGGCGATAGGAGAAATAAAGCAGCGTGGTGAAGCCGATGAGGAAGATCATGACGTTGAAGCCGGTGCGCTTGCGCTCTTCCATCTTGGGCTCTGACGCCCAGCTGAGGAAGGTGACCACGTCGCGCGCTTCCTGATCGACCGTGTTCGGCGTGCCGTCGGCGTAAGTGACCGAGCCATTCGACAGTGGCGGCGGCATCGCGATCTGGCGGCCGGGAAATATCGGGTTGTAATTCATCCCCGGCGCCATCTTCAGGTTCGGCGGCGGGGGGCCGAAACTGGTGAGGATGGAATAGACATAATCCTCATGGCCTTCGCGCGCCTTGACGATGAGAGAAAGGTCCGGCGGAAGCGCGCCGTTCATGGCGGCGCGCGCAGCTTTCTCGTTCGTGAAGGGCGGCGGGAAATAATCCGCCGGAGTGCCAGCCCGCGTCAGCGGCTGCCCGCTCGCGTCCACCGTCTTACCCTGCTGGTCGGGATCGGCCGGAACCTTGTAGCCGGCGGCAATAGCGGTGACCTGCGGCTCGGTGAACTCCGGTCCGCCGCGTTCGGCAAGAGTGCGGATCGCCACCAGCGACAGAGAATGGCAGGCCGAGCAGACCTCCTTATAGACCTGGAAGCCCCGTTGAAGCGCCCCACGATCATAGGTCCCGAAGGGGCCATTGAAGGACCAGGAGACGTGCTTGGGGGGCTCCGCGTCCGTAGAGGGGGCAGGCGCGATGGCCGAGGGCGGCTGTGCCGGCGCCTTGGCGGGATCGGGTTGCGCCATGACGGGAAGCCCAAAGGCGAAGAAACCCAGCGCCGCCGCCGCACGAAATGCCTTCATAGGAGTGATCCGCATCGCCTCGCTCCTACTGGGCCGGGGTGGTGGCGAGCACCGATTTGGCGATGCTGTCGGGCAAAGGCTTGGGTGTTTCGATCACGCCCACCAGGGGCATGATCAGCCAGAAGTGCAGGAAGTAATACAACGTGCTGATGCGGCCCAACCAAACCAACGGTATCGGCGTGTTGAACAGAAACGCGTCCACCGGCCGCGAGCCGACATAACCAAGGATGATCGTGTCCGCCACCAGGATCCAGAAGAACTGCTTGTAAATCGGCCGGAAGCGCGCCGAGCGCACGGGCGAGGTGTCGAGCCAGGAGACGAAGAACAGAGTGATCAGCGAAGCGAAAAGCGCCAACACGCCGATCAGCTTGTCCGGGATCGACCGGAGGATCGCGTAGAATGGCAGGAAGTACCATTCGGGTACGATGTCTTCCGGCGTCTGAATAGGATTGGCCGGGGCGTAATTGATCGGGTGCCCCAACAGGTTCGGATTGAAGAACACCAGATACGCATAGAGGATCACGAAACAGGAAAGATAGAAGAGGTCCTTCACCGTGTAATAGGGATGGAAGGGCACGGTATCTTGCGGGCCCTTCAGATCGATGCCGAGCGGATTGTTGTTTCCCGGCACATGCAGCGCCCAGATGTGCAACACCACCACGCCTGCGATGGCGAAGGGCAGCAGATAATGCAGGCTGAAAAAGCGGTGCAGAGTCGCATTGTCGACGCCGAAACCACCCCACAGCCAGGTCACGACGGCGGTACCGAGTCCGGGGATCAGCGCATCGAACGCGCTGAAGAAATTGGTGATGACGGTGGCGCCCCAGAACGACATCTGGCCCCAGGGGAGCGTGTAGCCGAGGAACGCGGTGGCCATCATCAGCACATAGAGCACGACGCCCAGGATCCAGATCATCTCCCGCGGCGCCTTGTACGACCCGTAATACAGCCCGCGGAACATATGGATGTAGACCGCCAGGAAAAACATCGAGGCGCCGTTGGAATGCAGATAGCGCAGCATCCAGCCTGAATTCACGTCGCGCATGATGTGCTCGACCGAATCGAAAGCGAGTCGCGAATCGGGGGTGTAATGCATCGCGAGCACGATACCGGTGGCGATCTGAACGCCGAGGAAGAAGCTGAGGATGCCTCCGAACGTGTACCAGACGTTCAGATTGCGCGGCGTCGGGTAGGAGGACAGATGCTCATGCGCGAAGCGCAGGATCGGAAGGCGCGAATCCAGCCACCGTGAGATGCCGCTTTTGGGAGTATAGGTCGGGCCGTGCATGCTGGACCTCAGCCGACTTTGATGCGGGTATCGGACAGATAGGCGAAAATCGGCACGTCGAGATTGCGCGGCGCGGGGCCGACGCGTACGCGCCCCGCAATATCATATTGCGAGCCGTGGCAATGGCAGAGCCAACCTCCGTAATCGCCTTGGCGGCTTCGCGGCGTGCTCGCTTCGGGTGTGCAGCCCAGATGGGTGCAGACGCCAACCGCCACCAGCCATTCCGGTTTTGCCGCACCCGCGCGCGGTTTGATGCGATTTTCGTCTGTGGCGGGCGCGTTTTCGGGAAGCGAGGCATTACGGGCGAGAGGATCGAGCAGATCCTCCAATTTTACCGCCTTGGCCGCGGCGATTTCCTCAGGCGTGCGGCGGCGCACAAAGAGAGGGTGGCTGCGCCAGGTGAAGACCACCGACTGGCCGGGTTGGATCGGCGACAGGTCGATCTCGATGGAGGCAAGTGCCAACACATCGGCGGATGGGTTCATCTGATCGATCAAGGGGATAAGACCGGCCGCCGCGCCGACGCCGCCGACCACGACGGTTGCGACATAGAGAAAGTCGCGTCGCGTCGGTTCGTCCGATTGCGAATGAGCCACGGTATTTACCCTCTGAATACTGGCCTTTCGGGCGCAGAAGCGGAACTTTGGCGTGCCTCGAAGCGGAAAGGACCGTTAGATGCGCGTGAACAGCGCTCCGTCTTTCGAATCTGCGGCGCGTCTGGAGTTGCGGCTACCATAGAGAGAGTCCCATTTCTGGGGTTTGCGGCACGATGCCGCATAAAAGTTAAGAGCCCATCGGAAAGAAGGAGTCCCAGCAAAGGCTGCGGCTCGGCTGTTTGGCCGGAAAGCGGAAGAACCTGGGAAGCCGATGCGACGCGCTCGCAGCTGCCGAGAGAACGGACTCAGCTCGCCGGCTTTGTCGGGGCCGCGTCTTTTAGCTGGACGGATGTGAACACCCTTTCGACCACGGGGGCGTAATGGTCGAAATAATATTCTCCCGGTGCGATGAATAGCATCAGGTCGAGCTTACCGCCGCGTTCGGCGAACAGCGCAACACCCTTGAACTGCAGCCCATCCTCATTGGTGAAGTTCAAGTCGAAACGAAAGCCGGTGGCCATACCAAACGGGGCCGGACGCAATCCGGCCGTACGGATCTGCCGGTACCGAAGTTTTCCCAAAGTGCTCCCGACAAGTTCCATAACTTCGTCCGGAAGCATCATGGCTTGGAAGGTGCCCAGCTCCTTCCGCTCGACGCCTGCGACGTTCATCAGCGGGTCGCCTGGCTTAATCCCGGTGAGGAAGCGCATTTCGTTCAACCCGAGCCCATCGATCGTCCAGATCGTCGCGGAGCCGGCCCCGTAGTTCAGCTTCGACCAAGCAACTTGCGGCGTGACGGAAATATTGTCGCCGACATTTGCAGCCATGCTGATGTCTACGGCCTGAAACCCCTGACAGGCGGAAAGGAAGGCCGCCAATGTCGCGGCCACTAGGATGTTTGCTTTCACTGCTGCCCCCCGACGCTCGTCAGATAGAATTGGATGATCTCCTTGTCCCGCGCATCTGGCGCATGGGCGAGGTATTCCTGGAATGCTTCGCGAGCCATGTCTTTTTTGCCGGATTTCAGCGCTGTCAAGCCCAGACCTTTGTAGGCAGCGACAGGTGCGCCGGTCCCCGCCAGCGCCCTGTTGTAGGCATTAAGCGCGTTTTCGAGATCACCCTTCGCGTTTCGCCGCCGATACGCCTCACCCAGAAAATAGTGAAACTCTGTGGCATCGGGTTGTGCTGCGATCAGCCGCCGGAGAACGACAAGGCTCTCGTCGAATTCGCCCCGGCCCAGCTCTTCATCCAGCCATTGGGTGCGAAGCGGAAGGATCGCCGCCCGATATTCTTCGCCCGCAAGCGCTTCGGCATGGCTCTGCTTTTCCATTTCCTCGCCGCGTTTGCCCATCGTCGCGAGGCGTTCCTTATTTGTGGGATGATCGGCAAAAAACTGGATCGGTTTGCTCCTGTGTGGATTGGCCGCCTCTTCTTCTTCGAGATGGCTCCAGATCGCCGCCGCTTGACGGGGGTCATAGCCTTTGGAAACCGCGATTTCGAATCCACCAGCGTCAGCTTCCCGCTCCTGATCGCGGGAGTAAGAAATTAACGCGCCGATCGCGATCACCTGCGCGAGATCCATTGTCCCGGACATGTTCACGCCAGTGCCGATTCCGACTCCGGCCACGCCGAGGGAGAGGAACGCGAGCGCGGTCGCCGTGTTGCGCCGTTTCTCAAAGGCACTCAAACTATGGCGCTTAAGATAATGCGTCAGCTCGTGGCCGAGAACGAATGCGAGCTGCGCTTCATTCTCGGTCCGCAGCAATAGGCCGGTGTATACGACCATCATACCGTTCGGATAACAGGCTGCGTTGAACACCGGTGCGTCGACCAGATAGACGCGGATCGAACCGCATTGCGGTCCGGCCAGATTGCAAACGACCTTTTTGACATAGGCGTTCAGCGCCTCGTCGCGAACAAGCAGGGGGGATTGCTGCAGATCTTTTTCAACCTGCTCGACTTCTAACCACAAGCCACCTTCGGTCGTATTCGCGAGCGGTTTGTAATCCGGCGGGGGAGCCGAATCGGCCCCAAGCGCGACTGCCGGCATACCGGCAAGCATTGCGCACAAACCGAATAGCCATGCATAGCGGCCGCTCAAAGCGGCAGGTCCTTGATCAGATTGTTGACGGTGCGCTGCGCCGGCTCTTCGGTTCGCAGGTCCCCCGATGCGCTCAACAATCGGTTGAACCAGACGATGTCGCCGGTACGAAGGTCGACCAGCGATGCGAAGCCGATCTGTTGTCCCCCTGGAACCCCGACGCCCAAAAGTGCCGCACCGACAATGAACGCAACCCGGCCTGCGCTCGCATAGCTGTCACGGACAAAGATGAAAAGAGCGTAGTCGGCGCCGTAGCGTTCACGCATGTCGGTCGTGCCCGGACCAAGGGTCCAGGCGAGCGCGTCGCCCTTGTTGGGGAGTTTCAGCACCGGCGTGTAGAGATGGAGCAGGATGGACTGTCCCACAACCCCATGCAGTTTGGCGAGCTGAGCGTCGTGTGGATTTTCCAGATTGTCCGCGTGTACGACTTCGGCACCGGTCGTCGAGAAATGCGCCGCGACATCCTTGGCGATGAACCCTTGTGCGGTCTGGGTCCAATCGGCGCGCGGCTCCGTCACCCCTCCTGCGGTCAATTCCGCGAGCTGAACGTCAGGTTGGACCAACAGGATGCGCTTGGTTGGCGACGTCCATTGAAAACTTGCCATGCTGTTGGTCTTCACGCTGCTGGTCGCGCAACCTGCCAGCATGACGACACTCAATATGAGCGCATGTCGGAATTTCATGGGTGCCCCCCGGCAGACCTTGAAACATTAGCGTGCGTCACGCTGCCACGATCTATTAGGCGTTGCAACGGCAATAGATGGTAAATTCCTTGGACTTGTATGACGGATCGATGAAGGTCAGCATCTGCCGGCGTCGACATGATGGGACGCCATGAGACTCGCTCTCTTTGAACCCGACATTCCGCAGAACGCGGCCGCGATCGTCCGTCTGGGCGCTTGCCTGGGCGTGGCCGTCGACATCATCGAGCCTTGCGGGTTCCTGTTCAGCGAGGCAGGCTTTCGCCGTGCGGGCCTCGATTATGTCGAGCGCGCGGACATTCTGCGCCATGCCTCGTGGGAGGCCTTTTGCGCGACGCGAACGGGACGTCTTGTTCTGTTGACGACCAAAGCCTCGCTCTCCTACACGGCGTTCGGCTTTGCGCCCGACGACATTCTTCTCTTCGGGCGCGAAAGCGCCGGCGTGCCGGAGCAGGTGCATGGGGCGGCCGATGCCCGCATCCGCATTCCCTTGCGCCCCGGCTTGCGCTCGCTCAATTTGGCCCAGGCCGCATCGATGGCCCTTGGCGAAGCGCTGCGGCAGACGGGAGGATTTGTGGCCGAAGGAAAAGAGGCATGAGCGGGAGCGCCGTAAAGACCATGGCCGCCGAGGAGAGGAAACAGACAGCTTCGGGCTGGTTCTCCTCGCTCCGGGACCGGCTTTGCGCCGTCTTCGAGACCATCGAAGACGAGTACCTCGGCGCGCCGGACCGCCCGCCGGGCCGTTTTGTGCGCAAGGACTGGAAGCGTCCCGCATCGGATGGCGCCGACGGCGGGGGTGGCACCATGGCGCTGATGAAGGGGCGTGTCTTCGAAAAGATCGGTGTCAACATTTCGACCGTATACGGAAAATTCGAGCCGCAATTCGCCAAGGAGATTCCGGGCGCGCAAACCGACCCGAGCTATTGGGCGAGCGGGATTTCGCTCGTCGCCCATATGCACAATCCGCGCGTGCCGACCGCGCATTTCAACACCCGCCATATCGTGACGCAGAAATCCTGGTTCGGCGGGGGCGGCGATCTGACACCCATGCTGGTGGAGCAGCGCCGGCAAGAGCACCCCAACAGTCTGGCCTTTCACGCGGAATTCAAGCGCGCCTGCGATTCACATGGGGCAGACTATTATGAGCGCTTCTCGAAATGGTGCGACGAATATTTCTTCATCAAGCATCGCGGCGAGACGCGCGGCGTGGGAGGCATCTTTTATGATTACCTGGAGCAAGACTGGGAAAAGGACTTCGCGTTCACGCGCGATGTCGGCCTTGCTTTTCTTGCGGCCTATCCTGCAATCGTGCGCGCGACGATGAATGAGCCGTGGACGGCTGCGGAAAAGGATGAACAATTGGTGCGGCGCGGGCGCTATGCCGAGTTCAACCTCGTCTATGATCGCGGCACCAAATTTGGTTTGATGACCGGCGGAAATGTGGAGGCGATCCTGATGTCGCTGCCGCCGGAAGTGCGCTGGCCTTAAGAGCAGGCGTTTAATCTCACGGGGGAAATTTTGGATCTGTTTTCTGCTTCCGCGCTGATCGCGCTCGCCCAGGTGTTGATGATCAATATCGTGCTGTCGGGAGACAATGCGGTGGTCATCGGAATGGTGGCGGCACGCGCGCAACCGTCAGACCGACGCCGGGTCATTCTCTGGGGCATGGGCGCAGCCGTCGTGCTGCGCATCCTGCTGGCCCTGGTAGCGGTCGATCTGCTGAACATTCT
This sequence comes from Micropepsaceae bacterium, assembly GCA_035318785.1. GTDB lineage: Bacteria > Pseudomonadota > Alphaproteobacteria > Micropepsales > Micropepsaceae > CAIYRG01. The sequence goes on from DATHDZ010000056.1 coordinate 14,346, forward strand.
TGGCCTGCTGCTTGCGGGCGGGATCATTCTTCTGTGGGTGGCGTGGCGGCTTTATCGCGACATCCGCGAGCAGCAGGCCGAACAGCGTGGACTCGACACCATCGCATCGGCGGGGCATGGCGATGCCGGCGTTGCGTCCCCGTCCGCGATGCCTTTCAGCCGTGCGATCTGGCAGATCGCTGTCGCCGATATCTCGATGTCGGTCGACAATGTGCTGGCGATCGCGGGCGCAGCCAACCAGAACGTCGCGGTCCTGGTGATCGGGCTTGTCGTCTCGATCGCGCTGATGGGAATCGCCGCAACCTATATCGCAAGGCTGCTTCAGCGTTATCCTGCGCTCGCTTATGTCGGCGTGATCCTCATCATCTATGTGGGGATCGAGATGATCTGGAAAGGCAGTGGCGACCTTCCCCAGCTGATGGGACTCTTCCGCTAGAGCTGGCTTCTCCATGTGGACTTCCCGCAGCGGTTAAGCGAAGCTTCCGGCTGCTCAACCTGGGAGGGAGCCATGAAGGGTTTGCGTCCGATCTTCGCCATTATTGCTGCTGCTCTCGCAATGGTGCTTCAGACAGGCTTCGCGGACGCCGCCATCAAGACCCAATATGTCGAATACAAAGACGGCGGCACGCCGCTCAAAGGCTACCTTGCTTACGACGACAGCAAGACCGGCAAGCGTCCCGGCGTGCTGCTGGTGCATTACCGCGGCGGACTGCAGGGCGAGACGCTGAAGGACGCCGAGATGATCGCGTCCCTCGGCTATGTGGTCTTTGCCGAAGATATTTTCGGCGTGAATACGCCGCCCAAGACCGTCCCGGAGATGACGGCGCTGACCGATGTCTACAACAAGAATCGCCCCCTGATGCGGACGCGTTCGCGGAGCGGATTCGATGTGCTGGCGCAGAATGCCATGGTCGATGCCTCCAAGATCGCCGTCATCGGCTATTGCTTCGGCGGCACGGTCGCCGTCGAACTCGGCGAGACCGGCATTCCAGCCCTGGGCGTCGTCGCGGTGCATGGGTCCTTCCGCGATTTCTCGCCGGACGCGGCCAAGAACATCAAGGGACGCGTGCTGATCCTGCATGGCGCGGAGGACGAGGTTGCCCCTCTGACCGAGGTGAACAAGCTGGTGGCCGATCTGCGCGCGGCCAAGGTGAACTGGCAGCTGGAAATCTATAGCGGCGCCCAGCACGGCTTTACCAACCCGACCAACGCATCCGAAGAACGCGCCGACCGCGAATACAAGGTGGCGATCCAGCGCTTCTTCAAGGAGATCTTCGGAACCTGAGGCCTACTCAACTGTCGTGTCATGCCCGGCGAGCCAGCCGGAAGGCATGGCGAGGGAAGGGCATCCAATCCTTGAATGGATTCCCCTTCCCCTCGCGATGCTTGAGCATCGCTCGGCCGGGAATGACAAGTTTTCTCGCTAAGGCCGATCACCCCGCGCGGGGGAAGGCGTAGAGCGTTTCCGGATTTTCGACGAGGATGCGATGGCGCACGGTCTCGTCGGGCACCCATGCCGACAGAAGATCGAACAGCACTGCATCGTTCGGCTTCTTGTCGGCAGCCTCTGTCGGATGCGGCCAATCGCTTCCCCACACCATGCGCTCCGGCGCCGCCTTGGCGTAAGCCTGTGCAAGCGCCGTCGCATCGGCATAGCGCGGCGGACCGAGCCCGGTGTTGAGATAGGCGCCGGACAGCTTCACCCAGGTGTGGCCCTTATCGATCAAACGGCGAATGACGGCGAAGCCTGGGTCCTTCGCGCCCAGCTCCGGCCGCATACGCCCCATATGATCGAACACGATCGGCGCCGGGAGGCGGTTCCACAGGGCCTCGGCCGCGACGATCTGATCGCTCAGCATGTGGATCTGCACATGCCAGCCGAACACGGCGACGCGTTTCGACAAGGGCTCGATCATGTCGAGCGTGGTCACCGCCGTCACCGGATCGGCTTGGGTGAAACGAATGCCGCGAATGCCTGCGTCGTCGAGCGTTCTCAACTCCGCATCCGTGACGTTGGGCCGAACCACGGCGACGCCGCGCGCATCGGGCCCGATCTGCGCGATCGCATCCAGCGTCACGCGATTGTCGGTGACATAGGGCGCGGGCGTGACGATGACGTTGCGCGCGGTTCCAATGCGCCGCTGCAGCAGCCGGTATTGCGCGACGCTCGCATTGGACTGCATGCGCGACTGCGGATTGCCCGGCGGATAGCGCACACCGTCATAGATGTGGTGGTGGCAATCGCAGGCATTGAGCGGCGCTTTGAGGCTAGGCTTGTCGGTGCCGGACGAATTGGGCACCTGCGTCTGGCCGTAGACGTCTCGCGGGATCGCCGCCGCGGCGCCCGCAACGATCATGCCGCCGACAAGAGTCCTCCGGTCGATCTCCTGCATCGTCACGCCGCTTTCGCGAAGCCGTAGAGCGCTTCGGGATTCTCGACCAGGATGCGTTGGCGTATCGCCTCGTCCGGCACCCATTGCGCCAAGAGATCGAACAGCAGCGCGTCGTCCGGCTTGGTGGGACCCGGCGAAGTGGGGTGCGGCCAATCGCTGCCCCAAACCATCCGTTGGGGCGCGGCCCTGGCGAAGTCCTGCGCGATTGTCGTGGCCTCGGGGTAAGGCGGGCCGCTTTTGCTGTTCAAATAGGCGCCCGAAAGCTTAACCCAGCTGCGTCCCCGATCGACCAGCCCGCGAATGATCCCGTGCGATGGGTGCCGGCTGCCGGCGGGCAAAGGTGGGTTGCCCAAATGATCGAACACGAGCTGCGATGGCAGGCGGCGCAGCAGGTCCTCCATTTGAACGATCTGGTCCCCTTGCATATTGAGCTGCACGTGCCAGCCCAAAGTCGCGACGCGTCTGGACAGCGGCTCGACCATGTCGGGCGTGACGACGGCCGTCGCGGGGTCGCCAAGGCTGAAGCGGATTCCGCGTATGCCGGCATCGTTCAGCCGCTTCAACTCCGCATCCGTCACCGTCGGATGGAGCACCGCGACG
>DATHDZ010000057.1:0-11939 GCA_035318785.1 Micropepsaceae bacterium
AGCAGCGGCAGCATCGGCAGGCACACCCAGAACATCAGCAGGAAGTCATTGGCATAGGCCGCCACGAGCGCGTGGTGCTGAATCTGCGCTTCGATGCCCTGGGCTCCGAACGGCGTGGTGGGGCCCAAGAACAGACCGGCCGCGCCGGATTGTAGCGCGCGATTGAAGGGCGTGACCTGTTCGGCGAATTGCGAGTGAAGGACTTGCACGCTCCGGGCGAGGAACGCCGACGTCGCGGTGATGCCGATGGCGCTGCCGATATTGCGCGACAGCGAAAAAAGCGCCGCCGCATCGGTTCTGAGCTTCGGATCTAGGGTGGCGAAGCCCACCACCTGAAGCGGGCTGAAGACGAAGGCAATGCCTGCGCCCTGAATCATCGTGACCACAGAAAGCCGCCACACGCTGACATCGGGGGTCCATTGAGTCATGTCCCACATGGTGCCTGCAAGGCAGACGACGCCCACGCCCATGAGCATGCGCGGATCGACCAAGCCGCTGAGCCGGCCCGCCACCATCATCATGATCATGGTGCCGATACCGCGCGGCGTCATCAGCAGGCCTGCTTGCGTCACCGAATAGCCGCCGAGATTTTGCAGATAGGGCGGCAGTAAGGCGGAGCTTCCGAACAACACGGCGCCGACGGCGAACATGGTGAAGAATCCCGAAAGGAACCCTGCATCCTTGAAGAGGCGCGGCGGAATGAACGGCTTGTCGGCCGTGAACATGTGGATGACGAAGATATAAAAGCCCAATCCCGCGAGCACCGCTTCGATGATGATCTCGTAGGAATTGAACCAATCCTGCGAAGAACCCCGGTCGAATGCCAATTGCATCGCGCCTAACCCAAGCGACAGCGCGGCGAAGCCCATCCAATCAAAGCGCAAACTCGCGTCGCGACGCTGTTTGCCCAGGAACAGCACCAGCCCTGCGACCGCGACGATACCGAAGGGCACGTTGATGAAGAACACCCAACGCCAATCGTAAAGATCGGTCAGATAGCCGCCAAGCGTGGGACCCAGAATGGGCCCAATCATTACGCCGGTCGCCCACACCGCCATCACCATGCCGCGTTGCTGCGGCGGATAGAGGTCGAGCATGATGGATTGCGAAAGCGGCACCAGGGCGGCACCGAAACATCCCTGCAGAAAACGGAACACGACCTCCTGTGGCAGATTCTGCGCGAGACCGCAGGCCATGGACGTGACCGTAAAGCCGACAAGACAGACGATGAAGAACTGCTTGCGGCCGAAGCGGGACGCGAGCCATCCGACGGGCGCAGTCAGAATCGCCGCTGCGATCACATAGGATGTCAGAACCCAGGTGATCTGATCCCGGCTTGCGCCAAGACTCCCCTGCATATGCGGCAGAGCGACATTGGCGATGGTGTTATCCAGCGCCTGCATCAAGGTCGCGATCATGGTGCAGCCCACCACCAGAACGCGGTGGCGCGTCACCAGGACGTCACCGGAAAGCGTGTCGGCCATCAGAAGAGATCGCTGAGCTTGCGCTTGTGATTGGTGTCGATCGAGACGCTTGTGCTCATGCCGGCGCGTATTGTCGAAATATCTTCGCTGGAATCAAAGGCGATCCTGGCCTGCAGGCGCTGGACGACCTTCACCCAATTGCCGCTGGAATTTTCCGAGGGCAACACCGAGAACTGTGCGCCTGTAGCCGGCGCAATCGAGGCGACGGTGCCGTGCCAGACGCGATCGGGGAACGTATCGATGGTGATCTTCACCGGTTGTCCGGGATGGACATAGGTAAGATCGGTCTCCTTCATGTTCGCCGTGATCCATTTGGCGCCATCCGACACGAGCGCAACCGCACTCGTCGGCACGAAGGCCGCAAGGGATGAGACGATCATCGCACCCGGCTGCAACGAAGAGACTTGCGTCACCGTGCCGTCATAGGGCGCCTTCACCACGGTATGCTCTAATTGACGTTGCGCCTCGTCGCGCGTGGCCTTGGCCTGCATATAGTCGGGGTGGCTCTCAAGCGGCGCGCCAATGCGCCCGCCGAGTTTCGCCAATTGCACTTCGGCCTGCTGCTGCAACGATGTCGTCTGGGACTGCGTGGTGTAGAGAGTCGCCTGCGCCTGATCGACATTCTGCTGTGCTGTACCGCCGATGCGCAAAAGCGCGTTCTGCCGCTTCAAGGTGGTGTCGGCGAGTGAGACCTGCGCACGCTGCGCCTGGATGTCGCTCAGCATGCGCTGATAATCCTGCTCCATCGATTTGATGGTCAGCGCGCTCTCGGCCATTTTCGCTTGCGCCTGATCCAGCGCGATCTGAAACGGTTTCGGATCAAGCCGGAACAGGACGTCGCCCTTGTGGACGCTCTGGCCTTCCTTGACGTCTACCTCCGAAACGATGCCCGAGACATCGGTCGACACCATCAGCTTGTTGGCGTCGACAAACGCATCGTCCGTGCTGACATAGCGTCCGCCGGTGAGCCAAAAGGCGAGCGCGCCGACGAGGACAATGGCAACTCCGCCCGCCATCAGCACGCGGCGCCACCACAGCCGGCGCTCCGGCGCTTTTGCTTTCAATGCTTCCCTGCGATTTTCAACAATGGCGTCCATGAAAATTCCCTAAGCGCTCTTAATGTTCGAGCGCGGGTCCCCGGTCAGATTCGCTTTCATCTCCAACAGGCAATCGATGACCGCGTCCAAGCTCTTTGCCGGTATGCCGTCAACGAGCAGCGAATTCAGTTGGACACGCGCTTTATCGATTTCCTTCAACATCGGTGCGGCAGCATTTGTCAGATGAAGGCGCCAGATCCGGCGATCCGACGGGTCAGGACGCCTCTCCATAAATCCGCGCGCTTCAAGGCGGTCGACGAGTCGACCGACCGTGATCGGTTCGACCTCAATCAGGGCCGCGAGTTCGTTTTGAGACATGCCCGGCTGACGCTCGAGACGCACGAGGATCATCCATTGGGCGCGGGTCATGCCGTGGGTCCGGGCGAGCGCATCGGCGCGCGTCCGCATCAGCCGAGCCACATCGGAAAGAACACATACGAGATCGCGATCAAGGGACTGTTTCATAGCACTGGAGAATATAAGCCACGTTATGATATCTGCAAGGGCGTAAGCGGCGGCTTGACGGTGGAAATCGAGAAAATTTCACCGTGGCCAGGCTTGACCCAGCCGGTCAGATTGCCTGCCTACTGACGGCCGGCCTTTTAAAAGCCCAAGACCCCCATGAAACGGTGGCTGCTCCGGATTGGCGTAGGTTTCGTGGCCTTGCTGGTGATGGCGGGGCTGCTCGGGCTGGACTTCGTCCGCTCGTTTCAACGCTCCGTTCCCTCTTATGACGGCACGCGCAATGTCGCAGGGCTTGGCGCGCCGGTGCAGATCCTGCGTGACCGCTATGCCATCCCGCATATCATCGCCGGCTCATTTCCCGATGCCGCGTTCGCGCTGGGTTATGCGCATGCCCAGGACCGGCTCTGGCAGATGGAGACGGCGCGGCGGTTCATCCAGGGCCGCCTTGCGGAACTGTTCGGGGCTTCCGCGCTGACCACCGACACCATGATTCGCGCGATGGGCCTTTACGCGGCGGCGCAAGAAGCCGTGAAGCATCTTTCGCCCGACACCCAGCGCGTGCTTCAGGCCTATGCCGCGGGGGTGAACGCCTATCTCAAGGGTCACAAGGGACCCTGGCCGATCCAATTTGTGCTCGCCGGCGACACGCCGCCGGAATTGTGGACACCAGCCGATAGTGTCGCGGTGCTCAAAGGCATGGCGATGCAGCTTTCGGGAAACGCCTTTGCCGAAGCGGCTCGCGCCGACCTTATTGCGGTGCTGGGCCGCAGAAGCGTCGAGGATTTCTTTGCGCCGTTTTCGGCAGCGCCACTGCCCAGCTATCTCGACACGCTCTACAGCCCCACGCAGACGGGCCAAGCCTATGGCGTCCCGGACATCACCGCCTCCGACAATTGGGTGGTCGATGGCGCGCACAGCGTGACGGGCAAGCCGCTCCTCGCCAATGATCCGCATCTGGGACTCACGATTCCGTCGGTCTGGTACCTCGCGCATCTATCTTTTCAGGATGAGGACATTGTGGGCGGAACGCTCGCCGGAATCCCTGCGATCATCGCGGGGCGCAATCGTCATGTTGCCTGGGGCGAGACGAACACAGGCCCGGACACCGAAGATCTCTATCTCGAGCGCATCAACCCCGATAACCGGCGCGAATATCAGGTGCCGGGCGGCTGGGCGGAGTTCGACACGCGGCTCGAGACCATCAAGGTGCGTTTCGGCGCCGACCGCCGGGTTTTGGTGCGTTCCACACGCCACGGACCGGTCATGCCGGAGAGCACCACCCTCGGCGGCGCGGTGCCGCCGGGCTATGTGGCGGCTCTGGCTTGGACAGCGCTTGCGCCCGACGACACCTCGCTGAATGCGGTGCTCGGCATCGACCGGGCCAAAACCACCGCTGAGGCGAAAACCGCCGCCAGGGCTTTCGTCACGCCGATGCAGAACTTCGTTTATGCGGATGATTCGGGACATATCGGCCTGATGCTGCCGGGGCGCGTCCCGATAAGGTCCGACAAGAATGATTCCTTCGGCCTTGTACCGGCGCCGGGTTGGGATGGCCGTTATGACTGGCAAGGCTTCATCCCGCCCGAAGAGATGGCTGCGATCGATGATCCCCCCTCGGGGCGCATCGCCACCGCCAATAACGATACCCGGCCGGAGGGTTATCGCTATACGCTCACGCGCGAATGGGAAGCGCCTTACCGCTATCACAGGATCGACGAGCTGCTGGCCGCAACAGCGAAACATTCCGAGGCGAGCTTCAAGGCCATTCAGACCGATATCGTCGATACTTATGCGCTGGACCTCAAGCGGCGTCTGATCGCCGCGGGACCTTTCGCGGGGGCAGATGACCAAGCCGCGCGGCTGGTCGCGCAATGGGATGGCGCAATGGCGGCGGCGCGGCCCGAGCCGCTGATCTTCACCGCTTGGGCACGCGCTCTGGCCCGGCGGATCTATGCCGACGAACTGGGTCCGCGGTTCCCCAATTTTTGGGGATATCGGACCGAATTCACGCTGCGCGTGCTCGACAATGTCGAGAACGAAGGGCGCTGGTGCGACAACCGTGCCACGCCGGCCATCGAGGACTGCCCCTCCCGGATCCGCCTCGCACTTCACGACGCAGTGGCTGAGCTGAGCACGGAGTTCGGGGCCGATCCTGTCCGCTGGCGTTGGGGCGATGCGCACAAGGCGATCCATAAGGACCAGGTTTTCGGCAGCATCCCCATCATCAGCGGGTTTTTCAACCGCGAGGTGGAAATAGACGGAGGGGCATTCACGCTATTGCGCGCGGATCATGCGATGCGGAGCGAGCAGCCCTACGCGGCGATTCACGGTGCAGGCTATCGCGGAATATACGATCTCGCCGACCCGGAGCGTTCGCTTTACGTCGTATCGACCGGGCAATCGGGGAATGTCTTCTCACCGCATTACGATGACCTTCTCGCCGTGTGGGCTAAGGGGGATTACGTGGCGATCCCTACCCGTGCGGATGCGGTCGCAGCTGCGGCGGTGAACCGCCTGATCCTTCAGCCGGCGAACGCCTCGGGAAAGTGATTCGGGCGGAAAACCGCCAAAACGCGGGCTTGCGCCCAGGCTGTCCTCAACAGATCCTTAAGGGCTGTCGTTCATTCTCGCCATTAAGCGAGCGCCGGCTCATGGAAGCCGCGCCGAGGCGATGGGTGGGTAGCAGAATGGCTGACGAAAGCCCCGTCATCATCAAACGGATCAAGAAGGCGGCTGCCCACGGCCGTCATGGCGGCGCCTGGAAAGTTGCTTACGCCGATTTCGTCACCGCGATGATGGCGTTTTTCCTGCTGATGTGGCTGATCAACACGACCACGCCAGAGCAGAAGCGCGGCATCGCCGATTATTTTGCGGCGCAGAACATCTCCAAATCCACTTCGGGTGCGGGCGGCGTGCTGGCCGGCACGGTGTTCTCACAGGAAGGCGCGCGCTTAGGCGGCGCGATGTCGCCGGTGAACAAGATGACCCCGCCCAAGCCCAGGGAAGAGACGCTGTCCAAGACCGCCGGCCCGACCAAAGGCGGTTCGACAGAGGCTCAGGGCGAGGCAACCCAGAATCAGGACAAGAGCGACGACCGGATGGAGCGCCAGATGCCCTCCGAGGAGCACCGCCTGTTCGAGCAAGCGCAGATATCGCTGCGTCAGGCTATGCAGCAAATGCCGGACATTGCGGAACTCTCGCGCAACATCATCATGACCGAGACGCCGGAAGGCCTGAACATCCAGCTGGTGGATGAAGCGGGTCTGGCGATGTTCCAGCCGGGGACGGCGAACCTCTACCCGAAAACGCGCGTCCTGCTGCAGCAAGTGGCCAAGATCGTCGACCGGCTGCCCAACCGGATCGCGATCACCGGCCATACCGATGCCGCCAAATTCGTGGGTCCAAACGGGCTTACGAATTGGGAGCTTTCGGCCGGAAGGGCCAACGCCGCGCGGGCCGTGCTGGCGACGGAAGGAATCGACTCTGATCGGGTGTTTGAAGTATCGGGCAAAGCGGGTTCGGATCCCCTCCTCCCCGACGACCCCTATGCCTCGTCAAACCGCCGAATCAGCATCCTATTGATGCGCGAGGCGCCGGTGGTCCCGCCCGGCCATAAACTCTAGCTGCAAATTTGCTTGGCGCGCGGCGCGCTTCCCGTTCATAATTCGCCTTATTCGTGCCCAAGCGCCCATGGCGAGGCGGGACTTTGACCGAGCATTATCTGTCGCGTTTGCCACAGTTTTTCCTAACACCCGGAGGGGCTTGCCCCTATTTGCCGGGGAAGGTCGAGCGTAAGGTTTTCGCTCGGCTGATGGGACCCCACGCGACAGGCTTGAACGACGCCCTCACCCATTCCGGTTTCCGCCGCAGCCAGATGATCGCTTATCGCCCTGCTTGCGACGGCTGCACGGCCTGCGTCTCGGTGCGCGTGGTGGCCGAGGAATTCGTCGCCAACCGCACCATGCGGCGTATGGACCGCAGCAACGCCAATCTCATCCGCACCGTCGTTCCGCCCGAGGCGACGCGCGAGCAATTTGCGCTGCTGCAAACCTATCTGGCCAGCCGCCACGCCGGCGGCGGCATGTCGGACATGGGACTGTTCGACTATGTCGCCATGGTCGAGGAAACGCCCGTCGAAACCATGCTGATCGAATACCGCGTTCGGGAGCGCGATGGGAGCGTGGGCGCGCTTGTCGCCTGCGCGCTGACCGATGTGCTGCAGGATGGGCTGTCGATGGTCTACAGCTTTTTCGATCCCGCGCTCGCCTATCGCAGTCTCGGCACCTACATGATTTTGGATCACGTGCGCGCCGCGAAAATGAAACGCGTGCCCTATGTGTATCTCGGCTATTGGGTGCGCGGCAGCCGCAAGATGGACTACAAGGCACGGTTCCAGCCTTTGGAAGCGCTCGGTTCGTCGGGCTGGAAGCGCCTTCCGCCAGACGCGGTTTAGCGTCTCATCCAATTCCTGTCGTTTATTCCTGGCCGCCGAAGCGTGCCTCCCAGGCCGCAGTTTGTTCGTCGGTGATTTTGGCGAACAGCACATCAGGTGGATGGATCGCCCTTCCCGGCGTAAGCCCATCCAGGAATTCCGCCATCGGCTCGTCCGGCCAGGGAATGAGATCCGGCGCTTCCATCACCGCCTGGTGGATCTTCTTCGCCGAGTCCGGAACGAACGGCCATGCCAGATGGCCGAAGAGATGCACGAGATTCAACCCCATGCGCACGCTCGCTGCGGCACGGTCCCGATCGGTCTTGATGGTGGTCCAGGGCGCGGCCTTGGTCAGATATTCGTTGCCCAAAACCCAGATCGCGCGCAGCTCGGCCACGGATTTGCGGAACTCCATGGCCTCCATATAGTCCGTATACTGAGAGATACGCCGGTCCAGTTCGGCGGCCAAAGCTTCCTCTTCCGCGCCGTAGGAGCCGGCTTCCGGCACTTTGCTTTCGAAGCGCGCCGCGCAGAAGCGCGTCACCCGGTTGACGAAATTGCCGAGCACGTCGGCCAGGTCCTTGTTCACCACACCGGCGAAATGGGGCCAGGTGAAATTGGAGTCCGAGCCTTCCGGCGCGTTCGCCATCAGATAATAGCGCCAGTAATCGGCCGGCAAGATTTCGAGCGCCGTGTCCATGAAGACGCCGCGCTTGCCGCTGGTCGAAAATTTTCCGCCGTAATAGTTCAGCCAGTTGAAGCCTTTCAGGCGATCGACCAGCTTCCAGGGCTCTCCCGAACCCAGAAGCGTTACCGGAAAGCCCACGGTGTGGAACGGCACATTGTCCTTTCCCATGAATTCGTAATAGCGGACGTCCTTGGCTTTCTCGCCGAACCACCAGTCGCGCCACGCATCACCCTTGCCATTCGCATCAGCCCATTCCTTCGTAGCGGCGATGTATTCAATCGGCGCATCGAACCAGACATAGAACACCTTGCCTTTGAGTTTGCCGTCCCCGATGTCGTCGGGCACCGGCACGCCCCACTCCACATCCCGCGTGATGCCGCGGTCGTGTAAGCCTTCATCCAGCCATTTGTTGGCAATCGATGTGACCAACAACGGCCAATCGTCCTTGTGACCAGCGATCCATTGGCGAAGCTGCGGAACAAATTCCGATTGCTTCAGGAACAGATGCGTCGAATCCCTGATCTCGATATCCGTCGAGCCGGAAATCGCCGAGCGCGGATTGATGAGATCGACCGGATCGAGCACGCGCGTGCAGTTCTCGCACTGATCTCCACGCGCGCTTTCATAGCCGCAATGCGGACAGGTGCCGATCACATAACGATCCGCCAGGAACCGTTTGTCCGCATTCGAATAGACCTGTTTCGTGGTGCGCACGTCCAGGAAGCCGCGCTTCCACAGCGCGCGGGCGAAATGCTGCGTCAACTCGTGATTCTGCGGATTGGACGAGCGGCCGAAATGATCCCAAGACAGTTGGAAGCCATCGCCCGCTTTTTTCTGCAAAAGATACTGCCCGGCACAAAAGGTGCGGACGTCCTGCCCCGCTTCCGCGGCGGCCAGTTCGGTGGTGGAACCGTGCTCGTCGGTCGCGCAGATGAGCAGGGTTTCGCGGCCGCGGGCACGCTGGAAACGCCCAAAAACGTCAGCCGGCAACTGCGAGCCCGCAAGCGTACCGAGATGCTTGACGCCGTTGATGTAGGGAAGAGCGCTGGTAATGAGGATGCGGGATTGAAGGGAACTTGCAGGCATTCGAAAAACCGCCGCTTGCGTGATGACCAAGGAACCGGACATTAGAGCACGTTCTTCTCATATGGAAACGCCTACGCCGGCTCTGGATCGGGCATGACGATGATCGCGTTAGGTAGCGCTGCCGCCGGGCGAGCTAACGGCGATTTCACGATTTTGCCTAGGCCGAAGGGATTCCCCTGCATCGACTTGCCGCCGCGGCTTGAGTTAAAATTTCTCGTGGCGGAGAAGCGGATTTTTGCATCGGGAGGCGCTGCGATGAGCAAAGGCGCTTGGAAAAGTGGCGGCGGGATATTGGCCGTCGCGCTCTTGGCCGCAATAGCCGCGGCCGCGTCGGAGGGGAAATCCAGCGCTGCTCCGGATTTCCTGGGCCCCTGGCTCAACGACAACAATTTCAAGCTTATCCCAGCGCCTGAAGGACCCAAGCCGATCGATGATCTTGACGGCTATGTCCACCACGAGCGCGGTGTCGATGCCAATGGCAATGATGTCAGCACCAACGCCTATATCGGCAATTACAAGAGTCCGCTCCTCACGCCTTGGGGTTCGGCCACTATGCAAAAACAAGCGGAAAACGCCATCAAAGGACTCGATCCGTTCTGGCCAGCGTCGTTCTGCTACCCCTTCGGTCCCACGGTGTTGCTGCAGCCCGAGCCGGTCGCGTTCCTTCAAACTTCGAAGGAGATCACCATCGAATATCAGCGCGACCATCAGGTCCGCCGCGTCTATCTGAATGTGCCGCACTCGAAAAATCCGCAGCCGTCATGGTACGGCGAATCGGTGGGCCATTACGAAGGCGATACGCTGGTCGTCGATACGATCGGATTCAACGGCAAGGCGTTCGTCGATCGCTATGGCACACCCTACAGCGAGCAATTGCATATGATCGAGCGCTATCGCATGAGCGCCGACGGCAAATCGCTTCAGGCCGAAGTCACCTATGCGGATCCCAAAGCGTACAGCACCGAGTGGAAGGCGCTGATCAAATATCATCGCGGGCGCGACCTGCCGGTGGAAGTCGCTTGCGCCGAATCGGCCGTCGATCCGGTGACCGGAAAATTGAATGAGATTCCGATCGCGGAGAAACCGGACTTCTGATCCGCGAAACACGAATTGCGACGCAAAACAGAACACAGCAGGCGGGGGACCGCCTGCTGTGTTCTTTAAACTCTTACGCTTGATCTACGTCGCTTCGACGAAGAACCGATTTGGAGACGAACACCCGCGCATCCATGACGCGCAGGTGTTCAAGTCCTAAAACGTAAGGTCCGCTCCGATTCCCGGCAACCATGGATTCAAATTGCCGTTGCGGTGGTGGTCCACCAGCGAGCCGCCACCCATGTACCAGCGCACCCCGACGCGCCAAATATTGTCGTGGCTTTCGATGTTGATGAACTTGTTGTCCTGGTAGGTGTAGCCGCCGTAAGCGGAAATTCCGAGATCCTCGATGAAGAGGTATTCGACGTCCGCTGACCATGCCGTGGCTCTAAGATCGCCGCGACCGCAAACCTGGCACCCTCTGCCCGTGACAATATCAGCCCATTGCACGCCGCCGGTGATGGCCAGATCCGGTATGAAGTATCCCGCCACGCCAGCACCGAGGTAGTTTCCGTGGCCGCCAAAGCTCGCCCCGCCGCTGCTCAGCCAGCCGCCCTTGCCCATCACGGTGATGTTCCCGAAATACCATTCGGCGAACGCCCCGCCATTGGTGAGGTGGCCCAGCTCGTTATAGTTCGAATAGGCGAGATTGACGCCAATTCGGCCATCCATGCTCGCCCAGAAGGCACTTCCTCCGAAGTTCCAATCCTCCCGGCTAGCGTGGTCCCTCCAATTATGTCTGTAAGCGGCGTCCACCTGAAAGTTCAGGTTCGCAAGATCGCTGAGCGGCCCCGCGGCCGATCCGCCAATCAGCCACGAATTGAGCGAGTCGTCTGCGATGCTGAGATCGTCGTTACCGTAGCTCGTGGTCAGCACTCCGGCAAAATCGGTTAACGTGCCCGCCGCCGCCGGGCCTGACGTCAGCGCCGCCGCAGCGAGAACGCAAGCCGTCCCCATCATTGTTGTACGTTTTTGCATTGCAATCTCCTTCGTTTCCATGCGGAACCGTTCTCTCTTGTTTTGGAAAAACGGCCGCGTTGGCGGCGTCGAAGCGACTCCCCCAAGCGCGCTATTATCATATTTCACCTAGTGGCTGTAGCCCCAGAGCCCCCGGTTTGGGGAACGAAACCGGGCGAATGGCAATTCCTTCTCGGGCGTCACCTTGGTGCAACAGCACGGGGTGTGGATCAATATCCCCAATCTCGTACCCGATGCGTGCTTGGGAGGAGAGCCACCACCTATCCGAGCACGATATCCGAACGAACTCATGCCATCTTCGAACGCGAGAACTTGCGAAGGATTCGAAGAGCCAGGTTGTGGACGCCGGCGAAGCAAATCCAGGCAGTTGCCAAACTCCAAAAAGCGCGGTGCTATCCCCAGGCAGGCATAACCCCACAAATTTCATGTCAAACCAGTGAGTTGCGCAATTTTCTGAGCGGCTCTTGCGACGCCAAGACCGCCCCACTCTTTGCGAGCGCTATTGACAATCATTCGCATCTTGGGCAAATATAACCCGTGGCTCGGTACCGGTCCTCTTTGATGATCGTTTGCGTGTGCAATAGGCTGAGTGAAGCGAAGATTCGCGGCGCAAT
>DATHDZ010000058.1:0-2583 GCA_035318785.1 Micropepsaceae bacterium
AGGCGGTCCGCGCGCCAAGCTGTCGGACATCCTCACCATTCCGGTGTCGCAATCGAACTGGGCGCCCGACGATGTGAAGCAGGAAATCGACAACAACTGCCAGGGCATTCTCGGCTATGTGGTGCGCTGGATCGACCAGGGCGTCGGCTGCTCCAAGGTGCCCGACATCTATGACGTCGGCCTGATGGAAGACCGCGCCACGCTGCGGATCTCGAGCCAGCATCTGGCGAACTGGCTGCATCAAGGCGTCATCACCAGGGAACAGGTGATGGAGTCGCTCAAGCGCATGGCCGTTGTGGTGGATGGACAGAACAAGGGCGATCCGCTGTATCGGCCGATGGCGCCCGGTTTCGACGGCGTCGCCTTCAAGGCGGCCAGCGACCTGATCTTCAAGGGACGCGAACAGCCCAACGGCTACACCGAGTTCATCCTGACGGCGCGGCGCAGGGAAGCCAAGGCGGCGGGCTGAGAGTTCAATCCAAAAAACTGCGGCGTGTCGACGACACCATGCCGCAGTTCCCGTCGGAACGTTTGAATTGTTCGCCGGTTAATTCGCCATCTCAACGCAGGAGGAGATGACGATGGATTGGAACCAGGTTGAAGGCAACTGGAAGCAATTCAAGGGCGCCGCCAAGGAGAAGTGGGGCAAACTCACCGACGACGATCTCAACGTGATCGAAGGACGCCGCGAACAACTCGAAGGCAAGCTGCAGCAGCGCTACGGCTTCGCCAAGGACCAGATCCACAAGGACGTGGACGACTGGTTCAAGGCGCTGAAGTGAGTTGACACCGTTGAACGATCGAAAAGCCCCGGTAGTTGCCGGGGCTTTTTTTGTTCCATGGGCCGCATTTTTCGGCGCCGCCCCTTAAAATACCGCGATGTATTTCAGCAGCGAAATCACGCCGAGGATGATCACGACGATGCGCGCGATTTGCTTGGCGCGGCCATCGATCGGCAACATGTTGATCAGGTAGAGAATAAGAATAACGACCACGAACGTGATCAGCGCACCGATAAGCATCCGGAAATCCCTCTGGACAGCGTGAGAAGCGGCTTTGACCCCGCCTTAACGCACGGTGGGCTTCCGGGTTCCGGGGAAGGAACTGGACGCCGGGGCGTTCAACATTCCTTAGCGATTCAGTGCTGCGGGGGGCCGGTAGTAGTACCGGCAGCGGCACTGTCTAAATGTTTACCCTTTTTTGCCCAAATGGGCGGAATTTTGGGGGGACTATTATGCTCAATCGCTTGACCGTATCCGCGCTGCTTAAGGCAGTGATCCTGACAACGGCCTTCTGCGTCGTGCTCGGATTTTCGCTCAACGCCTGGGATTCCTGGGGGCGGTTGCAGGTGACGAGCCGCATCTCGGTGATCGCCGATGCCTCGGCGAACCTGTTCAAGGCCATGCATAGTCTGCGCACCGATCAATCCACGACCATCCGGCTGCTGAATTCCGATCAGCCCATGGATGGTGACATCGAAAAATATCTGCGCAATCTTCGCGATACGGAAATGCCCGCGATGGGCGCAGCCCTTGGGCAACTCGCATTAGTCGAATTCGCCCAGCAGCAGACCCTGGTGCCTGAGCTGGATCGCCTGTTCAAGACCCTGACCGGGCTGCAGAAGGAATTCTGGGACGAGGTCGCCAAGCCGAAGGCCTCGCGCCGCCCGACGACGCCGAAGGAATATTTCGACACCACGGCGGCATTGCTCGTGAACCTCGACAAGCTTTCCGCGGCGCTCGCCGCCGCCGTCAACCATCAGGACGCCACGATCGACCAGTTGCTGGCGATCAAGCAAATCGCCTGGCTGCTGCGCAACACCGCCGGCGAGGCATCGCTCATCATTTCAAAGGGGCTCGCTGCCGGGCGCGTGGCGCCGGAACTTCGCTTGACCTATACCAAATTCCTTGGCGGCACCGAGATCGCGTGGAACGCGCTCGAATTGACGGCCTCGGGAATGCAGCTGCCCCCAGCGCTTTCCAGCGCCATCGCCGCGGCCAAGATCGCCTATTTCGAGCCCGACTATCTCGCGTTGCGCGATCGTCTGCTGACGACCCTGATCGCCGGCGAGAAGGCCGAATTGACCGCGAACCAGTGGAGCCCGGTCACCGTGACGCGTCTCTCCAACGCGGTTAAGGTCGCCGAGGCCGCCCTCGACGCGGCCAAGGACCACACCTCGAACCAGCATTCGGCGGCCCTGCGCTCGCTGGTATTGCAGCTCACGCTGCTGGCTTCGGCGCTTGCCTTGACGTTCGGCGCCATGATGGCCGTCAGCCGCCGCGTCATCGGACCGCTGCACAATATGCGCGACGCCATGCTCAAGGTGGCCTCCGGCGATCTGACCGTCGATACAGGCTATACGGCGCGCCGTGACGAAATCGGTGCGCTTGCCGGCGCGCTCGAAACCTTCAAGCAGCAGGCCCAGGACAAACTCAGGATCGAAGAGCAGGAGCGTGAACGCAATACCGGCGCCACCACGCGTCAGCGGGCGATCGAAGCCTATGTCGGCGAATTCGAGAGCACGGTACGGCAAACGCTGCAGGAACTGGGCGACGCTTCAGGTCAAATGAGAAACACTTCGGC
>DATHDZ010000059.1:0-2400 GCA_035318785.1 Micropepsaceae bacterium
TTCCACACCGGCCGCAGCCCTATCCTTCGGCCAACGCACCCACGATGCTGCTCAGAACCGCTAGTGCATCCACCGTGCCATCGTCCTCGCCCTTTTCGAAGTCTGCGCCGCTTTGGGCCATGGTGTTCGTCACATGAGCCAAGCAGAGGACCTTGCAGTCCGTCGCCGCGGCGAATGCATAAAGAGCGGCAGCCTCCATTTCGACTGCCAGAATCCCCTTGTCGGCCGCGGCCTGAATGGCTTCGCTGGTCTCGCGGAAAGGAGCGTCGGTGGTCCAGGTCGCGCCCGTGATCGTTCTGGGACCGTCTTGCTTTACGGCTTCGACCGCCGACGCCAGCAGCCGCGGACATGCGCTCGCGTACTCGGACGGCGGAGCATAGTGGTAGCTTGTGCCTTCGTCGCGCAGCGCGCGGTCAATGATGATGAAGTACGGAGGTGGGCCGGAGGGGACGATCTGCCCCGAGGACGTCAAACTGATCAGCAGGCGACATCCGCTGGCGAAAAGCTCTTCAGCCACCAGAACCGCGAAAGAAGCGCCGACTGCCCGTCCGACGATGCCGACATCTCTTCCGGCGAGAGAAAAAACATCGAGTTCGGTGTGATAGCATGGCCATCCTGCGAACGGCTTGGCGCGCCCGGTCCGGCGAAGATGGCGGACGACGTCGCCGTCCGGATCCAGAAGGCAAACGGCGGGGACGTCGGTCTCCTTGATATTCTTCTGGCGTCGCGCTTCCCGCATCAACGCCGCAGGCACGAAGACCGAAGGCGCTAACGAGTGCTTGTTGTCGAGAATGGGAGGCACGGCCATCTATGATGCACCTTGAATTTAGGAGGAGGGAACGAAGCCATGAATAACACCGGCCGCCAAGCTCATTGGCAGAACGTATACGCGACGAAGGCCGAGAAGGAAGTAAGCTGGTTTCAGGAGAATCCGGCGCCGTCGCTCGATCTCATCGCCGCAACCGGCATACGAAGCGACGCAGATATCATTGACGTTGGGGGCGGCGCTTCACGACTTGTTGATAGTCTCCTTGAGAAGGGATTCAGCCGGATAACGATACTCGACCTTTGCGCAAAGGCTCTCGAGGAAGCGAAAAAGCGGCTCGGCCATCGCGGAGACGAGGTCGACTGGATCGTCGCCGACGTCACCACCTGGGAGTCTTCGAACACGTACGACCTCTGGCACGATCGGGCCGCCTTCCATTTTCTGACGGAGCCGACGGACCGCGATGCATACCTGGCTCGGCTGAAAAAGGCCGTGCGGCCGGGTGGTCACGTGATCATCGCAACCTTCGCTCCGGACGGCCCCGAAAGGTGCAGCGGGCTGCCGATCGTGCGCTACGATCCGACAGGCGTCGCGTCCGCGCTCGGACCCGAGCTCGAACTGGTCGATTCCAGGCGGCACGATCATGTTACCCCCGGCGGCAACACGCAGCGTTTTCAGTTTAGCCGTTTTCTGCGAAGGTGAGGCCATGTTCACCGAGGGGTCCCAATGAAACGCATTCTGACGACCGCAGCCTTGCTGCTCGCCACGGACAGCGCCTTTGCCGAAAGCCCATACCAAGGAATGCAGAGCCGGACCGTGAAGGCGCTGTCGGAGCAGCAGGTTGCGGATCTTAACGCGGGGCGCGGCATGGGAATGGCGCTGGCCGCCGAACTGAACGGCTATCCCGGCCCGTCGCACGTTCTCGAACTTGCGGACAAGCTTCAATTGAAGCCGGACCAGGTCGCCGATGTGCGAAGTCTGTTCGAATCCATGAAGCGCGAGTCAATTCCGTTGGGGGCAATGTTGATCGAGGAGGAAAGGGAGTTGGACCGACAATTCGCCTCGCGAGCCGTGACTCCGGAAAGTCTCCGGGCCACCACCGCCGCCATCGCTCGCACGCAAGGCGAACTCCGGGAAACCCATCTCAAATATCATTTGTCCACGGCCGCGCTTCTGGATCCGGAGCAGATGAGGCGATATGCCCGTCTCCGCGGATATGCAGGACCATCCGCTCATCACCATCACCAGTGACCGGCTTATCGGAAGTCAGCCCCTTTGCTTTGAAGTCCTTAATGCCGGCATCACATGGCAAAGTCGTGAAGTGCGCGCCTTCGGCCTAGATTCCCGACCACACGCCGGCGCCGGCCAAGAGGACCACCACGATCCATGGCGGCATCTTCCAGACGGTAAGCAGCAGAAAGCCCCCCACGGCGAGCGCAAAATCGCGCGGCATCAGGACCGCGCTGGCCCAGACCGGGCTATAGAGGGCGGCACCTAGAGCGGTTTTCGGTTGATGTGAATCGGAACAGTAAGGGGGTTCCCAAAGGCGCGCAAATCAGATTCGGGTTGCTTTGACAGCAACAGTGAGGTCGCGCGATGGCGAAGGGATACTCGAAGGACCTCAGGTCGCGGGC
>DATHDZ010000060.1:0-3651 GCA_035318785.1 Micropepsaceae bacterium
TACTCGATTGACAACATCCGCGGCAAGATCGTTGATCTGCGCGAGCTCGGCTTTACCGACCCGGTGAGGATGATCACGCCAAATCCGGCGATCCTGGGCTACGCGCAAGAGCGGCTCCTCCTCTGCGGCCGGATAGTCACGGGACTTGATAATGGGAACGAACAAATGCTTGTACGGCTGGTCAAGGAGCCGCGCGCGGTCATCGATGCGGTCGCCGCGGCCCAGCCGCGGTCATGGTCGGAGGTCCGGGCCGTCATCACCCGGATAAAGGGGGCTAGGTAGCCGTCACGGGTCCCAAATCAACATGCGGGTGATGCTCGCGGCCAGTGTTTCTTAGAGTCCGGAAGCGACCGAGGAAGCGCTTACCACCACCTGGCGCGGCCGTCTGGGGACCGGAATCTCGCCTCGCGCTGAGATCATCTCACGAGCGCAGGAATGTACGCGATCTCAGCTCTTGAATTCAGATGACTAGGTGTTCTCGATTTGCTTGATCACCGAGTCGGGCAAGGGGATGTAGTCCGAGATCCTCGGCCATCTTGGTGCCTGTTTCGAAGGCGAACTTGAAGTCGGCATGTCAGCTTCACCTCCTGGGAAATGGAGTAGATGAATGTCTTTTCCGACGCGGAAGGCCGCCGATCACATCACGGCGCTGTTCATGCAGGCGAACGCATTGGCAGCTAGGGCGCAGTACCGGGAAGCACTCAAGAGTTACGACAAAATCCTGGCAAAGGTCCCGGGACATTTGGACGTGATCAACAATCGCGCTAATTGTTTTTCGGCCCTTGGTCAGTATGAGCACGCCATCACAAGTTACGGCACAATTTTAGCTGCTAGACCGAATGACATCCGAGCCCGCACCAATCGTGCGAGTGCCCTCAAGCAGCTGAGGCGTTTTGATGAAGCACTATTAGACTACGATCGCGTCCTTAAAATCGATCCAAATTATTCTGACGCACTTTACAATCGAGGAAACATGCTCGCCGATCTAGGGCGGCCAAAGGAGGCGGTCGAGAGTTATCGGCGCGCGCTCGTCTGCAACCCCGATGACCCCGCCATTCACGCGGCCCTTGCCAGCGCGCTTTTTGATTTGCGACTTCCGCGTGAGGCGGTCGAGAGCTATCGGCGCGCGCTCGAAATCAAGCCTGATGAACTCAATGTTCATAGCGATCTCATCTTCGCACTTAATTTCGTTCCTGAAATGACAGATGAGTCCCTGCAAGCCGAACGTGCCGCATGGGGCTCGCGATTTGACGGTCTCCTGAAAGGATTCAAACATACCAACGAGCCGCGTCCCGACCGCAGACTGCGGGTGGGATACGTTAGTGCCCACTTGCGGCGGCAGGCGGCAACGTATTCCTTCGGCGCGGTACTTCTTCACCACGACACCAAGAAATTCGAGATCACTTGCTACTCCGATACTGCACAAGAGGATGACGTAACCCATCTCCTTCGCAGCCATGTCGGAAACTGGCGTCGCACATCCCATTTGTCGAATGATGAGCTCTTATCCGTGATCCGCGCGGACGGCATCGACATACTTGTCGATCTGGTCGGGCACATGAAACATCATCGGCTTTCGGTGTTCGCACACAAACCAGCGCCGGTTCAAATTTCGGCGTGGGGAGAGCCGACCGGCACCGGTTTGAAGGCGATGGACTATATCTTCTCCGACCCCATCCTCATCCCGCCAGCGAAACGTGCGCTGCTCACCGAAAAAGTTGCCGATTTGCCAAATTACATTGGGTTCTGGTCTCCCGAGCCGGTACCCGAGGCGAATCCGCTCCCGGCGCTCACAAGAGGCCATGTGACCTTCGGGTCGTTCAATCGTCTCTCGAAGGTTCTACCAACGGTGCTGCAATGCTGGGCGGCCATCCTGCGCGCTTTGCCCAAATCGCGGCTGGTGCTCAAAGACCGATTGCTCGATCCCGCCAGCCAACAGGCGCCGATCCTCGGCGCTCTGGCGGACGAACGCATTGCGCCGAATCGCGTGACCATTCTCGATCAAGGAACCCGGGCCGGTCACTTCGCCGCGTATCATGACATCGATATTGCACTCGATCCCTTCCCGCACAGCGGCGGCATGACAACACTTGACGCACTGTGGATGGGCGTGCCGGTCGTAACGTGTCCAGGCCCCACGATTTCATCGCGGCCCACGGCGGCGTGCCTGACCGCGGCGGGCCTTAACGACTACATTGCTTCCGATTTCGGAAATTACGTCGAACTGAGCGTTGCGAAGGCGCACGATCTTGTTGCGCTGGCAGAACTCCGAAAGACGTTGCGCAATCGTATTGAAAACACCGACTTCGGAGATCCTGCCAGATATACGCGAGCTGTAGAGGCGCAATACCGCTCAATCTGGCAACAGTGGTGCGAAAATCAAAATAGGGCGGTGTCCTGAGCGCCCGCAGAACTCACATCGGGATTCATATGACTCAAGAACTGCCCGGATCGGCTCTGAGGGTGCCAATTGTATCGATGGAGCCAGTACGGCAGTTCGGCGGCGCGCTGATCGGAGTGCCGGTAGGCGCGGGTATAGGCCCATTCGCGTAAAGCGGTTTGAACTAAGCGCTCGGCCTTTCCGTTGGTTTTTGGGGTATAGGGCTCGGTGGGGATGTGCTTGATCTCGAGCATCCGCGACACCGACCGATCACGCCCGGAGCGCGGCTGCGCCGTGAGGGACACACGTTCGTAGGGACATCAGCGCGGCCCGCTTTGTCCATTCTGGTCTGCCGCCGGACGCGTCAGCAGTCACGCGGAACCCGGGCGATGCTGGCGCAAGGGATTTCGCTCGCCGCACAGGAAAGCGCGCACCTAGCCGTTGATCACACTCGGCTCGGCGCCGCTGGCCGAGCAGCCGGGCTTCCGCAGGGTGGTACTGGGACCGCTGGGGGCGAATCGCGTTGGTCGCCGCGATTGATACCGATATCCCGGGCAAGCAGGCTCATAGCGGGGCGCTCGACGCCGATTCGAAGGGGCCCTTGTGCGACATCCCCTGATGCATCGGCACCGCGGCTCGAATCCTCCGACGAGCAGACCGATGGCCCCGTGACCGATTCGAACCTTGAACCCGCCGGTACGCTCAAGGCTCAAAAGGATCCTCCGACCAATTTCTGCTCGTGCAGGAGCCCGTCGGCGGGTGCCCCAGGTGCACCTTCCACGCAGGTTCGCCGACTTAATGAGAGGCCAATCCACCGGCTGGCCCGTGTTCGCTCGCGTAGGAAACACGCGCCGTTTTGCGCGGCTACTCCGCAAAGACGCCGTTCCAGCAGAGCGTTCCCGGCCTGAGGGAGGCCAACCGGGGAGTTGGTCTCGTGAAAGCGTTTCAAGGAATGCTATTAATGACCCCGCCGGTCGAAGATCATTCGAGGGTTTCGGCGGAAAATCTGCCGGCCGGCCGCCGCTTGCTTGGTTTTCCGACCCCGCCCTCTCTGCCCGAGTGTTCTTTCAGCAACACCAGCCTGGAAATCGAGTTTGAGAGTGTTCAAAATGCCTCTTCATCGTTGCCTCCGGGAACCCGTCGGTTATTATGACCTTGCGACGGAGGGGGCACCCTGGTCGCTTCTTCCGGTTAGCGCGTGCCTAGGGGACAAGGCGGCACGGGAAGGCCGGATTTAGGGGAGCAAAGGGGACCTTCCAGGGTGAGCAGCG
>DATHDZ010000061.1:0-10623 GCA_035318785.1 Micropepsaceae bacterium
GCGGCCTTCGATCACGCGGTCGAGGAGGTTTCGGATGCCGCCCGCCGGCTTCTGAAATCGTTGGAGACGGCGGCGAGCCCACGCGACCGCGAAATCGAAGCGATGAAAGCGCGCGAGAGGGCGAAGGCGCGCTTCGCTTAAACGCCGGGCGGCACCTTCGTCGCCGTCTTGGTGCGGATGGTCACCAACTCCTCCGCCATCGTGGGATGGACCGAGACCGTCGCGTCGAACTGCGCCTTTGTGGCACCGATCTTCAGGGCAATCGCGACAAGCTGCACCATCTCGCCCGCTTCCGGCCCGAAGATATGGCAGCCCAGGACCTTGTCGGTCTTAGCATCGACCACAAGCTTCATCATCGAGCGCTCATCGCGGCCCGACAGGGTGTGCTTCAAGGGGCGGAAGCTCGTCTTGTAGATGTCGATGGTATGGCCGCGGGCCAGAGCCTTTGCCTCGGACATGCCCACGGTGCCGATCTCGGGCCGGGTGAACACGGCGGTGGCGATGAGCTCGTGATCGGGCGCGGCTGGCCCATCTCCGTAGAGGGTCCTGGCGAAGCACATCGCCTCGTGAAGGGCGACGGGCGTCAGCTCGAGACGGCCCGTGACATCGCCGATGGCATAGA
The DNA here is from genome assembly GCA_035318785.1 of Micropepsaceae bacterium. Classification (GTDB taxonomy): domain Bacteria; phylum Pseudomonadota; class Alphaproteobacteria; order Micropepsales; family Micropepsaceae; genus CAIYRG01. The sequence continues at coordinate 623 of DATHDZ010000061.1, forward strand.
TATTGGGCACAGAGGTGCGGGAAAAGCCGTCCACTTCGATATGACCGCTGTGCTTCATGGCAACGCCCACCGGCTCGAGACCGAGACCAGCGGTGTTGGGTCTGCGCCCGATGGCGAGCATCACCTGATCAACAATGACCGTCTCGCCCGAAATCATGACGGCGTGGATCTTGGAGCCTTGCCGCTCACAGCGCGCGAGCACGGTATCGAGGACGAGGCGAATGCCTTTCTTCTCCATCGAGACCTGCAGCGCGTCACGCAGGTCCTCGTCGAATCCGCGCAAGGCCTTCGGTCCGCGATAGATCAACGAGACCTCCGCGCCCATGCCGTGAAAAATATGGGCGAATTCCAGCGCGATGTAGCCGCCACCAACAATGGCAATGCTTTTGGGGAATGTCTTTAGATGAAACGCCTCGTCCGAGGTGATGCAGAGTTCCGCGCCTTCGACTTTGGTTTCGCGCGAGGGATACCCGCCGGTCGCGATGAGAAGCGTCTCGGCGGTGATGTCCCGGCCGGATTTCTTCAGATGGACGGTGTGCGCATCCTTGATGATGGCGCGATCCTCGAAAATAGCGGCGCCCGCATTGTCCAGCACGCTGCGATAGACGCCCGAGATGCGCGCGATGTCCTTATCCTTGTTCGCGATGAGCGTCGGCCAATCGAAGCGCGCGCCCTCTAGGCTCCAGCCGAAACCGCGGGCGTCCTCGAACTCTTCCGCGAACGAACTGGCGTAGACCAAGAGCTTTTTGGGAATGCAGCCGCGCACGACGCAGGTGCCGCCGAAGCTGTCTTCCTCGGCGATTCCAACGCGTGCTCCCATTTGCGCGGAGATTCGCGCCGCGCGCACGCCGCCCGAACCCGCGCCAATGACGAAGAGATCGAAGTCGAATTTGTGCGGCGTCAATTTTGTCATACGAAGGCGTCAGTTTCGCTCTATCACGCGCACGCCGCTTGGACCCGCCAACACGAGCGCCGAAGCCATCCCGACGAACAGCCCGTGGTCCACCACACCGGGAATGACCGACAAGGACGTCGCCAAGAGACGTGCGTTCGCGATGGCGCCAAACGGGCAATCATAAATATAATTGCCATTGTCGGTCCGGAAAGGTTGACCATCCTTGCTCCGCAGCACGGGAGCGAGATCGGCGTAGCCCAGGCTTTGCGCCGCCTTGCGAATTCGCCCTTGAGTGCCGAGATGTCCGAATGAAACCACTTCCACCGGCAGCGGGAACGCTCCGAGCGGGTCAACAAGTTTGCTCTCATCGGCGATCACCACCAGGCGCGCGGCCGACGCGGCAACGATCTTCTCGCGCAGCAAGGCGCCGCCGCCACCCTTGATGAGATCAAGATTGCCGTCGGCTTCGTCGGCGCCGTCGACCGCGAGATCGAGACGACCCAGCGAATCGAGGCCCGCTAACGGAATTCCCAGCTTTCGCGCGTAATCGGCGGTGCGCTCGGAGGTGGGTGTGCCGACGATCGTAAGGCCACCGCGAATGCGTTCGGCGAGCAGCTCAAGGAAGAGATCGGCCGTAGAGCCCGTGCCGAGCCCCAATTTCATGCCGTCTTGAACATAATCCAGCGCGCGCGCCGCGGCCGCGCGTTTCAACGCAAGCGGATCCTTTTGGGGAATCGAAGCCATCGGGCTTTATAGCAACAGGGGCGAAGGAGCCCTAAGCGGTTTTAGCGGCGGGAATGGGCGAGAAATTGACGGCGGCGTCATGCTGAGCCGAGGCAATCGTCCAACGCAGGTCAACCCGGAGCCCACCAAATGACGATACGCCGAGCGCGATGGTGCCCCCCGTGGCTTCGACCATTTCGCGCGCGATGGCCAGGCCGAGGCCATGACCACCACCGGTTTGATCGAGTCTGACACCACGCACCATCGCCTCGGCCGCGTCTCCCGATTTGATGCCGGGGCCATCATCCTCGACCGAGAGCAGGATGTTCCCATCTGACGTCTTCCCCGCGACACGGATCTGTCTTCGGGCGAACCGGACGGCATTCTCAAGCAAAGGACCGAGCATCTCGCTCAAATCCTCTTCGGTGACGGGTAGACGCAGCGAAACGGGAATATCGAGCACATAATCGAGTCGCATGCCTTTGTCTGTGCGTTCGAGCACCGAAATCAAGCGCTGAGCAACGGAGAGCGGGACCGCTTGCACATCCTGGCGCGCGTGGCGGCTCGCCGCGGCGCGGGCGCGTGCGAGTTCCGCTTCGACCGCGGCCGCGGCCGCCGCGATGGCGCGATCGAGCCCATCGGCTGCAATGCCGGGATCGCTTCCGCCTTCACGGATGAGCCGGCTCTGCGCGGCCAGCGCGGCGAGAGGCGTCTTCATTCCATGCGCGAGATCGGCAGCGCGTTGGCGCGCACGCTTGACGTCGGCCTCTCGCGCATTCGCCAGATCGTTGATGGCTCGCGTAAGCGGTTCTACCTCGCGCGGATAATCGGCGCTCAGGCGTTCGGCTGCGTTGTGACGCAGGGCGGCGAGCTCCCGCCGCAGATGCGCAAGGGGGCGTAGCCCGAGCTCAACCTGGATCCATGCGGCACCGGCGAGCACCGCCCACAACACGAGCAAAAACAGCGCCATCATGGTGCCGAACTCCGCGCGAGCGACGTGCAATTCTTGCTCGTCAAGGCCGAGCTGAACGAGAACGCGGTCTTGGCTTCCGGCGGGCTGTACGAGTCGCTCCAGGAGAAAGAGCCGGTGTCCATATGGCCCATCGCCGAAGCGGGTTCGCCATTGAAGCGCATCCGCGTCGGGAGAAGGCGCGAGCGCTTGGTCCCAGAGCGAACGCGAACGCTGCGTCTGCGTCTTGCCGCTGATCTGCCAATAGAGGCCGCTCGCCGGTGTATCGAAGCGCGGATCGGTTGGAGTCTGCAGCACGGTTATGGTGCCCGCTGCATCGACGGTCAGTCCTGCGATGAGCTGGAGGGCGTCACGGCGCAGCTCCTGCTCCACCCGTTGCAATATTTGGCGCTGGAACAGCACCGTCATGGCCGCCCCGGCGATCGCCAGAGCTATGAAGATCGCGACCGCCGCCCCGGCGAGCAATCGCAATCTTAGCGAATAGTGCTTCATGCGTTTGCGTCCGTGAGCAGATAGCCGAAGCCACGCTTCGTTTCGATCCGCGTGGCCCCGATCTTTCGCCGCAGGCGTACAACCAACTGCTCAATCGCGTTGTTGTCGTCGGCCTCGTTCGCGCCGTAGAGATGCTCGGCCAACTCGCCCGCCGGCACCGCACGATGCTTTTGGTGAGCGAGATAGTTGAGCAGACGGAATTCCAATTGCGACAGGGATACCGGGAGCCCGTCCAGGCTTACCGTCATCCGCCGCGTGTCGATTTGAAGCGCGCCGATCGTCAGGGAAGGAGCTGCGTGGCCTGCGGTGCGCCGTACCAACCCGCGGACGCGGCTGATCAGTTCCGCCATCTGGAAAGGCTTGGCGAGGTAGTCGTCCGCACCGGCCTCGATACCTTCGACTTTTTCGGTCCAGTCTGCGCGGGCCGACAAGATCAGCACCGGCAGGACGCGATCGTTCGCGCGCCATTTCTTGAGGACGGACAGACCGTCGAGGCGCGGCAGCCCAAGATCGAGAACGGCAATGTCGTAGTCTTCGACATCGCCCTTGAACCAGGCGTCGTCGCCATTGCGAGCGAGATCGACGACGAACCCAGCAGCTTCCAATGCTCGGACAACATCCGGTCCAACATCGGGATCGTCTTCGACCACCAGTGCCCGCATTCAGTCCTCAATGGCGACGGAAGCGCCGGTGCGCGCGTCTAGCACAAGGTTGCGGACCCGCCCCGACGACGTCAGGACTTTTATCTCGTAATTGAGGCGGCCCCGCCTGCTGTCGAGTTTCACTTCAACCACGTCGCCTGGCAAATATTGCGCTACTAGCGGGAGGATGCGAGTGATCGGCAGGATCTCACCGCGCTGGAGCGCGGCTCTGGCCAGATCATTGTCGCCATGGTCGCGGTCTCGGTCTCGCGATCTTGCCCAACCATCGCCGCTCGCCGCCAGGGCGATCATGACGGCAAAACCGAGGACGAGTGTTCTTTTCATGCTGCGACCATAGCAAAGCCCAGCTGACGCGAAGCTGACGGCCGATAGACCGCGAGTCCACTGCCCGAAGAAGCTTAATGGAATTGGAGACGGCCGTCTGCGCCGATCCTGAGCGGATCCTGAGCCGATTCATGAGGAGGGTTTGAAAACCCTGGCTGACATCACGCTGACAGTCGGCGGCGGCCTGGCGTCAGCTTGCCTTCCGTAAAAGAAGCACCATTCGACGCAGGACTTTCGCAGGCATCTTCATCAACGCCAAAAAAGGAGAAATCTCGTGCCTAACAGAATAGCGTCCATCCTAGAGACGACGACCATCATCGCCACCTTGGTGGCCGGCGTGTTTTTCACTTACGACGCCATTGGAACAAGCACCCTCTCCGTTCCGGCCGAGGTCGCGACTGTCGCGGCGGTATCGAGCTTCTCCAGTGCCCCAGCTCGCGCGGCCGGCCCCAATGTCTTGCGCGTCGTCGCGGTGTGCGGCGAAAGCAATTGCGGTCCCGGTGAGGTTTCAAGCTCGCATGCAATTCCAGACGCGAAAACGCCAGGATTCTAATCGGGGGCAATGTCGGCACGCCGGCAAAACCCGCCGATCATTTGAAAGCGACGGAATCGCTATGAGCCGTTCTCGGTCTCAACACAACAGGGCGGCGCTCACCAACAAATGGGTGCCAGACTCGATCCGCGTTGCGCTCGCACGTTCGCTCTTTGTGGGAGCGAGTTTTGCGGCCACGGCTGTCGTGATGGTCAGTTTGGGTCAGACGCCGGAAAGATCCGCCTCAGCCTGGGGATTCGTCACTTTGGTCTTGTTGCTGCTTTCGGCGTTCGCCGGACTAGCAGTGACGTTCTGGGAAACACGACAACGGTGAAATGCGATGGGCGCGATCTTCAACCACGACCGAATGGAGTCAGTCTTACGGGTGGAGTCCGATCTTCTCGCCTTTCTCGCGGAATTTCCCCTCAAGAAAAAATGGCTGGACGAGATTGCCGAATTCTTGCTGACCCGGCCAAACGGGACGGCGCACGTCAGCGAAATTACCCGAGCGCTTGAAGCTACGCCGCGAGATGTGAGTTCGGTCCAGGGGCTTGTCTATACGACGCTCGCTTCTTTCTGCTCCGATAGAAGGGATTTCGATAAAGCTGCCGATTACGACCTTTTCGCACGGCTTGAGTTGGGCACCTATCGCCTGAGATCCTTCCCCCACCCGCCAGACACACTGGATGTTCAAAGGATCGAATTTCAGGACAAAGCCATGACCCATGTGTGGAGGGAATTTTCGACGGCAGCCCAACAACGAAGCCCTGCGTGGCGCGGCCTAAAAAATCGAGCCAGGCTTATCGTCTTTGCGAGCGAGTATCGGGAAAACGCAGCTCTACGGGATCAGTATGAGAGCTGGTGGTCAAGATACCGGCGGCACGAAGAGGGGCATCTTGCAGTACGGCTTCCCGCTGCAGCTAGCGGCGTTGTTGGGACGGCGGTCGGAGGTGTATGATTGCCCTTAGGCGGCGCAAGCCGCCGTGCCGCAGCCGGCAGGGAAAAGGGGATCTGCTGTCATGTCCAGGGTTTGGCCAAAATCCATAGCGCAGCGCACCGGCCTGACGCTTGCCGGCGTTCTTCTTATCGCCAGCGCTGCGGTGCCAGCCACTTCGCAAGTTACGCCGCCCAACCTGGCGCCCAATCCCAGTGTGGGATGGGTCGCACTTTCCGGCGAGTTCATGCCGCCGCCAACAGGCGCGGGTCCCGTCATGCGCGATCCGGCGCACCCGCGCGTCTCCAACGACGATTATCGCGCCAGCGGAGCTCAGCCGACGTTTCCGATGGGAGACCTCAGCAGTCCGATCCTGCAACCCTGGGCGCGGGAAGTCTTGCGCAAGCGCAACGAACTTGTCCTATCCGGAAAGGCTGCCTTTCCCCGTCAGGCAAGCTGCTGGCCGGTCGGCGTTCCCGCATTCCTGCTTTATCCGGTGCAGCCGGTCTATTTCGTTCAGACGCCGAAGGAAATCGTCATGACTTGGCAGGCGGATCATCAGATCCGCCACGTCTATCTCACGGACAAGCATTCGCCGCGGGTCAAGACGTCCTGGTACGGCGAGTCGATCGGCCATTACGAAGGCAACATGCTCGTCGTCGACACCATCGGGCTCGATGCCAGGACCGCGGTTGACGGCTTCCAAACACCGCATACCGAGCAGCTTCACGTGGTCGAGCGCTTCCACTTGATCGACGGGGGCAAGACTCTGGAAGTGAATCTTCACGTCGAGGATCCGGGTGCCTTCACGACGCCGTGGGATGCCATCCAGCGTTATCGCCGCGTCGAGCCGCTCGTGGCGGAGAACCCCGACCCTCTCAATCCCGTGTCGTCGACCTCGGCGGAAGGCCCAATGATCGAGGCGAGCTGCGCGGAGAATCCGAACTCCTTGATGGGCATGGCTTCAATACCGATACCGCAGACGACCAAGCCCGACTTCTGAATCTCCTGACTTGCCGCAAGAGACGCGGCTGACAAGCCGGCTACCCAAGAGGAGCATGCGATGTTCAAAGTGCCGTTTTTGTGCGTCACGACGTTGGTCGCTTCGGTCGCGTTGGGGATGGTCGCGGGTGCCGGCGCGCAGGAAAGCGCCATTCCCAACTTCTCCTTCACCGATTCGGGCTGGCTGCTCAACGGTGGGATCGATTTTCGCCCGATCCCGGGCAAGCTCGCGCCGGTCAGCTTCGACCCGGCCTATCCGCAGGTCGGACAAGGCAATCAGCGCGGTGTCATGGAACGCATGTCGGATGCGGAGAACGCCAATCTGAAGCCTTGGGCGAAAGAGGTGATGCGCAAATACAATCAAGATGTGCTGAACGGGCACCGCGCCTTCTCGTCGCAATCCCGCTGCTGGCCGGGCGGCACGCCGGGCCAATTGCTGTTCCCGGCCGAGCCCATCTTCTTCATCCAGACGCCGAAGGAGGTCTGGATCATCTGGCAGCGCCAGCAAGAGGTACGCCGCGTCTATTTGAACGTACCGCATTCGCGCAATCCCAAGCCGTCCTGGTTCGGCGAATCCGTCGGCCATTACGAAAATGGAGAACTAGTCATCGACACGATCGGCTTCCTCGATCGGGCTGAATTCGATTTTGTGGACAATTGGCGCACGCCGCACACCAAGGACCTGCATGTGGTGGAGCGCTGGAAGCTCATCGACGGCGGCAAGGGAATCGAGGCGGCCGTCACCGTAGAGGATCCGGGCACGTTCAACGCGCCCTGGTCCGGCACCGCCAGATGGCAGAAGGTCGATCGCGGCACGATGCTCGAGTCGATCTGCGCCGAGAACAACTCGGCCTTCGAGAAATATTTCGGGTTGATGGAATATCGCATGCCGGAGGCGAAAACGCGGGACTTCTGATTCGCGCGTTTTGCCGGTCAGGGAGGGGAGACATGAGACGTCAGATTTTCAGGATAGCAGCGTGTGCCGTAGCGATGGCGGTGCCCGCCGCCGCAGCGGCGCCTGCCGCGCCAGTTCCGGATCTCGCGGGGATATGGTGGCACCCCTCCCTCCCCGGCCCGGAGCCGCTGGCATCAGGTCCCACCACGGTGACGAACAGATCGCGGAACAAGGGGATAAGCGACTACAGCCAATTGGTTGGCGATTACGGCAATCCGATCCTGAAGCCGGGGGCCGCGGAAATCGTGAAGAAGCATGGTGAACTTTCCCTGGCCGGCGTGGTCTATCCCAGTCCGGCCAACCAATGCTGGCCCGAACCGGTGCCGTTCATTTACAAGAATTTTGCGCTCCAGCTGCTTCAGGAACCAAGCCAGATCACGATGCTCTACGAACAGGATCATGAGGTCCGCCGTGTACGGATGAACCAATCTCATCCTGCGAAGGTGATTCCGTCCTGGTATGGGGATTCGGTGGGCCATTATGAAGGCGACACGCTGGTGATCGACACCGTGGGCCAAAAGTCCGGGCCATTTGCCATGCTCGATTTATATGGCACGCCGTACACGAGCGCGCTGCACGTGGTGGAGCGCTACCGGCTGATCGATTACGAGGATGCGAAAGAGGGATTGGATCGGGACGCGAAAGAGAATTTCCTCGTCGGTGTGGGCACGATCGACCGCAACTATCGCGGCAAGCACCTGCAGGTCCGTTACACCGTCGAAGATGAGGGTGTCTTCACCACGCCCTGGTCGGCGACCGTAACCTATGGGCGCGGCTCCACCGAATGGCCGGAAATTGCCTGCGCCGAAAATCCGCATGTCTATTACGGCAAGGACGAGGCCGTTCCGACGGCGGACAAACCGGATTTCTAGAGCGAAGTGCATTCGGAAGAGACACTTGTCATTCCCGGCCGAGCGGCGGCACGCCGCGAGGGGACGGGAATCCATTTCGTGAATATCGGGCATTTTCTTCATCGAATGGATGCCCTTCCCTCGTGCTTCGCGCTCGCCGGGCATGATAATTTTTGTTTTGTGCGACCGAGTTCCGCTTCAGGCAGGATTATTTATGGCAATTGTACTGCCGTGATGGCAGAGCGCCGTTCTTGTCGAGATCGGTTCCAAGAGCATTGATGATCGATACCGATTGCTCGAATTGCAGCGCGGCAAAATCGCCCGGAACGGAATCGCTTTCGGTAATGTAAAGACGGTGGTCGGCCATGTAGACCGACGCCCGATGCTGGCGGCCATTCGGCTGAAAGATGTTGAACTGCCGGCCCGGGATTCCCGGATCGTAATCCGCGGCGAATTGGAAGCGAACCTCGCCCATTTGACGCAAGCGGGTCGCCGCGGCGTCGATGAACTTCTGGTCCACGGCCGGCCCGTTCGAGAAATCGGCGACGATGACGCTGAACAGATCCGCGCCCTGTTGGACGTAAAACTGCCGCGCCGGAGCACTGCTGCCGCTATTGGTGTAGATGAAATCCCTGATCATCGGTGGACGCGGGAAAATGGCTGCGACCCGGTATGGGCAGCTGACAAAGACGTTGTCGTCATAGGTGGGTTCGTCGAGTTGCGAGGCCCCCTGTAAGAAGGGCGCGACGACGCAGGAAAAGAGAACCAGCCAAATCGAGGGGAATTTGGGCATGACGACTTCTCCCGTTCGCCAAAAGTCTGAAAGACGACCCATAATCGAGGTTAAGCATAGCACTCCGGTTGATTAGGACCAATTGCGAGTGCAGAGTCCCTGCTCGTCAAACCGGGAGGAAACGCATCATGAGATTGGTTCGATCGGGACTGTTTGTTGTGGCGTCTGCCGTTGCGCTGACCATCGTCGCAGGCGCGGCGCAGGCGCAAGACCTTCCGCAACGAAAAGAAATGCGCCGAGTTGACCTGTCCGGCGCACCCGGCATGGAAGTCGTCAGTTCGGTCAGTACGTTCCAACCCGGCGACGAATTTCCCCGTCACCTGCATCACGGGGTCGAGTTGGGCATCGTCATTCAGGGGACAATGGTGCAGTTGCCGGGGCAAGCGCCCACGATGATGGCCACGGGTGCGCCGATCCAGAATCTTCGCGATGCGGTGCATGGCGGATTCAAAGTCATCGGACCGGGAAACCTCATCCTCTTTACGGTGCACTCGGTCGATAAAGGAAAGCCGCTTTACGATTGGGTTAAGTAGCCCCTGCGATTGGGCCTTATCGGCCCCGAGCCGGCGGTGTTATCCTCTGATTGTCCGACGGAGGAGCAGGAGGGAGCTATGTCCAAATGGGCTTCGACGGCAGGGCTGCTTGCCGGCAGCACGGCGATGCTCGCAGCGGCAGGCTTTTTGGCCGGCGCGATAGCGCAGACGCCGGCCGCTCCGGATTTTTCCTCGAATCAGGCGTCTTGGGAGCAAGGCAACGGCGTCAATTTCATACCGGTCCCCGGCTCACCCCCGCCTATCGCCAATGATCCGGCCCATCCGCATTACAGCAATCAGGATGCCAGGCGTTTGGGTATCCAGCCAACCTATCG
>DATHDZ010000062.1:0-5816 GCA_035318785.1 Micropepsaceae bacterium
CGTGGCCGGCACGCATGCGCGCATCATCTGTACGCGCAAGACTCTTCCCGGCTTGCGAGTGTTGGAAAAATACGCGGTACGCTGCGGCGGCGGCCTCAACCACCGCTTCGGTCTCGACGATGCGGTGCTGGTGAAAGACAATCACATCGCGGCCGCGGGCGGCATCGAGCCTGCCGTGAAGGCCCTACGCGGCCGCTTGGGGCCAATGGTGAAAATTGAGATCGAGGTGGATACGCTCGATCAGCTCGAGACCGCGCTCGGGCTTGGCATCGATGCCATCCTGCTCGACAACATGGCTCCGGACACCATGAGCCGGGCGGTCGCGATGACGCGAGGCCGGGCCAAACTCGAAGCTTCGGGCGGGGTCACGCTCGAACGGGTCCGCGCAATCGCCGAATCCGGCGTGGATTATATTTCCTCAGGCGCCATCACCCACAGCGCTCGTAGCCTGGATCTGGGGCTGGATTTCCTCTGACCCGATAAGCATTCCGGGCTTGATGGCGCTGGTCGGTACGAAGACGCTGCTCTCGCGCGCTTGCCCACTCGACGCTTCGGCATCCTCCTGCGCCTGCTGTAGACGTTCTTGCGCCAAGGGATCGCGCTTGTAGAAGACGTGATTGCCGATTTGCGCCGTTTTCAACATGGTCTGCGCCCATGCAGGGGCCACATCCACATTGTGATAGGCCACCGCGTGGCCGGTTTGGCCCGAGAGCCGGACCACACCGGTCAGGATCTTGTCCGCCAATAGCCGAACCCGCTGCCAGGCATATCCGTCCTTGGGCCGGCGCAGCGTGCCGTCACAGGCGAAGGAAAATTGGCAGTCCCGTCGGTCTGGCTGGACGCCGTCATAGGTCACGCCGCAGACGGTACTGGGATAATCGTTGGTGCGGGTACGCTGAAGCACGACCTCCGCCACGGCTTTTTCGCCCTCGACGCCTTCGCCGCGCGCTTCGTAATACATCACCTCGGCGAGGCATTCGGCCTGAGCCGCGGTCTGCTTTTGCGCCAACGCGACAGGAGAGCCGGTAACGAAGACAGAATCGGGAAGGGCCGCCCGTGCACGCAATTCATCAGTGTAAAGAATAAATTCCCGGGCAGATGCACCGCTGACGGCCACCAGAGCTATCGCGCCCACCAACACGCAGTCCGCGCGCAGGTGAGCCTTCCTCACTCCGTTCATCATGCAGGATCGTTTCCCCTTCAAGCACGATTGCGGCCTACCTCTGGACTCGTTGCTAACAGCGTGGCGCTGAGTCGTCAACCGAAAATGTTTTCCGTTAATTGTCTGCGATCTTGACGGAACTTGATCCGTCTACGGATCATGTCGGCATTTTAACCAGATCAATCCTTGTCTTGCGCGGGTGCAAGCGCCGCTTGCGCCGCGGCAAGACGCGCCACGGGAACTCGGAACGGAGAGCAGGAAACATAATCAAGTCCTGCTTGATGACAAAAACGTATGGAATCCGGATCGCCGCCATGCTCGCCGCAGATGCCCAGCTTGATTTTCGGCCGCGCCTGGCGGCCGCGTTCGACGGCGATCTGTACCAATTCTCCCACGCCATTTCTGTCGATGCTGACGAATGGATCGCGCTCGATCAATCCGCGCGCGAGATATTCACTGAGGAAATTACCGGCATCGTCGCGCGATACGCCCAATGTCGTCTGCGTCAAATCATTGGTGCCGAAGGAGAAGAATTCCGCCGATTCTGCAATCTCTTTCGCCATCAGCGCGGCGCGCGGCAACTCGATCATGGTGCCGATCATATAGGCCGGTTTTTTGCCGCGAGCCTGCTTCACCGCGTCCGCAACTGCCGCGATGCGCTCCTTCAGGAAGTCGAGCTCGCTTTTGAATCCCACCAGCGGGATCATGATTTCGAGGTCGACGGCCTTGCCGCTCTCTTTCTCGGCATCCAATGCGGCCTCCAAAATGGCCTGCGCCTGCATCTCGTAGATTTCCGGATAGGTGATCCCGAGCCGGCACCCGCGATGACCCAGCATCGGGTTTGTTTCCGCGAGCGCGATGGCGCGGCTGCGCAATCTGGCGGGATCCGCGCCGGCGGCCTTGGCCACTTCGGCGATCTCTTCATCCGTATGCGGAATGAACTCGTGCAAGGGCGGGTCGAGCAGCCGGATGGTCACGGGAAGCCCCGCCATGATCCGGAAGATCTCATGGAAATCGCCGCGCTGCATGGGGAGCAGCTTGGCGAGCGCGAGTTTGCGTCCCGCCACATCATCGGCGAGGATCATCTGCCGCACCGCTAGGATGCGCTCGCCATCGAAGAACATATGTTCGGTGCGGCAAAGACCCACGCCCTCAGCACCAAAACGCCGCGCCGTCTCGCAGTCGGTGGGCGTGTCGGCATTGGCGCGCACCTTGAGCCGCCTTCTCGCGTCGGCCCAGCCCATCAAGGTTCCGAAATCGCCGCTGACTTCAGGATGCAGCATCGCAACGCGGCCGCGATAGACCTTGCCCGCCGCGCCGTCGATCGTGAGGACGTCGCCGCGCGTGATCGTCACCGCGCCGGCGTTCATGATGCCCCGCACGGCGTCGACCTTGAGTGTTCCCGCGCCCGTGACGCAGGGCCGCCCCATGCCGCGCGCCACCACGGCCGCATGGCTGGTCATGCCGCCGCGCACGGTGAGGATGCCCCTGGCGGCATGCATGCCGTGGATGTCTTCGGGACTCGTTTCCAGCCGCACGAGAATGACGTCATGGCCGTCCGCCGCCGCGCGCTCGGCCTCATCGGCGGTGAACACCACCTCGCCCGAAGCGGCGCCCGGCGAAGCCGCGAGGCCTGAGGCGATCAACTCTTTGGGCGCCTTCGGGTCGAGGGTGGGATGCAGCAATTGTTCGAGCGCCGCGGGATCGACCCGCATCACCGCCTCGTCCTCGGAGATCAGCTTCTCGCGCACCATTTCGGTGGCAATGCGCAAGGCGGCCTTCGCGGTCCGCTTGCCGCTGCGCGTCTGCAGCATGAAGAGCTTGCCTTCCTGGACCGTGAACTCGACATCCTGCATGTCGCGGTAATGGGCTTCGAGCGATGCCGCGATGCGGGTCAGCTGCCCGAACGCATCGGGCATGGATTCTTCCATCGAGGGGCGCTTGGAGCCCGAGGCTTCGCGCGCGCGTTTGGTGATGGATTGCGGCGTGCGGATGCCGGCAACGACGTCCTCGCCTTGCGCGTTGATCAGGAACTCGCCGTAGAGCGCGCGTTCGCCGGTCGAAGGATCGCGCGTGAACGCAACGCCGGTGGCCGAGGTGGCGCCGCGATTGCCGAACACCATCGCCTGCACATTGACCGCGGTGCCCCAATCCTCGGGGATGTTGTTGAGGCGACGATAGGTTTTCGCGCGCGCGCCCATCCAGGATTGGAAGACCGCCGCAATGGCGCCCCATAATTGCTCGTCGGCATCATCGGGAAAGGGCCGCCCCAGAACCTGCTTCACCTTGGCCTTGTAAAGTTCGGCGATGCGTTTCCAATCGGCGGCATCCAGGTCGGTATCGAGCTCGACTCCCCTGTCCTCTTTCTCGTTATCCAGGATCTCTTCGAAATGGGAATGATCCACTTCGAGCACGACGCCCGAATACATCTGTATGAAGCGGCGGTAGGAATCATAGGCAAAGCGTTCATCGCCGGTCTGTTTGGCGACGCCCGCGACGGTTTGCGGGTTCAATCCCAGATTCAACACCGTATCCATCATACCCGGCATGGAGGCGCGCGCCCCCGAGCGGACGGAGACGAGCAGCGGGTGTTTGGGATCGCCGAGTCGCCCCTCGGCAAGTTCGCCAATGCGGGCGAGCGCCGTTTGCACGGCCGCCTTCAGATCGGCGGGATATTTCTGGCCGTTCTTATAAAAATGGGTGCAGACCTCGGTGGTGATGGTGAAGCCCGGCGGCACGGGGAGGCCGAGATTGCTCATCTCGGCGAGGTTCGCGCCCTTGCCGCCGAGCAGCGTGCGCATGGCCGCGCTGCCCTCGGCCGCGCCCGCGCCAAAGCTGTAAACCCATTTCGTCATCACGCCCCGCTTCCTGTTTGTTCGTCCCTGCCGGGGGCGTCTCCATCCCGATTCGCATTTTCTTCGGGTGGCGTGGCGTTGTCACGCCCCCCCACCCCGACCTCCCCACAGGGGGAGGGCAGACGGAGGTTAGCCTTCAACCTTTGAAAAATCCGCTACCTGATGGGCCGTTTCCACAATCTGGGAGAGCAGCATCAGCCGATTCTCGCGCAAGGTCCTGTCGTCCGTGTTGACGGTGACCTTGTCGAAGAAACGATCCACAGGCACGCGAAGCGCTGCGAGCGCCGTCATCGCACCGGCGAAATCCTCGGCCGTAAGGGCCTTGGCGGTTTCGACCTTGGCGCGCACCAGAGAGGCTTGCAGTTCCTGTTCTTCTTCCTGACGAAGTCCGCCGGGTACGCCGCGATATTCGCGTTTGTCTTTCTTCTCTTCGATTTTCAGGATGTTTGCGGCACGGCGATAACCGGTGAGAAGATTCGCGCCGTCGTCGGTCATGAGGAACGCCTGAAGGGCTTCGACGCGGCGCACGAGGCGGACCAGATCGTCCTCGTTGCCAAGCGCGAACACGGCATCGATCAGATCGTGGCGAACTCCCTTTTCGCGCAGCGCGACTTTGAGACGATCGGCGAAAAAACCTGCCAATTCCTTTCCATAAAATGCTTCGTAAGCTGCTTTTATCGTATCTCGAAGTGAGTCACCTTCTGCTCCGAGCGCTCTCAGCGCAGCACCGACGGAGCTATTTTCCGGATAACCCATCAAGGCACGACCAATCACACCGCCGGCCCCCCCTAGAGACAGTCTCGAGTCATTCGACATAACAATCCTGATAACGCCAAGCGCTGCACGCCTCAACGCGTACGGATCCCCGGAGCCGGTCGGCTTCTCGCCTACGGCGAAGAAGCCGGTGAGCGTGTCGAGCTTGTCCGCCAAGGCGACGGCGATGGAGACGGGCGCCGTCGGGACCGCGTCGGAGGGACCGACCGGTTTGTAGTGGTCGCGGATGGCGTCGGCGACTTCCGGCGGCTCGCCGTCATGCAGCGCGTAATAGCGACCCATCGCGCCTTGCAGCTCGGGGAATTCGCCGACGACCCCAGTGGTGAGATCGGCCTTGCAGAGCCGTGCGGCGCGTTTGGCCTTCTCGACATCCGCGCCGATGATCTTGGCGATTTCGCCGGCCAATGCTTCGATGCGCTGCACGCGTTCCAATTGCGTGCCGAGCTTGGCGTGGAAGACAATGTCCTTAAGATCGTCGACGCGCGATTCCAGGGTGCGCTTGCGGTCTTGGTCCCAGAAGAATTTCGCGTCGGAGAGTCGCGCGCGCAGCACGCGCTCATTGCCCGCGACAATGTCCCTGCCGCCATCTTCCGCAGCCATATTGGCGACCAGCGCGAAGCGCCTCGCAAGCTTGCCAGTCTTCCCATCCCGCAGCGCGAAATATTTCTGATGCGTGCGCATGGAGGTCTGCAGGATTTCGGGGGGCACATCCATGAATGGGGCATCGATGCCGCCGATGAGCACGACGGGCCATTCGGCCAATCCCATCACCTCATTGGCGAGGCCTTCGTCCTCGATCAGTTCCAGACCGAGAGCGAAGGCCTTTTGCTTGGCCTCATGCAGGATGATGTCGCGCCGTTCCGCGCCGTCGATGATGACATGCGCATCGCGCAGCTTCTTCTCGTAATCCTCGAAGCGGCGTACTGAGATTTCGCCACGCGATAAAAAGCGATGGCCTCGCGTGGTGTTGCCGCTCTTCACGCCGGCCATCTCGAACGGGACCACTTCGCCGTCGAACGTCGCGA
>DATHDZ010000063.1:0-12308 GCA_035318785.1 Micropepsaceae bacterium
CCGCCCTTGCCTCCTACACGCTCGGATCGAATCTCGAAGACCTCGTATATATCGGCGCGGCCAAATTCAAAGGCACGGGCAATGCGCTCGATAATCTCATCACCGGCGGCGCGGGGAACGACACGCTGATTGGTGGGAACGGCGCCGACACCGTAAGCGGCGGTAATGGCGCGGATCATTTCGTCTACCGACCGGGCGAACTGGCAACTGGTCCCGCGTTCGATGAAATCGCCGATTTCAGCCATGCCGAGGGCGATCGGATCAGCCTCTCGGCCATCGACGCCAATTCCACCACGCTCGCCAATGAATCCTTCACCTTCATCGGCTCGGGTGCCTTCACCCATCACGTGCGGCAATTGCACTATGTCGTCACCGGCAGCGGTGTGAATGTCGAAGGCGATACCAATGGCGACGGTGCGGCGGATTTCAGCATCGTCGTCGATGGTGTCAGCTCGCTGGTCGCGGGCGACTTCATGCTCTGAGCCCCCACCGCTCGCTGCGCGAGCACCTCCCCCGCAGGCGGGGGAGGAAAGCCGTCTAAATCTTCTGGTCGTATTCGCCAATCTCGGGGAATTTCGACAGCCGCGCATCGATGTCGCGGAACATCGCGTGCATCGCCTCCTGCGACACGGGACTTTCGCAGACCACCACCAGCGAGGGCTTGTTGGAGGAGGCGCGCACCAAGCCCCAGGTGCCGTCCTCCAGCGTCACGCGCACGCCGTTGACCGTCACCAGCCGCGCGATCTTCTGGCCCAGAATGCGTTCGCCCTTGGCCTGCATGCGCCGATAATCCTCAGTCACCGCGTCGGCGACTTGGTATTTGCGCTCGTCGGGACAGAACGGCGCCATGGTCGGCGAGCCCCAAGTCTTAGGCAGGCCCTGCACCAGCGCGGACATTGTCTTTCCGGCACGATCCAGCATTTCCAGGATGGCGATGGCGGCAACGATGGAATCGTCATAGCCACGGCCGATCGGCGGATTGAAGAAATAATGGCCGCTCTTTTCCAGGCCTGCCAGAGCGCCGAGCTCGGCCGTGCGACGCTTGATGTAGGAATGGCCGGTCTTCCAATAATCCGTCACAGCGCCATTCGCCTTCAACACCGGATCGACTTCGAAGAGACCGGTGGATTTCACGTCGACGACGAATTTCGCGTTCTTCACGCGGGACGAGAGATCGCGCGCAATCAGCACTCCCACCTTGTCGGCGAAGATCTCGTGACCTTGATCATCCACCACACCGATGCGGTCCCCGTCGCCGTCGAAGCCGAGCGCGAGTTCCGCGCCCGCTTCGCGCACTGTCTCCCCCATCGCGTGCAGCATATGCATGTCTTCGGGGTTGGGATTGTATTTCGGGAAGTTCCAGTCGAGCTCGGCATCCATCGGCACAACGTCGGCGCCGATGCGGCGCAACGCTTCGGGCGCGAACGCACCTGCCGTGCCGTTGCCGCAGGCAGCGACGACGCGGATGGGGCGTGACAGACGGTGACCTTTGGTGACCGCGTCGAGATAGGTCTCGCGCATATTCTCCACGCGGGTGTAGCTGCCGCCCGACCGTGCGCGCGCCTGGCCCGAAAGGGCGATGTCCTTCAGCCGCGTCATTTCATCGGGGCCAAAGGTGAGCGGCCGCTGGGCACCCATCTTCACGCCGGTCCAGCCATTCTCATTGTGGCTCGCCGTGACCATGGCGACGCCCGGCGCATCGAGCGCGAATTGCGCGAAATAGGCCACGGGGGAAAGGGCGAGCCCGATATCGTGCACCGCGCAACCGGCAGTCATGAGACCCAGCGTCAGCGCCTGTTTGATGGAAAGCGAATAGGAGCGGAAATCATGTCCCACGACGATCTTGGGCTCGATCCCGCGCTCGTGAAAATAGCTCCCCAGCGCAAGTCCCAGGGCCTGGACCCCGATAAGGTTGATCTCTTTGGGGAAGAGCCAGCGCGCGTCATATTCGCGAAACCCGTTCGCGGTCATCAATGGCTGGGATTCAAACGCAAAGCTATTGGGTGAAAGATCGCTTTTCGGGACGCCGAACATCGCAAGGGCTCGTGATTCGAGTGCTAGGACTCTCTAGAGCCGGAGGCGGGAGAACGCCAGCGAATTAGCGGCTGTCAAACCTGCCATTCGTCCCCAACGGACTGCCGAGACCGAGCAGCCGCGCAACATCGTTGTTGAGCCGCGATGCATTGTTGGTGAAGCGCAGCGATTGCTGAAACCGAATGGCCTCGCCCGATGAGGAATCGGCGTTCGAGGAAAGCACGGTTCCTTGGATCAAATAGAGGCGGCGCTGGTAATAGAACAGCGCGACGCTCGACCGGCTGCCATCCTTGCCGGCGAGGCTCAGCTGACGGCCGAAGACGCGGTTGACCCGGGCGGGGATGTCGAGCTTGACCTCCGCGTCCTGCGTAAGCGTCTTGATCGCCAGGTCGATCACCTGGGAATCGTTCAGATCGGTGCGCCCCGAAAAATTGGCTACGATCATCCGATAGGCGCTCGTCTCCTGGTCCAGCGAATAGATACGAGCCGGCACCGTCGTGCCGTCCGCCGTCATATAAAGGGTGTCTTCGATTCTAGGATCGTCCGGAAAATGGAGGGCAAATCCAAGATCGGGATAGGTGTATTCCCTCCAGCCTTGCGCGCCAGCCGGTCCGGCGATGAGCGCCGTCGCAAGGATGAGAGCAACCAGCCTCAAAGTTCGCGACCTCCAAATCAGTGCAACAGGCGAAACGCCTGCTGGAAGAAATGAATTCCCGATGAGCCGACCGGATCGGTATTCATCGCCGGGTAGGTCACCTTGATCTGATACAGCTGGTTATCGATGAAGAAGATGGCATCGGTGTAGCTGGTACCGTTATTGTCCTCGACGCGAATCTCGCGGCCGTAATTCCAATCGATGCGGCCGGAAACATCGTGCGTGACCCTGCCAAGGCCGATCAAATTTTTCGCGGCTTCATCGATGGTGCGGTCCTTTTCGGCGCGGGTGCGGGTGAAGTCGGCGACATGCACCGCATAGACGACGCCGCCGGAATCGAAGGAATAGACCCGCTCCTTGACGACACCTTCGGGAATTTGCGTGGTTTTATAGTCCCGGACCTCAAGTTTGGGGCGGTTCGGATATTGGGCCGCAAAGCCGGCTTCGGGGTAGCTGAACTCCTGCCAGCCGCCTTCCGCCGCATAAGCGGTGCCTGAGATCAAGATTGCTGCGACGCCGAAAAGCCCTATTGCCCGCATCCCGATCCCCTGTTTGAGCGGCCATATTCTGACACAAAACTGCCGCCGCCGCGGAATCGCGAAACCGTGAGGCAATCCGGTCAGTATGGGTCCGTGAAGTGGAATGTCCCCTGGAAGATACCGATGCCTGACGATCCCGCCGGGTCGCTGTTGACCGCGGGGTAGACCACTTTCATCTGATACAGCTGCCGTTTGATATAGAAGATTCCGTCGGTGTAGCGGGTGCCGTCGGCGCCGACGACGATCAGCTCGCGGCCATGCATCTGATCGAGATAGATCGAGCCATCGAAGGCAAGCGTGCCCGAACCGATCAAAGCCGCCCTGACCTCGTCGACCGCGATGTCCGGGTCCACATCGCCTTTTGTAAAATCGATGATGCTGACGCTGTAAATGACCCCACCCTCATTGAAAGAATAGATCCGTTCGCCGACCGTGCCGCTAACCGATTGAGAGGTGCGATGAAGCTGCTCGAGAAGTGCGGGCTTCTCCGGAAAATGCGCGGAAAATCCATCCTGGAGATAAAGATATTCCTGCCATCGTTCGGCCGCGTTGGCTGGCGCAGCCGAAAGAAAACCTATGAACGCAAGGAAAAATCCTGATCTCACTGGGAATCCCCGTATGATCACGGACCCTAGCATGGGCCCGGCATTATCCTTTTGAACATTACTGGCCTGTGATACCATACGTTATACATATTGGAATATGTGTAATGACGAGCGCAATCATATTGGGTGCCGATAATCGCGCGGCTTTGCGGCGGCTGGCGGAAACGCTCGCTTTGCCGGATCTCCAGCCGGGCTGGGTCTGGCTTGCGGGCGCGGGTCCGGGCGATCCTGGATTGGCTTCGCTCCATACGCTCCATGCGATAGCCGAAGCGGATGTCATCATGACAGACGCGCTGGTGAACAAGGCGCTGTTGGCGCTGGCACGCCCCGACGCGCGGATCATCGACGCAGGCAAGCGCGGCGGCAGGCCCTCCCCTTCGCAAGACAGCATTTCGCGGCGGCTGATCTCGTATGCGCGCAAGGGCCTGCGCGTGTTGCGGCTGAAGGGCGGCGACCCGTTCGTGTTCGGCCGCGGCGGCGAAGAGGCCCTCGCTTTGGTGCGCGCAAATATCCCGTTCCGGATCGTGCCCGGCGTGACGGCCGGGATCGGCGGGCTTGCCTATGCCGGAATTCCGGTCACCCATCGCGATACCAACCAGGCGGTCACTTTCATCACCGGAAGCGGCGCCGGCGGCGCAGCGCCCGATCTCGATTGGGAGGCCATTGCCAAAGGCTCGCCCACTATCGTGCTCTACATGGCACGCAAACATGCGGGCGCGATCGCGGCAAAACTCATCGCAGCGGGCCGCGATGGGAATGAACCGGCCGCCATCATCAGCAACGCCTCGTTCGAGGAGCAGACCACGATGGTGACGCGCTTGGCCGCACTGGGCGAGGCAGCTTCCGTGGCGGATACGCCGGCGATCATCGTGATCGGAGAAAATGTGCGCCTGGCTGCGGGATTGGATTGGCTCGGCGCGCTGTCGGGCCGGCTGCTCGATCCCGATCCGCTTGGACGCAACCGCTTGAGCGAGGCCGGCTAAGCTGCGCAACGGCCGATGCCGCGCACCTGTTTCGGCCTGACAAAACACCTGAACGAGTATCTGCCTGTCGGTTTCTGACCGTCTCTGCGGTCCCCGGTATCATCGGTTTGTTTCTGCTCCGCCTGGGTTTGCCCCAGGGAACCGCACTCCCCGTGCGGTTGTCGTGCGTTTAATAGCCAGAACTTCCGCCTGCGCGCCGTCGCGGGCTATATGCTTCTATTCGATTGGGGATTGGGAACCACACAATGAAAACCGCCGAACCGCGTGCCGTATATCTGAAGGACTACACGCCGCCCGCCTATCGCATCCCCGAAATTGCGCTCGATTTTCGGCTGGACGGCAACACGACGCTCGTCGCCGCGACGATGAAGGTCGAGCGGCGAGCGGCTTCGGCCGAACCCCTGGTGCTGGACGGAATCGCGCTGACGCTGGTCTCGATCGCCGTGGACGGGAAGCCGCTCGATTCATCTGCCTACACCGTGGATACGGACACGCTGACGGTTCATGCGCCGCCGGCCGCTTTCATGCTTCAAATCGTGACCGAGATTGCTCCGGCGGAGAATACCGCGCTGGAGGGTCTCTATATGTCGAACGGCATCTATTGCACCCAATGCGAACCCGAGGGTTTCCGCTGCATCACCTATTTTCTCGACCGCCCCGACAATCTTGCGAAATTCGAAACGCGCATCGAAGCCGACAAGGCCACCACGCCGGTGCTGCTGTCCAACGGCAATCTGATCGAATCAGGCGACCTTCCGGGCGGACGTCATTTCGCGCGTTGGCGCGATCCCTTTCCCAAGCCGAGTTACCTCTTCGCACTGGTCGGCGGCGATCTCGGTCATATCCGCGATGCGTACCGGACGCTCACCGGCCGCACGATCGATCTTCGCGTTTATGTCGAACATGGCAATGAGCCCCGCGCCGAATATGCGATGGATTCGCTGAAGCGTTCGATGCGCTGGGACGAGGAAACCTATGGCCGCGAATACGATCTCGACATCTTCATGATCGTCGCGGTATCGGCGTTCAATTTCGGCGCGATGGAGAACAAGGGCCTCAATATCTTCAACGATAAGGTGCTGCTCGCCAGCCCCGAGACGGCGACCGATGATGATTACGCGCGGATCGAATCCGTGGTCGGGCACGAATATTTTCACAATTGGACAGGCGACCGAATCACCTGCCGCGACTGGTTCCAGCTCTCGCTGAAGGAAGGGCTCACGGTCTTCCGCGAGACCGGCTTCGCCGGCGACATGCGTTCGCACGCCGTGCGCCGCATCACCGATGTGAAGGATCTGCGCCTGCGGCAATTCCAGGAGGACGCGGGTCCCCTCGCCCATCCCGTGCAGCCGCAGTCCTATATCGCCATCGACAATTTCTATACCGCGACGGTTTATGAGAAGGGTGCCGAGGTGATCGGCATGCTGCGCACCATTGTCACGCCCGAAATCTTCCGCAAAGGCATGGATCTGTATTTCGACCGTCATGACGGTCAGGCCGCGACGGTCGAAGATTTCGTGCGCTGTTTCGAGGACGCTTCCGGGCGCCGCCTCAATCAATTCCGGCTGTGGTATTCGCAAGCGGGGACGCCGGAAATTCATGCCGACGGCGCCTATGATCCGGCGGCAAAGACCTACGCCCTGAACCTCAGCCAACGTGTTCCGCCAACGCCGGGGCAGCCGGACAAGCTGCCCATGCACATACCCGTGGCGCTGGGCCTCATCGGCAAGACGAGCGGCAAGGCCTTGGCCCTCACGCTGGAAGGCGAAAACAATGTCGGTCCGGAAGAGCGCGTGCTGGAATTGACCGGATCGGAGCGCCGTTTCCTCTTCACCGGCGTGGCCGAGGAACCGGTGCTGTCGATCGGACGCAATTTTTCGGCGCCCGTCATCATCCGAACGCCGGCGAATGCGAGAACACGCGCCTTCCTGATGGGCCGCGATACGGATGCGTTCAATCGTTGGGAAGCCGGCCAGCAGCTTTCTACAGACGTGCTTCTCGCGATGGTCCAGGACGTACAGTTGGGCCGGCCGCTGCGGGCCGACTCCGTCTATGTCGACGCGATTGGGGGCGTGCTCGAACGTGCCGACGAGGATCACGCCTTCACGGCGCTGATGTTGCTTCCGCCGAGCGAAAGCGAACTGGCCCTCGCGGTGACTCCGATCGATCCGGAAGCGATTCACTTGGCGCGCAACGCGCTCATCCGGACCATTGCCGAGGCCCATAGCGCGGCGCTGGCGGCGCTTTACGCCAGGCTGGAATCGCGCGCGCCCTTCAGTCCCGATGCCGTATCCGCGGGACGGCGATCTTTGCGCAATTCCGTGTTGCGTTTTCTCACCGCGTTGGAAGACGAAGGCGCCGCGGCGCGCGCCGATGCCCATTACCGCTCGGCCACCAATATGACCGAGATGACAGCCGGTTTGGCTGCGCTGGCGCGCATGGCCAATCCGCGCCGGGAATCCGCTTTCGCGCATTTCCACGACCGCTTTCAGGCCGATCCCCTGGTGCTCGACAAATGGATGAGCCTGCAAGCGATGTCGCCGCAACGCGACACGGTGGACCGCGTGCGGTCATTGATGAGCCATAAGGTGTTTTCGCTGAAGAACCCAAACCGCGTGCGGGCTTTGATCGGCGCGTTCGCGATAGGCAACCCGCTTCGTTTCCACGATCGCGCAGGCGCCGGCTATCGGCTGGTGCGCGAGGTGGTGCAGACGCTCGACGTCATCAATCCGCAGACGGCCGCGCGCATGGCGGCTGCCTTCGAAGCCTGGCGGCGCTACGATTCCGAGCGCCAGCGTCTGATGCGCAGCGAACTCGAAGCCATCGCCTCAGGCCCGGGCCTGTCCGCCAATCTCTACGAAATGGTCACCAAGATGCTGGGATGAGCCGCTCGCTTACGGAGCGGCGGCTTTGCGCTTTTCATTCTCGAGATTCTTCGCCGCACCCGCCTGTGCCTGCTTCACCCAGAGACGCCAGGAATCCGGATCGACGAAAACATTCGGATCGCCCGGCTTGCGCTGCGCCAGTTTCTGGGCCCGTTCCAGGATTCCCCCGTTGGGGTAGGGATAGGACGTCAGCCAGGAATGCACATTCACGGCCACTTCGATGCCGGGAATCTGCGCAACGCGATTCATGCTGGCAAGAAACTGCTCCCCGCCGCGCACTCCGTCTCGCGGTCCAGGCCCGCCGAAGATGAAGGCTTTGTGCGGCGTGCCATTGTCATAGACGGTGAATTCGGCCGACAGCGAACCCGGCGTATGGCCTGGGTGCTTGTAGATTTTCAGCGTGGTGTTCGCCAATGTCAGAGTATCGCCTTCCTTCAGGACCATGTCGCGCTTGGGTACGCGCGGCGGGGATGTGTTGCCCCTGCCAGGGGTGATGCCCGCCTTCTCGATCATCTGCCAGTCCTCATCGAGCGATGCCACGCGCGCGCCTGACAATTCCTGGATGCGCGCAGCGCCGCCAAAATGATCGAGATGGCCATGCGTGAGGACGATGTATTTGATGTCTCTAAGATCGAACCCGACCTTCTTGATGCTGTCGATGACGTGATCGACATAGGGTTCTTGCGCGGTATCGACCAGGATGGCGCCCTGCGGCGTCGAAATCAGCCAGACCGACACGAAGCCCGGTCCGACATAATACAGATTGTCGAAGACCTTGAAGGGCGCGATTTTCTGGAAGGACTCATTGTTGCGTTGACTGCCGCGGAAGGATTCGCTGTAGCCTTCTTTTTTCTCAGGCGTCTGTGCTTGGACGGTGCTCGCAATATTCGCGGTCAGCAGAGCCGATGCGGCAAGACAGGCGAGCGCGCTGGCAATGATCCGTTTCATCGTTGTGTCCCTTGTTTCTCGTACAGTGCATTCTATCGAAGTGCTTAAAAATCCGGCTTGTCGGCGACGGGCACTCCGGTGTGTTTGCCGGAATAATATTCGAACGTGTTCTCGGCGCAGACGCGTTCTTCCCAATCGTTCGCCGCCCTTAAATAGGTGACCGAGCCCGTCCAGGGCATCGTGAACATGACCGGATCCTCGACCGTGAACTGAACCTGAATTCCTTTTCCCTTGTCGCTGTAATCGACAAACACGCCATCGGCGGCCGGCCCGTCGGCGCGGCCATATTCCTTGTCGTTCAGCGCACTGGAGGCATGGGCGATTTCGTTATCGACCATCCGATAGCGCTCCACCACGTGGAGCTGCTCGCTGTGGGGCGTGCCGTACATGTCCACCATGGAGGCGGGGCCGACTTTAATTCCCACGGTGTCGACTACCAGCGTGTCACCCTCGTAATGGCCGACAGAATCGCCATGCCATGAGGGAACCACATCTTTGGGATGCGAAACATTCATCCGTATACGGCGGAATTGGTGATCCTGCATGTAGAGGATGGTGACCATATGCGACTGCTGGATCACCTCCATTTCGTTGACCCTGAGGATGTAGGGCGGCGCCATGGTGGAGCACTGGTTCGACGGATCGGGATAGGCGATCCCGGCCTCTGATATCTCGCCGTGCCGCTTCACGATGTCCGCCGCGCGCGGCTTCAGAATAGGGCTGGTGTAATCGCCCACCAGCATCTGGGCATCGCTGGTGCCGTTGGGACGGCGCTTCAAATTCTTCAAAGGACCCGGGCCGGAGGAGCGCAACTCCCAACCGAACGTTGAGCGCGCCCATACCCCGGAGAAATCCGGGCGAGAGTACTCGGCCCCATAACCCGGCCAAACCGGTGGCGACACGCAGGCGAGACAAGCAACCAAACCCCAAACCCGCTGCCGAAACGCACTGCGCACGATGACCACTCCCCTCGCGTTCGTGGGTCTCAGCCTAGAGTGCTTTCGCGTTTTCTTCGAGTCGCGAACGCGCTCTAGATTCCGAAGAAAAAGCCGGCCTCCTTGCGGGAAGCCGGCTTTGTCGATTTCGCGAAAATCAGGCCGCGGGCGGCGCGATATTCACCACGTCCGCGCTCTGACCCTGTCGCGGCCCGGGCTTCGCCCATTTGATGTTGCCGCGGAGATTGTCTTGCGCGGTTCCCGCTTTGGAGAGCGTGATCGTAAGATCCGTCTTGTCGCCCGGAGCGCTGCGCGGCACC
Source organism: Micropepsaceae bacterium (assembly GCA_035318785.1). Taxonomy (GTDB): domain Bacteria; phylum Pseudomonadota; class Alphaproteobacteria; order Micropepsales; family Micropepsaceae; genus CAIYRG01. The sequence goes on from DATHDZ010000063.1 coordinate 9,905, forward strand.
ATCCAGGTGGCGACCATATTTCCGCCGTCCATATGAGTACCCTGATAGCCCGGCCCATTGGCCGCGACCACATTCGTGCCGGCGGGAATGATGAGGCTGACATTCACGCCTTCCGCGATCACACCCCTGCCCTGGATGCCGGCATTGGTGACGTTCACCTTATATGACGCGCCGGTCGGGCCCATTTCAGGCTTGCTGATCTGCGCCACCATCGGAGCGCGGAAGCCGATATCGTCGCGCGCCCAATTGTACATCTGACGCAGCGACGCTGGGGTCACGCGTTCGCGGTTGTAGTCGCCCATGTCAACGTTGCCGTTGGCATTGCCACCACGCGAGATTCTGAGCTGATGGATCGCGGTCGTGTGGTTGTAGACCAGGTTCTCGAACTCATCGAACGTCATGTTGGTCGCGCCCATATTCCCACGCGGCCCTTGGAATTGCGGGCTATGGCATTGCGCGCAGCCCAGATTGATGAGTCTGCGCAGGCCCGGCGGGTCACCGGCCTTGGCTTCGAACCGCCACGCGCCCACCATTGCGGGCTTCGGCATGCTGGCGAAGTAGGCAGCGACGTCGGCAGCCTGTTGTCCGCTGAGCTGTGCGCCGGTGAACCGCGGCATGATTCCCCAAGGCTGGCGAACCGCGCGCAGCAGTTGCACCGTGTTCAATCCGCGGCCGGCAAGATCGGGCCCGAACGCGCCTTCGCCCGCCATGCCGTGGCAATTCTTGCAGGCGGTTAGGTTGCTCTCCCAATACATTTTTCCGTTCGCGACATTGCCGGTAAGCGTCGCGGCGTTGCCACCGCCACCCGGAGCCCCCGCAGGAGCCTGAGCGGCTTGACCGACCGTGCTTTGAGCAAGCGGAAGCAAAAGAAGCGCGACTAAAAGTTTTTTCATGGCAATTTCCTCCCCGGATCCGCATGGACGCGGAACAGCCAGGACTCAGTCTACATCATTTGCATTTGGGCTAGGTGGCGCGCCTGCTTCACGGAATCGTGATCTGCGTTCCCGACCTCTAAGACTCCGGCGAGACGGTGCCTTGGAGCTGCTTGAAGCGGTCAATACTATACGTCTTGCCGTCCGCGGTCGTTACGGCGATGAAGAACCCGCCGATCACGCGATCACGCCGCGGATTGTAGGCGACGGTGATCTTGTCGCCCGGCGCAACCGCCTCTCTGATGAAGCCGCCGCTCGTGAGGCGCCCGATGCTGCCGCCTTCGAAACTCCATTCCTGTGAGCCGCCATTGGCGGTGGGTACGACAAGGGTCATCTTCGCGTGCGGATTGGTCCATTGGAACGTCTTCACCGTGCCATCGACCGTGCGATAGGTCGACATCACATAAGCCGCGAGCGAGTGATGCGCGGAAGCCGGCGCGACGCCGAGACTCAGCGAACACAAAATCATGGCCATAGCGCGTTTCATGCCGTTCTCCCGGTTCGACGTCACGCTATTCGTTGCGCGATCGCACCACTTTATAGCCAAGTTGAGCTCCGGGCGGAATTCCCCCCGCGGTGCTGGGCGCTATCTCGCGATCACATCCGCTGCCAAGCGAGAGCGCCGTAGGCTATGCTTCGTAAGCAATTGTTGCCCTTGGTGCTTACGTAATGACTGAACCCACCCAGTGGAAGAACAATGAACGAACCATGACCGTGCGGTTGGGCGCGTTCGAGCTCCGCAAGAGGGGTGTGAGTCGGTTTGATTTTCGGGACACCTATCATCATGCGATCGAGACCTCGTGGCCTCGGTTCTTCTTGGCCCTCTTCGCGTTCGATCTGCTTATCAATCTGATATTCGCGGCTCTCTACCTGGCGCGCCCCGATTCCATACAAAATGCCCACCCGGGATCATTTTCGGATGCATTTTTCTTCAGCCTCGAGACGCTGGCGACCGTCGGGTATGGAGAAATGGCGCCCAACTCCCTTTACGGCCATGTTGTTTCGGCGACCGAGATCATCTTCGGTTTGACGTTCACCGCCATTATGACTGGGCTCATATTCGTCCGGTTTTCCAAACCCAAAGCCAAGATCATCTATGCCCAAAAGGTCGTGGTCGCCGTCCACAACGGAAAACCGCATCTGATGGTACGAATCGGAAATGGGCGAATGGGCCTCTTAACGAACGCAACGGCCCAGTTGGGCGCGCTTTTGATCGAGTATACGTCGGAGGGAGAAATTTTCCGACGCGTCCATGATCTGAAGCTTTTGCGATCGCGGCTTCCGATCTTCGCCCTGACATGGACAATCATGCATCCGCTGGATGAGGAGAGCCCGCTTTTCGATTACGGGCCCGAGAAATTGGAGAAAGATGACGTCCGCCTCTTTCTGACAATAGAAGCGCGCGATCAGGCTTTAGCTGCGGAGGTTTATGACATGAAAGATTATTCCGCCGCCGATGTCGCATTCGAGAT
>DATHDZ010000064.1:0-2869 GCA_035318785.1 Micropepsaceae bacterium
CCGCAACCGCGCGCAGCTGCAAGGCGAAGCCCGTGACTTTCGGGGGCTGCGAGAAGACATCGTGCATCAAGGGATCGATCAGATGATCGCAACGGATGACGCCTCGGGCGAGACGGCCTGGAGGCGCGTTGTCGCCGTCGCCCGCGCTTCCGCGAAACGCGCCCGGAGACGCTAGCAGCGTTCATGTGGCGAGCCGCTGGCCGGACAAGGCCGCTCAGAAGTCGGGCTTCTCCGCGACCGGCATATGGTAGTCGAAAAGATTGAGGTTGTTCTCGGCGCAGATGTCTTCGAGATAGGGCTCGCGCCCGCGTTCGTGGCGCACATAGGTCGACCAGGGCTGGTTGAAGGTGTCCGGATCGTCCACGGTGATGTTCACTTCCAACCCCTTCCCGCCTTCGATGAGATGCCAGCGCTCGACAACGTGCAGCTTCTCGGTGTGCGGCGTGCGGAAGGCATCGACGACGGTCTTGGTGTTCTGGCCGATGGTATCGACGACGAGCGTATCGCCCTCGTAATGGCCGACCGATTCTCCGTACCAGGAGGGTTTGGGATTGGCCGAATGCGGCACATTGAGATAGATGTGCTGCACTTCCTGGCCTCCCTGCTTGATCATCACGACTTGCTTTGGCGTCTGCAGGATAAGGAGCGCGTTGGCCGGCAAAAACATATTGGGAATGCCGCTCGGAAGGCAGGACGAGCGTGCCTGGAACGCGATCTTTCCGCGGTCGATCTCATCATTGTCCTTCTTCATCACCTCCTTGACCCATGGCTTCAGATTGGGATTGGAAAGATCGCCGATCCGCCAAGTTGCCCCCTGGCTGATGAAGGGGTGCCGCGGGTCCTGGACCACCGGCGAGGGCGAGCCTTGAACGGGCGGGAACGTGGCGCCAACCGAATGGACCCACCCCACATCGCCGGCGGAAAAATCAGGCGGAGAGGCGGATTGCGCGCCGGCGCTCGCAGCCAAACCAAGCGAAACGAAGATGCCGCCGGCCAGATAGAGCTTCGCCCGAGCTGATCTCGACATGGTCCCTCTCCCCGGGATGCACGCGCGTCCCTCGCCGCAGACGATAACATTCTCCCATCGCGCCGATAAGGGCGCGTCACGCGTGCGGGGCAGCCAAAGCGGCGCCGAGACCTTTGCGGTCGCCACCCATTCCCAGATGGCTGAGGAAACTTCGCTGGGCTCTTACTTGGCGTCCGCCTCAACTTCGAGGGCGAGCTGCTCCCAATGTCCTGCGATCTTGAGGAATGCCGTTCTCATGTCGTCCTTGCATTGCATGGCCTTTACGCGTGCCTCGCGGGCCTGCGCTCGATAGCGTTTCGCTCGCTCCCGATGCGGAAGCTCCGACAGTCTGGTCATGGATGTTCCTGAATGGGATGTCAGAACGCCGGGCCTGCCGCGTTCGGCCGGCTACAGCAGTAAGCTCGAGACGGCAATAATCAGTGCAAAATCCAGCAAGAAAGATGCGAAACGCCACCTGGAAACCAGATGTGAATCCTGCCTGTCAGCGTGCATGAGATCCCCCTTGGCGGTCGACCCGCTCCACCAGTCACCCAACGCGGATTTCTTTAAGACAAGGAGGCGCCGCAGTCTTCTGCTCGGAGCGAATGTCCAAAATTTGTCACAGAAAGTGGGCTTGGCATGACGCCGATGCCGGAGAGCCGTTTTCGATTCTCGCTAGCTCTTTGAACTCTCTATTTCCGTCGCCAGCTTGAACCAATCCTCCGCGATCTTGAGATATTCTGCGCGGGCTGTCTCTGTGTCTGCGTTGTCGGCCATTCGCCGCGCCGTCTCAGCCAGCAGTTTGAATTCGGCCACCCGCTTATCGGGGTAATGATCTGGCTCCGTCATGCAGTCGCCACCAAATAAACAAGGAGAATCGTCAGGCCGGTGGTCATGACGGTCGCGCTCGATTTCACGCGAACCAACATCATCATTTCGGCAGAGGGACTCAGTGGGGACTTGATGCTCTTCAGGTGCGTGGCCTTGACGCGGGCGACCGTGGCTTCAGAGCCCGAATGACCGGACCAGCGAGAGGCCACGGATGCGCCATGAAGCCTCGCCCAGAAGACCGGACACCTGCGAAGACATGGCGACAGCGCCTCGGGCAGCGAATTTCTCGTGATTGGCTTCGATGGTGTCGGGGTCGTATCGATAGTTCACCATCAGCCCGTAGCTTTCCTCGAGGCCGCGCGCGCTGACATTGGCGCGCCAACGAATGCGTTCGAGTCGCGCGCCATTGCCAAGATGAAACCGCGCGACCGGATCGTTGGGACCCCGGCCCTCATTTGCCGCTGTAAGATAGCGCGCGCACAGGTGCAGCAGGATCGTTTTCAACGGCTCGTCGGCAGGACTGTCTTCGTTCCAATCCTTTTTCGCGAGCAGGGATGATAGTCCGGCGGCGGCGCTATCGCCCGCACCCGTGATTTGCGCACGCTCCTCGGCGCGCAGAAACGATTCGTCGCGTTCGCTCAGACGGCGATCCAGCCATGGGCGGAATCCCGGGACCGGCGACAGCGTCGCGAAGCATTTCAGCTGCGGAAGTTCGCCGCGCAAAGCTTCGACGACCTGTTTGATCAGGAAGCTTCCGAAGGCAATGCCGCGCAGCCCCGGCTGACAATTGCTGATCGAATAGAAAATCGCGGTGTCTGCACGGTCGACATCATTGCCGGTTTCGGCCAATGACAAGAGAGGCGCGATCTCCTCCGCCAACCCCCGGCACAACGCGACCTCAACAAAGATCAGCGGTTCCCCGGGCAGCGCCGGATGAAAGAACGCAAAACAGCGCCGGTCGGGAGCCAGTCTGCGGCGCAGATCATCCCAGCCTCGGATTTCGTGCACCGCCTCATAGGCGATCAGCTTTTC
>DATHDZ010000065.1:0-4064 GCA_035318785.1 Micropepsaceae bacterium
ACGGACGGTCCGCCCGAAGCTTCCTGCCAATCGCCCAGAATGACATCAATTTCGGCCGGCTCAAACCCAGTCAACTCCACCTCAAATCCGAGGTCGATCAACCCTTGCAGTTCGATAGCCAGGATTTCGCGGTCCCAGCCGGCTTTCAGAGCGATGGCATTGCCTCGCACGAATCAGCCGGAGAGCCAGAATGAATCCCGGAGCTCGGAGTCTTATTTTGACCGGATCCCAAGCGGCTTGTCTTGTCGCACTCAGATTGCGCAAGGAATCCAAGACTGAAATTGCAATACAAGCCAAGCTTGATCTCAAAAAAGCAGCAATGGCGCTCGATGCACTGAAGGAACTAGGACTTGCCGGGCGCGGCGAGATGAATAGTTGGCATCCCACTGGACGGGGAAGGAATTGTCGATTTAAGACAATTCCGGATCGAATTCGGCGTGGTAGCGCACTTCCTGGCCCTGGCGCTCGGCGTCTGCTCGATGTTTTAGACCGGCCGATGCAGGGCAATGAACTTGCCGAAAGGTTAGGCATCACTCTTCAAAGAGTTCGTCAGCTTGTGGTCAAACTTCATGCGCTGGGACTTGTGAAATTCGGGGACTCAGAAAGAATTCTTGAGGTCGTCACGCGCACTAAGGACAAGACTATTTTGCTGTCACGCGATGAGGCGCGCGTGCTTTCGGCAATCCCGGACGCCTATGCAACGAATGCCACAAAGATAAGGCTCGCAGTTTCGCTCCCTGAGAAAAATGTCCAGCAGATCCTTGATCGCTTTGTTGCGAAGCACTTTGTCGTAGCGCAGGATGGATTTACTGATGAAGCAATCTATCAGATCACTGCGGCCGGATTGAAGCATCCGCAACGCCATCCGGACTTCCGCTTGGCGCATGCGCCTCGGCTACCCGTCGAATCAGATCGCGTTCGTGCGGTGCTCTCGGCTATACGCGATGCACGATCACTGCGGATCAGAGATTTGAAAAATGCACTAGAAATACCGCAACCTTCGATAAATGCTCTCATGCAATATCTAAAGCGGAAGGCATTAGTGCAAAAAACCAGCAATGAGCAGGCCGCTCCTTATTCCTTGACAGAAAAGGGGCTCGACGCCCTAACAGAAATGGCACGACGACACGCTGCATAATATGTTGCGTTGGGGTTCATTTAGCCGATTGGCCGGGCGTGGGCAACGGCCAAGCCGGAGCTATCCACTCTGAGGAAGCTGCGTTTCGGCTGAGTCGAATGCTTGGAATGGATTAGTCTTTACCACCTTGGATTACCGCGCGATTTGAAAGGCCACGAAACAGGCGTATGGTGGCTAAGCAGCGGAACGGCCGGCCTCGGGCGCCGGACCAGTTTGGTCCTGGTGGACGCACGACGTCTCGCAGAATGCAAAAGCCTCTGCCGGCCCTCCACTGAGCAATCGGCGCAGCCGGCAGCGCACCGCCGAAGCTAAACCTTGAGAAGCGCCTTTAAAAGTTTCGCAGGGTCCGCTCCGATCGCCCGGCAAATCGTCACGAACTCGACCACATCGATTCGCCGTTCGCCGCCCTCGTATTTGGCGATAAATGATTGCCGCTTGTCTAGCCGCCCGGCCAGCTCATGTTGGGTCAGACCTGCGGCCTTCCGCGCCTTGATCATCAGGGCGGAAAACTCCGATTGTGCTGCGGAATGCACCGATTTGTCGAGTTTGCGCGCGCGGGAGGCCATCGGCGCGGAAGACTGATCCGATCATCGGATTATTGTAGCGCGACAATCTGGATGGGAACACAGCGACAATCAGGATGGCCATTTCGGCGGTCGCGGCGGGAGGATGATTGTCGCGGCGCGACGGTAACGCAAGAGATATTTTCGCGACGCGTGATTTGATTGTCGTGGAGCGACAATCAGGATGAGGTTTTGATCGTGGCGCGGGTTGGCGGTCGTCCGGCGCCGCGGGCGTTGTCGACAGCAGCCTTGCGGCGGTAACTGTCGACATTCATTTCGAGGATTGTGGCGTGGTGGACGAGGCGATCGATCGCCGCGAGGGTCATGGCTTGGTCGGGGAAGATTTTGCCCCATTCGCCGAACGGTTGGTTGGCGGTGATGAGCATCGATCGTCGTTCGTAGCGGGCACTGATCAATTCGAACAGAACGCTGGTCTCCGCTTGATCCTTGGTGACATAGGCGAGATCGTCGAGAATGAGCAGATGATATTTGTCGAGTTTGGCGATGGCCGCTTCGAGCGCGAGATCGCGGCGCGCGATCTGGAGCTTTTGCACGAGGTCGGTGGTTCTGGTGAACAACACGCGCCAGCCCTTTTCGATCAGGGCCAGGCCGAGCGCCGCCGCCAGATGCGATTTGCCGCCGCCGGGCGGACCAAAGCACAAGAGATTGGCGCCCTTTTCGAGCCAGGCATCGCCGGCGGCGAGCGCCTGCACCTGCGCCTTTGAGATCATTGGCACGGCATCGAAGTCGAACGTGTCGAGGGTCTTTCCCTGTGGCAGTCGGGCTTCTTCCAGATGACGTTCGAAGCGACGGCGGCTTCGTTCCACCATCTCCTGTTCGGCAAGAGCGGCCAGGAAGCGGGCGGCAGGCCAGCCTTCCTTGTCCGCGGTCTCCGCCAGAGCGCTCCAGATCAGCTTGATGCCGGGCAGCCGCAGTTCGCCGAGCAGCAGTTCGATGCGGGCGGCGTTGATCTTGTCGGTCGCATTCATGCGGCTTCTCCCACGGTCGCGGCGATCTGGTCGTAGATGGCGAGCGAGGGCAGCGTGACGATGACGACGGGCAATGCCATGCCTTTCGGGCGGAAGCGTTCGATCAGCGCCTTGAGATCCGGCAGCACGCCGTCGTCGAGCGCGGCTTGCAGCACGGCACCGAGCTCCGCCTCGCAGGCACGTTCGTGGGCGAGCGCCAGAAGGCCTACCATGACGCGGCAGGCTGGCCTCTCGCCGATTCCAGCGAGCAAAGCTTCGAACGCAAGGGCGTAGGCGCGGCGGGGAAAGAGCTGCTCGCGATAGACCAGATTGAGCAGCGCCATCGGCTTGCGACGCAGGGAATGGATGACATGGCGATAGTCGATGACATGGCCATGCTTGCCGTTTGGCTGAGCTCGCCCGCGCCGCAACGAGATGATATGCGTCGCGCCCTGGAAGCATTCGAGCCGGTCGTCATACAGACGCACGCGCAACCGGTGACCGATCAATCGAGAGGGAACCGAATAAAACACCTTGCGCAAGGTGAAGGCGCTGGATGTCGTGACATCGACGTTGACCTCCTCATAGTCGACGGTCTTGCGGACCGGCAGCTTCTTCAACGCCATCCGCTCCTGGTCGATGCGCTTGGCATTGCGCGCGTTGCCGCGGCCAACAATCTCGTCGACGAAGCCACGCCATGCCGGAAGATCGTCGAAGTCGCGCGACGCGCGCAGCAACAGGGCGTCGGCGAGCGCCCTCTTGAGATGGCCATGCGCGCTCTCGATCGAACCATTCTCATGCGACACTCCGCGATTGTTGCGGGTCGGCGTCATGCCGTAATAGCCGCAGAATGCCTCGTAGCGTGTCGTCAAATCCTCTTTGGCGTCGGCGCCGAGATTGCGGAACGCCGCCGAAAGGCTGTCGCTTCGGTGCTGCTCGGGAACCCCGCCCAGCGACCACAGGGCGTTCTGCAACCCTTCCGCCAGCGCGACAAAGCTCTCGCCACCGAGCACGACATGGGCGTGTTCGAAGCCGGAAAACGGCAGACGGAAGTGATAGAGCCGGCAGTCGAGCAACTGGCCGGCGATGGTGACGCCAAGATCGGCGACCTCGGTGAAGTCCGACAAGCCCATGCGGCCCGGCGGATGTTCCTGGCGGAAGATCACCTCCCGGTCCGGGCCGTTCACCGCGCGCCACGCCCTGATCCGCCGCTCAAGCGTCCGCCGCGTCCCGGAGCCCAGTTCCGGATGCCGGCGGCATAGTTCCTCGAACACAGCGATCGGGCGCAAGCCGGGGGCGGCCTTCAGCATGGGGAGGACGTCGTTCTCCCAGACGCCGACGAATGGATCGGCGCGGCGACGTTCGCGGGGCGCCTGTTTTTGGGTTGGAAGTCGG
>DATHDZ010000066.1:0-10446 GCA_035318785.1 Micropepsaceae bacterium
GTGGAACCGCGGCGTCGAATGGTTGCGGGCGCAAGGCGCGGAGATCATCGACGTCAGCCTGCCGCACACCAAATATGCGCTGCCCGCCTATTACATCGTGGCACCGGCAGAGGCTTCTTCCAATCTCGCCCGTTATGACGGTGTGCGCTACGGCCATCGCGCCTCGGGGGTCGATGATCTTATTGGTCTTTACGAACGCAGCCGCGCGGAGGGCTTTGGCCGCGAAGTGAAGCGGCGCATCATGATCGGCACCTATGTGCTTTCGGCGGGTTATTACGACGCCTATTATTTGCGGGCCCAGAGGGTGCGGACATTGATCGCGCAGGATTTTGCGCAATCGTTCCAGCGTTGCGACGTGCTGCTGACGCCGGCGACGCCGTCACCGGCCTTTGCGGTCGGCGCGAAGACCGACGATCCGGTGTCCATGTATTTGAACGACGTGTTCACGGTGACGGTCAATCTCGCAGGGCTGCCGGCGATCTCGGTTCCGTCCGGTCTCTCCCATGACGGATTGCCGCTCGGGCTTCAAATCATCGGCAAGGCCTTTGACGAGGCAACGGTGCTGCGCGCCGGCCGCGCTATTGAGACGGCGGCGGACTTCAGGTCCGCTCCGCAAGCCTGGTGGAGGCCCGCATGAGCGTGCAACCCCAGCGCAACACCAAGCTGATCGAAGGCGCCACGGGATCGTGGGAAATCGTCATCGGGATGGAGGTACATGCGCAGGTTTCCTCGAAGTCGAAACTCTTTTCGGGCGCGTCCACAGAATTCGGCGCAGAGCCCAATTCGCAGGTGAGCCTTGTCGATGCCGCAATGCCCGGCATGCTTCCGGTGATCAATCGCTATTGCGTCGAGCAGGCCGTGAAGACGGGCCTGGGACTCAAGGCGAAGATCAATCTCCATTCGGTGTTCGACCGGAAGAACTATTTCTATCCCGATCTTCCGGCCGGCTATCAGATCTCGCAATACAAGCAGCCGGTGGTGGGGGAGGGAGAGATCCATATCGATCTCGCCAATGGCGAGAACGTGCTCGTGGGGATCGAACGGCTGCATCTCGAGCAGGATGCGGGCAAGAGCCTGCACGATCAGCACCCCGATCAGACCTACATCGATCTGAACCGGGCGGGTGTTGCCTTGATGGAGATTGTCAGCCGTCCCGATATGCGATCCTCGGAAGAGGCTGCGGCGTTCCTACGCAAGATGCGAGCGATCCTGCGCTATCTCGGCACCTGCGATGGCAATATGGAGGCGGGCTCCATGCGCGCCGACGTGAACGTATCGGTGCGCAGGCCGGGGGCGGAGCTGGGCACGCGCTGCGAGATCAAGAACGTCAATTCCATGCGCTTCGTGGTTCAGGCCGTGGAGTACGAGGCGCGGCGTCAGATCGACATCCTGGAGGCAGGCGGCAGCATCCGTCAGGAAACGCGGCTGTTCGACTCCAAGAACGGTGAGACCCGCCCGATGCGTTCCAAGGAAGAGGCGCATGATTACCGCTATTTCCCCGATCCCGATCTCCTGCCTCTGACTTTCGATCAGGCATGGGTGGATGAGCTCGCGCAGCATTTGCCCGAACTGCCGGACGACAAGAAGCTGCGTTTCATGAAGGCCGGGCTTTCCGCCTACGACGCTGCTGTGCTCGTGAGCGAGAAGGAAGCCGCAGACTATTTCGAAACGATGGTGGCGGAAGGAGCAGAGGCCAAAGCTGCAGCCAACTGGCTGAACAACGAATATTTTGGGCGGCTCAACAAAGCGGGTCTGACGATCTCATCAGGTCCGATATCCGCCAAGGCGGCGAGCCTGACGGTTTCGCTCGTTGCGTCGAACGTGATCTCAGGAAAAATCGCCAAAGAGCTCACTGACATTATTTGGCGTGAAGGGGGCGATCCTCGCGAGATTGTGGACAGGCTCGGACTGCGCCAAGTCTCCGATACAGCTGCGATCGAGAGTGCGGTCGATGCGGTCCTCGCCGCCAATCCCGAAAAGGTCGAAGAGGTGAGAGCGAAACCCAAAGCGGCAGCTTGGTTCGTCGGTCAGGTGCTGAAAGCCACCCAAGGAAAAGCGAATCCGCAGGTCGTAAATGCGATTTTAAGGCGACGCTTAAACTTGCCCGAAGAGGGGTGATTCGTCCCGCAATGTCCGTTTTTGCCTTTTCGGGCCAGTGTCAAGCCTAACCCGCCATTTTTCGTCCGTACCCGGAGGATGCTCTAAAACATAATAAAATATTGGGTTTCTCGTTTTTTCGGTTGACAGCGGATTTTGGGCTTTGGGCTTGGTATTGCTTCGTTAATACAACCTCCGCATATTTCTCAACGTTTTTGGGGGGCACGTGTTGTGCCGCCCATCTCTAGAGGGAGTCGTTTCAATGCCGATGACTGCAAAGAGAAAGCCTGCACGTAAGAAAGCTGCGAAGAAGCGGACCACGGTTCGTAAGGCCGCAGCGAAGAAGCCGGCGCGCAAGACCGCGAAGAAGGCCGGCCGTAAGACAGCAAAGAAGAAAACCGCGAAGCGGAAAGTTGCGAAGAAAGCAACACGGAAGCCTGCTCGTAAAGCAGCGAAAAAGCCCGCCAAACGGCGGACGGCAAAGAAGGCCGCCGCTCCTGCAGCGCCAACGATGTAGGCGCTTTCGGGTGGTAAGGCATAGGCCGCGGTTCCTCTTCGGAGGGCCGCGGCCTGCCCGCCGCCCTTATTAATCTCCCCACCTTCTCCTCGATCCCGACATTTGCTGCCCCTAGCCTGTTCGCGCTAAAGCACGGCGCGTTGGCGGCCCGTCGAGGATCTGATGCCAAAAACCCGCTCGAAGACCGGTGCGCGTCCAGCGCCTGCAAAGTTACGTTCCGCTGTAAAACCCAGGAAAAACACCGCAAAAAGGGTGACGCCGAAGCCAACTCTGGCGGCGCGTAACGGGCGTTCCTCAAAGGGCCAGCGCCCGATCGAGCTCTATTTCTGGCCGACGTCGAACGGCCTGAAGATCAGCATCATGCTTGAGGAATGCGGCCTTCCCTATGAGCTCAAGCCGATCAACATCAATCGCGGCGAGCAGTTCGCGCCCGATTTTCTGGCCATGTCGCCGAACAATCGCATTCCCGCGATTCTGGATCCCGACGGCCCGGGCGGCAAGCCGATCGCGGTCTTCGAATCCGGCGCGATCCTTCAATATCTCGGGCGCAAGACCGGCAAGTTCTATCCCAAGGACGAGCGCCGCCGGACCGAAATCGATCAATGGTTGTTCTGGCAGGTGGGCGGATTGGGACCGATGGCCGGGCAGGCGCATCATTTCCGCGGCGATGCGCCGGAACAGATTCCCTATGCGATTGGGCGCTACACCGACGAGGTCAACAGGCTCTACGGCGTCATGAACAAGCGGCTCGCCACCCGGGATTATCTCGCCGGCAATTACTCCATCGCCGACATGGCCTCTTGGGGATGGTCGCGCAATTGGAAACGGCAGGGCCAGAACATCGACGATTTTCCCCATTTCAAAGCCTGGTTCGAACGCGTCGGCGCGCGTCCAGCGGTGATGCGCGGCGCCATGGTTGGCGCCTATTTGCGCGATCCCAATTATCAGATCGGCAAAGATCCCGTTGCGATCAAAATTCTCTTCGGGCAACGCGCACGCGGATAAATCCTAACGCGCATTAACAAAACCCCTCGGCAACGTTAACGCCCCTTTAGGGAAAATCTTTCCATCATCACTTCGTCACGCGGGTGGCGTTGAATGAACGCGCTCATCTGGTGGGGGGACCGGTCATCCGGTCATAGTTGCAGCCGGCGAGCCGGCTCAGTTGAGGGAGACACGCGCATGAGCTATCTCGATTGCGATGCGCTTACGAATTATGAATCGGAAGCGCGCAGTGGGCGCCCGGATGCGCTTTACAGTTTGGGATTGGCATATTCGACAGGACAGGGCGTCGGCGTGGATTACGTCGCGGCCCACAAATGGTTCAATCTTGCGGCCATGAAGGGCGTCGACGAGGCGCGAGCATGGCGGGCACAACTTTCGCGGGAAATGAGCGCGGTGCAAATCGCCGAGGCACAGCGTCAAGCTCGTGAGTGGCTGCTGAAACACTAAATTATCGCGGCGCGGACTGCCCAGGCGCGAGGGATTTTGCAGCTGCCGGCGTTATCGTCGCGTTATCGGGGATAGGTACCGGCACCGGCCTTGCCGCTGCAATCTCGACGCCGCCCGGCCGATACAGATCGGCCAGAATCCCAAGCCGTTGATCGCTGTTGCTCAACCGATTGCGATAGACCTCGAGATTTTCGATCACGCGCTGCACATAATTGCGCGTCTCGGGGAACGGAATGGACTCGATCCAGTCGATCGGATCCACGCCGGGATCGCGCGGATCGCCAAAGGTCTCGACCCAATTGCGCACATTCGTCGGGCCCGCATTGTAGGACGCGATGCCCAGTACATAGGAGCCGCTCCAGCGGTCAAGATATTCGGCGAGGGTCGCCATGCCCAATTGCATGTTGTAGGACGGATTGGCCGTCAAATCATTCTGCCGATAAGCCATGCCCCGCATGGTCGCGGCGTGTTTGGCCGAAGCAGGCATCAACTGCATCAAGCCGCGAGCGCCGGCGCTGCTCACCGCGGTCGGATCGAATTCGCTCTCCTGACGGGCAAGGCCGAGAACCAGGGCTGGCTCGGGCGCACCCCCCGACATTTGCGGCGTCGCCATCACCGGATGGAGATAGGAGAGAAGATTCAGGCCGCTATAGCTCGCATTCTTCGCCACCCTGACGCTCATGGCCGGATCGCCGCTCGCGCCCATCAGCTCCGCCAGCAATTGCAGCCGCTTGGGCTCGGGCGGATCGCTGGCGATGCTCAGCGCGAAGAGGCGCATCGTGCTGCGATCGCCGAAATTCGCCAGCAGCCGAATAGCTTTGACGCGATCATCCGCGTCGAAAGCGGCGCGTTCGACGGGGGAGGGCTCCGAAGCAGCCGCATTCACATGGAGCACGGGATTGGCTGTGATTTTTGCGACGGCGAGCTGCCCGTAGAAGGTCGCGGAATGTTGTGCGGCCAAGCGGTACTCCGTCAGCGCATCGGCCGGGGCACCCATCGCTTCCGCGGTACGGCCGAGCCAGTAATGCGCGCGCGCGACGCTGATGGGATAGGTGACCCCCTTCGCCAGCCGATCGAAATGGTTGAGCGCGAGATCGGGCTTGTGCAGCGATTGCAGGGCAATCCACCCGGCCAGGAATTCGGCTTCCATGAAACTGGCGCCTGAATCTGCGTCCAGCGCCGGTAAGGAGGCGAGCTGATAGGCCAGATCCGGCTTGCGCGCTTTCAATGCGTCGCGCGCCATGATTCCGCGTTCCGCTGCCCAACGTTCCGGCAGAACGAGGTCCTCTTTGTTCGACGGTGCGGTGGCCATCAAAGCCCACGCGGCTTCGTCATCGCCGCGGCGGCGCAACGTGCGCGCTGCATCGAACACCAATTCCGGGTCGCTCCGGGCGGATTCGGGAAGCGACGCAACCAGCGCTTTCACTGTCGCGTTGGAAGCGCCGGCTTTAATCTTGAGCCGCACATTTGCCACACGCTGGGTTGCCGAATCGACGCGCCGCAATTGACGATTTGCACCGACGGTATCCTCGCGCGCCAGCAAGCGGTCGAGCCGCGCCTTCTGGTCCGCCGGGCTGAGAAGATCGCCATGGGCGGCGACAATCTGGTTCTCATCAAAGGGTGAGAAATTGTAGTCGATCCACGCTTTGCGGATGAGGGCAGCGCCTTCATCGCGCCGGGCGGTCGCCATCAAGGCCTCGCCGAGCCGGATCATTCCCGTACCCGAACGCGGCGTGCGATTCCCGTACCAGCTCACCACGTTTCTCGGATCGAGATCGATCGGCATGGCCTTTTCCGCGCGGATCGCCAGTGCGTCGCGCCGCGGCCAGCCGGGATGCTCGTTCAGGAACGCATTGATGGTCTCGAAATTGGCGCCGCTCGTCTCTTCGAGCACGTAGCGCCATTCGATGATGAGTCTTCCGATCGGATTGCCTGCCTCGGCCGCGAGCAGCCGTGCGCGGTTCCAATCACGACCCGCCGCGGCGAAGGCCTGTTGCAAAAGCGCGTATTCACCTGAGTTCGCGGTGCCTGAGGCAAACGCCGGTTTGGCGACGGGCATCGGCACCCGATCTTGTATCGGCGCCATCATGCGCACACCCGGCATGCTGGGCGCATCGAACACGGCATCGGGCGGTGCGGGTACAGCTTCAGGCGCGGGCAACCGATCGGGTATGGGCGCCATCATGCGCACGCCCGGCATGCCGGGTGCATCGAACACGGCATCCGGCGGGGCTGGTGTAACTTGAGGCGCGTCGCTGTCTTGCGCCTGCGCGTACTCCATCATGGCGGAGGGCGGTGCACCCAGTGCAATCATGAAGGCGGCCGGGAAAACTCGACGGCGTATGGACGGCAATTTGCGGCGCAAGATAATCCCCGCCTCGTTACTGATACATGGTCGCGCCGCTGTCCTCGGCGGAGTCGGAGCGAACAATATCAATGATGTACGAGACCCGCCACCCGGGTTCCCGGTTTTGTGAATCGATCGAAGCGAATCTTTGCGTGGCTGGGGGCGGGGGGCTAAGGTCCGGCAACGCCATTTTTCGGGATTGAATGAATGACTGTCTCCGCCGATCGTATCAGGGGCTCGATTACCGCCCTCATAACACCGTTCAAGAAGGGCGCGCTGGATGAGGAAGCGCTCCGAAACATTATTGCTTGGCAGATCAGGGAAGGCACCAGCGGCCTGGTTCCCGTCGGCACCACCGGGGAGTCGCCCACCCTCAGCCATAAGGAACATATGCGCGTGGTGGAGCTTTGCGTGCAGACGGCAGGCGGGCGGGTCCCGGTCATTGCCGGCGCGGGTTCCAATGCGACGCAAGAGGCCATCGAGCTCACGCGCCACGCCAAGGATGTGGGGGCCGATGCCGCCCTTTCCGTCGCGCCCTATTACAACAAGCCCACGCAGGAGGGGCTATATCGCCATTTCGCCGCGATTGCCGAGGCTGTCGACCTTCCGCTCGTGCTTTATAACATACCGGGCCGCAGCGTCGTGGAGATCGAGGTGACGACGATGGCGCGTCTCGCCAAGATCGCGAACATCGTCGGGGTGAAGGATGCGACCAGCAATCTGGCGCGGGCCAGCCGCGACCGTGTCGAGCTGCCGAAACATTTCATCCGGCTGTCGGGCGATGATGCGACCACGCTGGGCTTCATGGCCCATGGCGGTCGCGGCTGCATATCGGTCACGTCCAATGTCGCGCCCAAGCTTTGTGCCGAGTTTCAGAACGCGTGCCTCGCGGGCGATTATGCCAAGGCGCTCACCTATCAAGACCGGCTGATGCCGCTGCACGACGCCCTCTTTTGCGAAGCCAGTCCCGCGCCCACCAAATATGCCGCATCCCTGCTCGGGCTCTGTGAGGCGGAGGCACGGCTTCCCATCGTGCCGCTCTCGGACCAGGGTCGCGAGACGGTGCGCGCCGCCATGGCGAAAGCCGGGCTTCTCAACAGCTGACATGGCAAAGAAGAAAGACCCCGATCATCGGGTCGTCGCCGACAATCGCAAAGCGCGCCATCTCTATTTCATCGAATCGACTCTCGAGGCCGGCTTGATGCTGATGGGCAGCGAGGTGAAAAGCCTGCGCAGCGGGCAGGCCAATATCGCCGAATCCTATGCCCATGCGAAGGATGGCGAGATCTTCCTCGTCAACGCCTACATCCCCGAATACACCATGGCCAACCGCTTCAACCACGAACCGCGTCGGGTGCGGAAGCTCCTCGTGCGCAAGACCGAAGCGCGCAAGCTTGCTGCTGCGGTGCAGCGCGAAGGCATGACGCTGGTGCCGCTGAAGGTCTATTTCAATCCGAGGGGGATTGCCAAGATCGAGCTTGGCATCGCCAAGGGCAAGAAGCTGCATGACAAGCGCCAGAGCGAGAAGTCGCGCGACTGGGCGCGCGATAAGGCCCGCCTGATGCGCGTGAAGGGATAGAGCAGGCGCGCGCTCTACTTACCTCCCCACGGGGAGGTAAGTAGACTACTCAATCACGGCGTTGCCCCGCATGCCGAAGGTCGTATGCAGGAAATGCGTGCAGACGATCGGATAGCTGCCCGCTGTCATGGGAGTGACCGTGATATCGACGGTCTGTCCCGCCGGTATTTCAACTTTGCCGTTCACGATTTTTCCTCCGTCTTCCGGCGCGACGGCAACCGCTGCGAAGAAACCCGGCGCGGAAAAGCTATGCCCGCCCGAAGCGCTGTTCACGAGATGGATCGCGTAGGACATGTTGCGCTGCAGACGCAGCATGTTTGGCGCGAAGCTGAAATTGCTGAGCGTGACCTGGATATCCTGCCGATTGGCGGGAGCATCCGCGGCAAACGCGATGGATACCGTCAGCACGAGAAATATTCCGGCCAAGCTGCTACGAAATAGACTCATCCAAACTCTCCTTGAGAGTTGCAAATGCCTGTGTTGATAAACTAGTGACGCCTATGAGCCACGACAACCCTGACGAACCCAGCCTGGTCGGCCGGATCAAGGACAAGCTCATTCGCTCGAAAGAGGAATGGGCGAAGGAAGGACGCCTGCTGACGGGGCGGCCCGATGCCGGCCACGTCAACCGGTTGCCGCCGGGCCAGAAGGAAGTGAAGAACTGGCCTGTGCTCGACCTCGGCGTGCAGCCCGATGTGCGTCCCGAGAATTGGCGGCTTCAGGTCGGCGGACTGGTCGAGAACCCGATTGTCTGGAAGCTCGATGAATTCCTGGCGCAGCCACAAGAGGACTTCGCCTCCGACATCCACTGTGTCACGCAATGGAGCCGCTATGACAATCATTGGCGCGGCGTGTCGGCGCGGCACATTCTCGACGTGGTCCGGCCCAAGCCCGAAACCCGCCACGTCCTGTTTCATTCCTATGACGGCTACACCACCAATGTGAAACGCGTGGTGTTCGAAGAGCCCAACGTGTTGCTCGCCCATTCCTGGGAGGGCAAGCCCATCGCCCGCGAACATGGCGGGCCGGTGCGCGTGGTGATCCCCGACTGGTATTTCTGGAAGAGCCCGAAATGGGTGACCCGGATCGAATTCGTCGCTGAGGACCGCCCGGGTTTCTGGGAGGTTCGCGGCTATCACAACGAAGGCGATCCGTGGAAAGAAGATCGCTATAGTTGAGCATTCACATTAAGAGGGAAACGATGTCGGAACCCGTCTGGAACAAATTCCTGACCGAGCGCGACAAGCAGGTGTTCGCGGCCGCCGGCTATGGTGCGCGCGCCGGCTTCGGCAACAGGCCGGCGCTGCTCGTCATCGATGTCAGCTATGCCTTTTGCGGCGATAGACCGGAGCCGATCCTGGAATCGATCAAACGCTGGCGCAATTCCTGCGGTGCGGAGAGCTGGGTTGCGATTGGCCACATCAAACGGCTGATCGACAAGGCGCATGAGAAGGAACTGCCGGTGATCTACACCACGGGCGTGCGCCGCGCCGACAATTGGGATTCCGGCGGCTGGACGCGCAAGAATTCGCGCAGCGGCGAAGCGCCCAAGACCCCGAGCAACCGCGACGGCTACGACATTGTCGATGAGATCGCGCCGGGCCCGAAGGATCTGGTGATCTATAAGCAAAAGCCCTCAGGCTTCTTCGCTACGCCGATGTCCGGCTATCTGACGCAGCTTCATTGCGACAGCGTGATCGTCACGGGCACCACGACATCGGGCTGCGTCCGGGCAACCGTGCTGGATGCGTTCAGCAACAATTACCGCGTTGCGATGGTCGAGGACGGCTGCTTCGACCGCAGCGAGGCGAGCCACGCCATCACGCTCTGCGACATGAACGCGAAATATGCCGATGTCGTGAAGGCAGACGAGGTGCTCGGCTATTTCGACACGCTGAAGCAAGGCATGTTCAGCCTGCCCAAGGGCGTCCCGGTCTCATAGGCCGGCGGCTTCTTTCGCCGCTGCGACGACGGTGTCGAACATCGTTTCGGTGAGCACGCCGGTGTTGGTGTTGTAGCGCGAGCAATGATAGCTCGCCAGAATGGTCAGAGCGCCGCTTTGGTGGCGCGCGCCATGCGCAAAACCGTGATCTTTCTTCTTGAGCGCGAGCATCGAGATCACGCTGTTATGGGCGATCTGGCCGAGCGCAAGAATGGCGCGCAAATTCGCCATCGCGGCGATTTCGGCGGCAAGGAATTTCCGGCAAGTTCCAATCTCGATGGGGAGCGGCTTGTTCTCCGGCGGCACGCATCTCACCGCGTTGGTGATGCGCACCCCGACGAGTTCGAAGCCGTCATCGGGGCGCGCACGGTATTCTCCGCGCGCGAGGCCGTCGCGCTTCAGTGAGGCGTAGAGCAGTTCCCCCGCATAATCGCCGGTGAAGGGGCGCCCGGTGCGGTTGGCGCCCTTCAATCCCGGCGCCAGGCCGACGATCAGAAGCGGCGCATCCAATG
>DATHDZ010000067.1:0-34042 GCA_035318785.1 Micropepsaceae bacterium
CGCGTGGCCCGCGAAGTGGGTACCGAAGGAAAGCTCGGCGGTCAGGCGAATGTGCGCGGCGTTGCTGGCACGTGGAAGGACTTGACCGACAACGTGAACCTGATGGCCGCCAACCTCACCGGCCAGGTGCGCAACATCGCCGATGTCACCACAGCCGTGGCAAACGGCAATTTGTCCAAGAAGATCACCGTGGACGTGAAGGGCGAGATTCTGGAGCTGAAGAACACCATCAACACCATGGTGGATCAGCTGAACTCGTTTGCATCCGAAGTGACCCGCGTGGCCCGCGAAGTGGGTACCGAAGGAAAGCTCGGCGGTCAGGCCAAGGTGGAAGGCATCGCCGGCACCTGGAAGGACCTCACCGACAACGTGAACGCCATGGCCGCGAACCTCACCGGCCAGGTGCGCAACATCGCCGCCGTGACCACCGCGGTGGCAATTGGCGATCTGTCCAAGAAGATCACCGTGGACGTGAAGGGCGAAATCCTCGAGCTGAAGAACACCATCAACACCATGGTGGACCAGCTGAACTCCTTCGCTTCGGAAGTGACCCGCGTCGCCCGCGAAGTGGGTACCGAAGGGCGCCTCGGCGGTCAGGCCAATGTGCGCGGCGTCGCCGGCACGTGGAAGGACCTGACCGACAATGTGAACGCCATGGCCACCAACCTCACCGGCCAGGTGCGCAACATCGCCGAAGTGACGACCGCCATCGCGACAGGTGACTTGTCCAAGAAGATCACCGTGGACGTGCGCGGTGAAATCCTGGAGCTGAAGAACACCATCAACACCATGGTGGACCAGCTGAACTCGTTTGCGTCCGAAGTGACCCGCGTGGCCCGCGAAGTGGGCACCGAAGGAAAGCTCGGCGGGCAGGCCAATGTGCGCGGCGTCGCAGGCACGTGGAAGGACTTGACCGACAATGTGAACTTCATGGCCGCCAACCTCACCGGCCAAGTGCGCAACATCGCCGAAGTGACGACCGCGGTGGCGAAGGGCGACCTGTCCAAGAAGATCACCGTGGACGTGAAGGGCGAAATTCTGGAGCTGAAGAACACCGTCAACACCATGGTGGACCAGCTGAACTCCTTCGCCTCTGAAGTGACGCGCGTGGCCCGCGAAGTGGGCACCGAAGGGCGCCTCGGCGGTCAGGCCAATGTGCCGGGCGTCGCCGGCACGTGGAAGGACTTGACCGACAACGTGAACATGATGGCCGCCAACCTGACGAACCAGGTGCGCGGCATCGCCGAGGTCGTGACCGCGGTGGCGCAGGGCAACCTCCGCCGCAAGCTGACCATGGAAGCGAAGGGTGAAATCGCCGCTCTCGCCAACACCATCAACGACATGATCGACACGCTTGCCACCTTCGCCGATCAGGTGACCAACGTGGCCCGCGAAGTGGGTATCGAAGGAAAGCTCGGCGGCCAGGCCCGCGTGCCGGGCGCCGCCGGTCTATGGCGCGACTTGACCGACAACGTGAACCAGCTCGCCGCGAACTTGACCAACCAGGTGCGCGCCATCGCCGAAGTGTCGACCGCGGTGACGAAGGGCGACTTGACGCGGTCCATCACCGTGGAAGCGTCGGGGGAAGTCGCCGCATTGAAAGACAACATCAACGAGATGATCCGGAATCTGAAGGATCAGACGTTGAAGAACACCGAGCAGGACTGGTTGAAGACCAACCTCGCCCGGTTCACACGCATGCTGCAAGGCGAACGCGACCTCGCCACCGTGTCCAACATGGTGCTCTCCGAGCTCGCGCCGCTGGTGAATGCGCAGCACGGCGTGTTCTACGTCACCGATCAGGACGAGGACGGGAACACCGTGCTCAATCTGGCCGCGAGCTATGCCTTCAACAACCGCAAGCATCTGGCCAATCAGTTCCGCCTGCGCGAAGGTCTGATCGGGCAATGCGCTTATGAAAAATCGCGCATTCTGCTCACCAACGTGCCGACGGATTACGTCCAGATCAGTTCCGGCCTGGGCGAGGCGTCACCGTTGAACGTCATCGTGCTGCCGGCTCTGTTCGAAGGCGATGTCAACGCCGTCATCGAGCTGGCCTCGTTCAGCCGGTTCAGCGAGACCCACCAGAGCTTCCTCAATCAGCTCATGGAATCCATCGGTATCGTGCTCAACACGATCGCGGCGAACATGCGTACCGAAGGCCTGCTGAAACAATCGCAGCTCCTGACCTCGGAACTACAGGCTCAGCAGGAAGAGCTGAAGAAGACCAACGACCGGCTGGAGCAGCAGGCCAATACGCTGCGCCAATCGGAAGAATTGCTGCGCACCAAACAGGACGAATTGCAGCGCACCAATGCCGAGCTGGAGGACAAGGCACGCCTGCTCTCGGCCCAGAACATGCAGGTGGAAGCCAAGAATCGGGAAGTCGAGCAGGCAAAACGCGACCTCGAAGAGAAGGCCGAACAGCTCGCGCTCACCTCAAAGTACAAGTCGGAATTCCTGGCCAATATGAGCCACGAATTGCGCACGCCTTTGAACAGCCTGCTGATCCTCTCCAAGCTGCTGTCCGAAAACACCCAGGGCAATTTGACCGAGAAGCAAGTCGAATTCGCCCGTTCGATCCATCATGCCGGCTCCGACCTTCTCGGCCTCATCAACGATATTCTGGATCTGGCCAAGATCGAATCCGGAACCGTCACCGTCGACATCGGCGAAACCTCGTTCTCATCCTTGCGCGATCATATCGACCGCACCTTCTCCCAGATCGCACAGGACAAGAAACTCGACTTCGAAATCGAGCTTGCTCCCGACCTTCCGCGCTCCCTCTACACGGATGACAAGCGCTTGCAGCAGGTGATCAAGAATCTCTTGTCTAATGCCTTCAAGTTCACGGAAAAGGGCCGTGTTCGCCTCACCATCGCGCGTGCGCAATCGGGTTGGTCTGCCCTGAATGATCGCCTGAACAAGGCCGGCCCCGTGCTGGCGTTCTCCGTTCAGGATACCGGCATCGGCATTCCCGAAGAAAAGCAGCGCATCATCTTCGAGGCATTCCAGCAGGCCGATGGGACCACCAGCCGCAAATATGGCGGCACGGGCCTCGGCCTTTCGATCAGCCGTGAAATCACGCGGCTTCTGGGCGGTGAACTCACGGTGAACAGCACGCCTGGTAGAGGAAGCACGTTCACACTGTATCTGCCCCTCAATTTCGTGCCGGCCACCACGGCGACTGTAGCCCGCCCTGCGACCCAAACGGTGCGAGCCATAGCCCCCCCTGAAACTCCGCAGGAGCACGTCAGCGACGACCGCGATGCCATCAATCGGGGTGATGCGGTGGTCCTTATCGTGGAGGACGATTCCCGCTTCGCGACGATCCTTCTGAACATGGCGCGGGAAGCGGGATTCAAGGGCGTTGTCACAGGCGAGGGCGCCGCCGTGGTGCCGCTGGCCAGGCGCTTCCGTCCCGACGCGATCACGCTCGACATTGGCCTGCCAGATATGGACGGATTTGCTCTTCTGGATCTGCTGAAGCGCAATCCGGAGACACGGCACATCCCGGTTCACGTGATCTCGGCCGATGAAGAAGACCGCCTTGGCCTCTCGATCGGAGCCTATGGCTATAGCGGCAAACCGGTCGAGCGTGACGCGATCCTTGCGACGTTCGATGAGGTGAAGAGCTTCGGCAAACGCTCGAAGCGTCTGCTGGCAATCGAACCCGCATCACCGAGCGGATCGCTCGGCAATTTGTTCGGCGAGGACGACGTCGAAGTCCAGAGCGTCGTAACGCTTGAAGAGGCAGAACAGGCGATCCTCGACAATGGATTCGATTGTGTGGTCCTGGATCTTTCCACGCCGGCCGACGAATCTTTGCGCGATCTGGTCGCCACCCTCATCGCCGCCGAGGAACCGCTGGTGGTGTTCCTGCCGCGCGATCCCAACGAGGAAGAGCGCAAGCACATTGCTCAACTCGGCCGCCGCACGGAACCGGTGCGCGTCGCAACCAGCACGGCGCAACTGCAAGACCAGGTCGCGTTGATCCTGCACCGGCCTTTCGAAAACCTGCCCTTGAATGCCCAGGCCGCTCTGCAGCAGCTTCGTCGCTGCGATCCGCTGCTCGCGGGCAAGAAAGTGATCGTGATCGACGATGACATCCGCAACATCTTCTCGCTGACCAGCGCGCTGGAAGAGCACGGTGTGGAATTGCACTACGCCGAGTCGGGGCGCTCCGGCATCGAGATCCTACAACGCTTGCCCGACGCCGATGCGGTGCTGGTCGACATCATGATGCCCGGAATGGATGGGTATCAGACCATCCAGGAAATCCGCTCCATGCCGGAATTCGCTTCGCTTCCGGTGATCGCGGTCACTGCCAAGGCGATGAAGGGGGACCGCCAGAAATGCATCGATGCGGGTGCATCGGATTACGTCGCCAAGCCCGTGGACATCGATCAGCTCGTCTCCGTGCTGCGTGTTTGGTTCCAGCGGATGGGGCGGACTCCGATCATCGACCCGGCGGGGAATAATGTGGTAACGCTGCGGTCCGTGGCAGGCCAGTGACAACCGCACGCGCGATGCAAGATTTGGCGCCCGCCGCCGAGCCCGCCCCGGCCCCTTCGCCTCAGGCAGCCATCATGCCCAAGGCGAAGGTGCTCATCGTGGATGACGATGAGCGCACCGCCATGGCCGTTCGCAATGCCTTGGAGGAGCTGGGCCAAACGCTTGTCGTCGCGCATTCGGGCGAGGAGGCGCTCCATCACCTCCTCTTCGAGGACTATGCGGTGATCTTGCTCGACGTGAACATGCCCGGCATGGACGGCTATGAGATGGCCTCTTTCGTTCGCGCGAGAAAACGCACCCGCCATATTCCGATCGTGTTCCTGACCGCGCTGTTCCGCGACGATACGCATCTTCTCCAGGCCTATTCGGCAGGCGCCGTGGATATGGTGTTCAAGCCGGTCGATCCTTTTATTCTGCGCTCGAAAGTGGCGGTGTTCGTCGACCTCTATCTCAAACAGGCCGAAGCCCAGCGCGAGGCCGAATTGCGCCATCATCTGCAAGAGGAGAACTTCCGCGTCCGGGCGGAAAAGCTGACGGCGGAACAAGCGCTCCGCCGCAGCCAAGAACATCAAGAAGCGATGGAGAAAGCCGAAGCCCACCAGCGCACGCTGATCGAGGAGCTCAATCATCGCGTGAAGAATATGCTCACCGTAGTCAATGCCATGGCGCGGCAAACGCTGGCCAGCAGCCCGACTGCGGAAGACTTCACCGACAAATTTATCCGGCGCATCGACGCGCTCGGCCGCACGCACAGTCTTTTGTCGCGGGAACAATGGGCGAATGTGCAGCTCTGCGATGTCGCCCGCGACAGCCTGGAACCTTACATGGTGGACGGCAAGAACCGCGTCTTGCTCAACGGCCCGCCGGTTGCGCTCGACCCCAAGAGCGCCCTTGCGCTTGGTATCGTATTTCATGAGCTTGCAACCAATGCGATTAAGCATGGCTCTCTTTCCAATCACGACGGAAAGGTTGCGATGAGCTGGAATTTCAAGGACGACCGGTTAATTGCGCTGCAGTGGCAGGAATCCGGCGGGCCGGCGGTGAGTCCCCCGACCCATGGCGGATTCGGCAGCCGGCTGATCCGTCTGGAACTGACACATGAATTGAACGGGGAAGTTGAGTTGATTTACGATGCAAGCGGCCTCAAACTGATGACGAGCTTTCCGCTTTCCGGCCATTCTGGTGGGTTGGCGTAGACAAAACCCGGGGGTTGCCGAAAGTGCTGCCTAAACCTGCAAGTGTGCTCATCGTCGAAGACGAGGCGCTGATTGCCATGGACCTGCAGTCGCTGCTGGAAGACGCCGGTTATCGCGTGCTCGGTCCCGCCAACTCCACGGCCGCCGCGATGGCATTGCTGAGTGGGGATGAACCCGACGTCGCTCTGCTCGACGTCAATCTCGGCCGCTCCGATGTTTTCGGCGTGGCGAATGAACTCGCCACACGAAAGACCAGACTGATCTTCCTCACGGGCCATACGGCGCAGAAATTGCCGCTGGCACACCGCCACCGTCCGTTGGTGGCCAAGCCCTATTTGCCGCATGTCTTGCTGCAGGCCGTCGCATTGGCTCTCTCGCAAACCGAGGCTACGGAATAATTCCTTTCCGGCTCAAATGGAGCGAAACGCGTTCAACGCGGTTGAAGTCGCGTAGGTTTCGCTCTTTTATGTGCACGGGGGGATCGCGATAGGACAAGCAATGGAACGCATCCTCACCGATCAGGGCCCGGCGTTCGATTTCCCCGCTCCTCCGATCCGGGCGGAAATCAAGCATGAGCTGATCCGCCATTTGATCGAGCAGATGGGCCGCGACCCCGACACGGCCACGCCGCAGGATTGGTTCTATGCGCTTGCCTATTTCCTCAGAGGTCGATTTTCCTCCGCGCGCATCCGTACCTGGCGGCGCAATTCGGACCATCAGGCGAAATGGATCTATTATCTCTCGCTGGAATTTCTGCCCGGGCGCCTGCTGAAGACCTGCCTGATTTCGCAAGGCGTCTACGAGGTCTGCCGCCAGGCCCTGGCCGATCTGAACGTGGATCTGGACAGTTTGTGGGATTTTGAAATCGAAGCCGCGCTCGGCAATGGCGGTTTGGGACGGCTGGGTGCGTGCATCCTCGAATCCATGGCGACGCTCGGTTATGCCGGCCTCGGCTACGGCATTCGCTATGAATACGGCATGTTCCGGCAGAAGATCGAGAACGGCGAGCAGATCGAGCATCCGGAGAACTGGCTCCGGGCGGTCAATCCGTGGGAATATGCGCGCCCCAATATCGTCTACCCGATCCAGTTCAACGGCAGCGTCACCCAGGTGAACAATTGGCGCGGCGAGCTGCTTTGCCATTGGTCCGACACCGACGATGTGATGGCCCGAGCTTACGACTTTCCCGTGATCGGTCTCGACGGCGAAAGCGTAACATCCATCCGCCTATGGTCGGCTGCGGCGAGCTCCGATTTCAACCTCGCTTATTTCAACAGCGGCAATTACATCGACGCGGTCAAGCAGAAGAGCGAAACCGAGACCATCTCCAAGGTCCTATATCCGAGCGACACGACCGACGTCGGACGCGAGCTGCGATTGAAGCAGGAATATTTCCTCGTCAGCTCTTCCATCCAGGACATTCTGGCGCGGTTCGAAAGCAAGTACGAATCGCTGGATCTGTTGCCGGAAAAAGTCGCCATCCAATTGAACGACACCCATCCCGTGTTGGCGATACCCGAGCTCATGCGGCTTCTTGTGGATGTCTACCGGTTCGATTGGGATCGCGCCTGGAACATCACGGTCAAGACCTTTTCCTTCACCAACCACACGCTTCTGTCCGAAGCGCTGGAGCTCTGGCCGGTGAGCATGATGGAAGCTCTGCTGCCGCGGCATCTGCAGATCATCTATCAGATCAATTATCGTATGCTGCGCGATGTCATGCATCGCCATCCCGGCGACATGGACCGCCTGCGCCGTATGTCGATGATCGAAGAAAACGGCACCAAATCGGTGCGCATGGCTCATCTCGCGATCGCAGGCAGTCACCGCGTAAACGGCGTTTCGAAAAGCCATACCGAGATCATGCGCAAGACGCTGTTCCGGGACTTCGACCAATTCTTCCCGGACCGCATTGTCGCGCTGACGAACGGAATCTCGCAGCGCAAATGGCTGAATGAGTCCAATAGCTGGCTCGCCGAGCTGATCAATACGCGCACCTCTTCCAAATGGCTGCGCGATCTCTCCTGGCTTCGCGAACTGACGCCCTTGGCGGACGACGAGCAGTTCCAGACGGAATTCGCGGCCGTCAAACGCATCAACAAGGAGCGCCTCGCACAGAAGATCAAAGACCTGACCGGACATGTCGTCGATTACAATTCGATGTTCGATCTGCACATCAAGCGGATCCACGAATACAAGCGACAGCTTCTCAATGTCCTGCAGCTCGTCAGCCGCTATAACCGGATCCGCCTTACGAAACCTGCGGATATCCAGCCCCGCACGGCGATCTTCGCCGGCAAGGCGGCGCCTGGTTACGTCATGGCCAAACGCATTATCCGGCTGATCAATTACGTGGCCGATATCGTCAACAATGATCCGGCGGTCGACGGCCTGCTGAAGGTCGTTTTCATTCCCAATTACGATGTCCAGACGGCCGAAGACCTCATCCCCGCAGGCGAACTTTCGGAACAGATTTCCATGGCGGGCACCGAAGCGTCCGGCACCGGCAATATGAAGCTCGCTTTAAACGGCGCGCTGACCATCGCCACCCATGACGGCGCCAATGACGAGATTGCCGACGCAGTCGGCGCCGAGAACATCTTCATGTTCGGACATACTTATGAGGAACTCCAAGCCCTGCGGCGTGGAGGTTATGACCCGGTTGCCATTTACAACGGCAATGCGGAATTGCATCAGACGCTCGATATGATACGGGGCGGATATTTCTCCCCGAGCGATCGCACGCTTTTCGCGCCCATCGTCGATTCCCTGCTGACGGGGGGCGATTACTTCATGCTGCTCGCGGATTTCGATGATTATATGAAATGCCAGCAAGCCGTGGATGCTGCCTACCAAGACAAAAAGCAGTGGAATCGCAAAGCGATTCTGAATGTCGCGCATATTGGCGGTTTTTCCGTCGACCGCTTGGTCCAACAATATGCCGAGGAGGTCTGGCACGCGGCCCCGGTTCCCCGGCCAGGCTAGACGGACGAGGTCACTTCCACGAAGAGAGCGAGACTATGGGGTGGGAGCGTCCAGACAGCGCCCGCCGCGACAGAAATTTCCGCGCCCCCGTCGGATTCAAAACTGTCGAGCAGTCTTTTCCACGGGCCCCCTTCGCGTTCCGGCAGCGCAAACGGGATTGTCTCGGTTCCCACATTGAGGGCGAGGATATACCGGATGTCTCCGCCATCCCCACCGGTGCCGCCGAAGGCACAGCCGAAGCTTCGCGCCATCGGGTTCTCCCAATCCAAAACCTCCATCTCGCGCCCATCCGGCCGTAACCACGCGATGTCCTTGAGCCCGCGCGGCCCTTCCTCCACGCCGCGATAGAATGTGACGCGGCGGAAATCGGCATGGCTGGCGCGGAGCGAAACGACGCGTCGTACGAAGGAGAGAAAGATTTCGTCCTCACGGCCAAGCTTCCAGTCGGTCCAACTCGTCTCATTGTCCTGGCAATAGGCGTTGTTGTTGCCGCCTTGCGAACGGCCGAGTTCGTCGCCGGCCGTCAGCATCGGGATGCCGAGCGAGAACAGGAGGATCGCGACGAGGTTGCGTTTTTGGCGAAGGCGCAAAGCGCCAATCGCGGGATCGTCGGTCTTGCCCTCGACGCCGCAATTCCAGCTGAAATTGTCGTTGTTTCCGTCGGCGTTCTCTTCGCCATTGGCCCAATTGTGCTTTTCGGCGTAGCTGACGGTGTCTCGAAGCGTGAACCCGTCATGCGTCGTGACGAAATTGATGCTGGCAAGGGGGCCGCGGGACCCCATGATGTCCGCCGAGCCGGTGAGCCGGCGGGCAAGCTCCGGCGTGGAACCGCGATCGCCGCGCCAAAATCGCCGCACCCCATCGCGGAAGCGGTCGTTCCATTCGGCGAAAGGCGGTGGGAACGCGCCCAATCTGTAGCCGTCATGCGTCGCGTCCCAGGGCTCGGCGATAAGCTTTAACTGCGAAAGATCGGGGTCCGTCACCAGAGCGGTCAAGAACGCAGCATCGGAGCGGAACTCCCCGTTCTCCCGTCCCAAGACCGTGGCGAGATCGAAACGAAATCCGTCGACGCCGAGCTTTGCCCAATGGCGAAGCGAGTCCAGGACCATCAAGCGCACCATGGGGTGCGCAACGTTCAGCGTGTTGCCGGTTCCCGCGAAGTTCGCATAGGCGCACCGGTCATAGGGCCGCAAGATGTAGTAGGAAGCGTTATCGATGCCACGAAACGAAAACGTCGGCCCCAACTCATCGCCTTCCCCCGTGTGATTGAACACCACATCCAGGATTACCTCGATGCCCGCTTCGTGGAACCTCGCGATCAAATTGCGAAATTCCACCATGGGATCTCCGGCCGCGTAACGCGATTCCAGTGCAAAAAAATTGACGGGGTTGTAGCCCCAATAGTTGCGTAAGCCGATGCGGATCAGTCTTGGCTCGTCCGCGATGGGGTGGATAGGCAAGAGTTCGATCGTGGTGATGCCCAGCATCCGTAAGTGAGCGATGATCGGTGGCGAGGCCAGTCCCGCCAATGTGCCGCGGAATCGGGGGGGAATGTCGTTGCGCAGCATGGTCATGCCGCGCACATGAAGCTCGTAGATCACGGTGTCCCGCCACGGAATGCGTGGCATCTGTGCCGCCTGAGGTTCGTCGGCGACGACAATGCCTTTGGGCGTATCAGGTGCGCTGTCGCGATTATCGGGAATGAGACCGGCGGGGTCGTTGATCGGGTACCCGAAATGGCTCGGCGCGAGCTTGAAGCTCCGGTCGAGGGCTTTTGCGTAAGGATCGATCAGCAGCTTGTTGGGATTGAAACGATGCCCGTTGGCCGGGTCATACGGCCCGTGGATGCGATAGCCATAACGCTGCCCGGCGCGCCCGCCATCGATATGTATCCGCCAAAGCTCGCTGTTTCGCTCCAGGTTGAAGCGTGCGGTCTCCTGCGTACCTTGTTGATCGAAAAGGCAAAGCTCAACCCGTTCGGCATGCGCGGAGAAAATCGTGAAGCTCGCGCCATGCTCGTCGATGACGGAACCCATGCGCGCATTCGCCGCTGTCATCTAGGCTGCTCGCGCAGTTGTTAATTGTCGTTCGCACATTAGCTAAGCCTATTGCGCCTGCCGGGTGGCGCAAGAAGGGAAAGCGGCGGTATGGGATGACGCGAAAATTTTTTTCATCAGCACGAACCGAAATCACCCTGACGCGTTGTGGCTTCGACCAGAGGGGCTCTTGTCTTTCATAAATTTGAGTTGTGCAGGCGGCATATAGGGGTGCCGCAAGAGTGACGCGATTTCTGTCCAATGGGAGGGATTGAGACTTTAGGGATCAGGTGCGACGGGGGCGAGACTGATCCGCAATGGCCAAGGAGCACACACCGCCATGCGGGTACTTTACATCACCTCAGAGGTTTACCCCTTTGCCAAAACGGGCGGGCTAGCGGACGTATCGGCTGCGCTGCCCGCAGCCTTGCGCGACCTCGGAATCGACGTGAGATTGCTCATCCCGGGCTATCCCCAGGCTATCGATCGAGCCTCCGACCTGCAGGAGATTCACCGTTTCGGTGATGCTTGGGGTTGTGGAGAGGTGCGACTCCTCGAAACCCGTCTTCCTCAGGCCGATGTGCCGGTGTGGCTGGTCGATTGCCCGGCCCTCTATGGCCGGCCCGGAGGGCTTTACCAGGGCGAAGATGGGCAAGACTGGCCGGACAATTCACTTCGCTTCGCGCTGCTCAACCACGTCGCCGCGGCTCTGGCCAATGAGCCGGGTCGGGGTTGGACTCCCGACCTCATCCACGCCAATGACTGGCATGCGGGCGTGGTCCCCTTGCTGCTGGCGAACAATGGCCGGCCGCGTCCGGCAACCCTGTTCACGATCCACAATCTCGCCTATCAGGGCCTGTTCGAGACCCCCGACATGGCGCGCCTCCATTTGCCCGAAGATGCCCATTCGGCGATGGAATTCTATGGCCGCATGTCGTTCCTGAAGGCCGGGATACAATCCTCCGATGCGATCACCACGGTCAGCCCGACCTATGCGAGCGAAATCCTCACGCCGGAATATGGCTGCGGGCTGGACGGATTGTTGCGCGAGCGCGCTTCCGCGCTGACCGGCATTCTCAACGGCGTCGATTACCGCATCTGGGACCCCAGCACCGATCCCTACCTCGTCTGCAATTATTCGGCGCGCGCGGTAGGGGCCAAATCGGATTGCAAACGCGCGATTCAGATGGAGCTGGGGCTGAAGGTCGATGCGGATATGCCGCTGATCGCGTTCATGAGTCGCCTCGTGCACCAGAAAATGCCCGATGTCGTTCTGGATGTGCTGCCGGATCTGCTCGAAGAAGGCATCCAATTTGTCCTCGTCGCGGAAGGGGAGAGTGGCTATCAGACCCGCTTCCGCGAGCTGGCCGCGCTTTATCCGGGGCGCGTTGCGGTGGAAATCGGCTATCAGGAGGGCCTCGGCCATCGCGTGCTCTCCGGCGCGGATGTGTTGCTCCATCCCTCGCGCTTCGAACCCTGCGGTCTCGTACCCATCTACGCCATGCGCTACGGGACGATCCCATTGGTTCGCAAGAGCGGCGGGTTGGCCGACAGCGTCACCGATGCCTCGCCGGAAGCGATCCGCCAGGGAACGGCCACCGGTCTTTCGTTCGAAGGGACTTCGACGGCCGACCTCGCGGCCTGTGTCCGCCGCGCTCTGTCGCTTTATCGGCAGCCGATCCTGTGGCGCAGGATCCAGGCCGCCGCCATGCGGCAGGATTTCTCATGGAAGCGTTCCGCCCAGGCCTACGCGAATCTTTATCATTCGCTGACGGGTGCTGCTCCCGCATTGCAACGGGCCGTTGTCCTGCAAGCCGAGGCGCTGGAAAAACTGACGGCGTGAGAGCGGCCGCTTCTGCGGTCAGCGATGTTAAACGTGGTGGGCCGCGACCGAGCGCACCACTTCGGCGGTAAGATCGCGTCCTGCTTTCGCAGAGATATCGCCAAGCGACAGCATGCCGGCCAAGCGCTTGTTCTCATCGATCACGGGAAGCCGGCGGATGTGGTTCTTTTCCATGATATGCAGCGCATCTTCGACGTCCTCGTCGGCGCGAGCATAGATGATGGGTTTCGACATCACATCTTCAGCCGTCACTTCCCTGCAATCCCTGTTGGCCGTCAGTCCGCGCACCACGATATCGCGATCGGTCACCATGCCCACCAGGCGGTCATTTGCCCCGACCGGAACGGCTCCGATGTCATCGTCCCGCATGATTCGCGCAATTTCCGTGATCGGGGTGTGGGGTTCGACCCATTCCGCACCGCGATGCATGACATCTTTTACCTTCATGGGAGCCTCCTTCTCGCCAGCCGATAGACTCCAACGCGGCAGGCTCGCTTCCGTGCCATAAGTTTGTGATTATGACGATCAAGCCGGGGTTTCACCGCCTCCGGGCGCATCGAGACATCCTTCGCGATAGGGGAAGCCACGATATGAATGAGCGTTTGAAGCCGCGGAAAAACCTTGCCGCGGCGCCGCAATCGCAACATCGCGTCTCGCACGAAGATTTGCGCGACCTTATTCGCGATTTCGAAGCCATGCGGGAGCTCAAACTGATCGAAGGGGCAGATCCCCATCTCGAGATCAGCGCGCTCGCCGAAACCCTCACCATGCGATTTCCGGGCGAGGAGCCGGCGCTTCTGTTCGACAAGATCAAAGGATTCCCGGCCGGCTTTCGCATCCTTTCGGGCGGGGCAAATTCCTTCCGCAGGCTGGCGCATGTCTATGGTCTTCCGACTCCCGAGAAGAAGATCGACATCGTGAAGAGCTACAAAGCGCGGCTCGGGAACGGTCCCGAACTCATCCCGCCAAAAATCGTGCCCACAGGTCCGATTTTGGAGAACGTGCAAAGGGACGGCGAGGTGGACATTTTCAAATTCCCCATCCCCTTCGTCCATGAGCATGACGGCGGCCGCTATATCGGAACCGAAGATTTGGTCGTGATGCGCGATCCCGACAGCGATTGGGTCAATGTCGGGACCTATCGCATCGTCGCGCACGCCAAGGACGAGGTCGGCGTCTGGATCTCGCCGGGAAAGCATGGGCGCTTGATCCGGGAGAAGTATTTCGCTCGAGGGTTGCCATGCCCGGTGCTCATCTCTTGCGGCCAGGATCCCATTCTCTTCCTTTGCAGCAATGCCGAACTTCCGCTCGGCGTTTCCGAGTTCGATTATGCGGGCGGCCAACGCGGCAGGCCGGTGGAGGTCGTGTTAAGCGAGCTGCACCAACTGCCGATGCCGGCGGGTGCCGAGATCGTGCTCGAAGGCGAGATGTATGGCGACCGCCTGAAGATGGAAGGCCCGTTTGGCGAGTTCATGGGCTATTACGCCAGTGAAGCCAGCGAGCAGCCGATCATCAAGATCAGGCGCGTCTATCACCGCAACAATCCCATTATGACGCTGGCGATTCCCTCGCGGCCGCCGTCCAATTTCACTGTCGCGCGTGCGGTGGTAAAGGCTGCGATGATCTGGGACGAGATCGAGAAATCCGGACTCCCCGGCGTGCAGGGCGTGTGGAATCACGAGGCCGGCGCCGGGCGGCTCTTCAATGTGGTTTCCATCAAGCAGATGTATGCCGGCCACGCCAAGCAAGCCGGCATGCTCGCGGCCAATTGCCGATCAGGGGTTTACGCCGGCCGGTGGGTCGTTGTGGTCGATGAGGACATCGATCCCTCGAATCTCCATGACGTGATCTGGGCGATGTCGACGCGCTGCGATCCTGCCGCAAGCATCGAGATCATTCACAATCTATGGAGCACGCCATTGGACCCGATCCTGCGCGGGCCTCCCTACCAGAGCAACCGCGCGGTGATCGATGCCTGCCGGCCATGGGGATGGAAGGACGAATTTCCGCGCGTCGCCGAATCGAGCCCCGAGCTCAAGGACAAGGTCATGGAGAAATGGGCGCATCTGTTTCGCACGCCCGGTGCTACGTGAGCCGATGGAAAGGTGAGAGATGAGACTCGCGCGTTTTGACGACAATCGCATCGGCGTGGTTCGCGGCGAGACCATCGTGGATGTCACCGAGATCGTCGACCCCAATCCCGGCGCCTGGCCGCCGGTGGCGATGAACCGGTTGATTGCGGAGTTCGCAGAATATCGCGGCAAGCTCGAACGTGCCGCGTCGGGAAAAGGAATTCCCCTGAACGGCGTAAAGCTTCTGACGCCCGTTCCGTGGCCGAACAAGATCATCGCCTATCCGGTCAATTATCACGCGCATGGCGTCGAAATGGGCTCGTCCTATCGCGCCAACAATCAGGGCTTCTTCCTGAAACCTCCGTCGGCGCTTTCCGGGCCCGCCGATCCGATTGTCCTGCCCGTCAATGCCGGCCGGCGCATCGATTACGAATGCGAGCTCGCGATCATCATCGCCAAGCAGGCGCGCGACGTGCCGCGCGAAACTTGGCGCGATTACGTCTTTGGTTATTCCTGCCTGATCGATGCTGTGATCCGCGGCAAGGAAGAGCGCGTCGCGCGTAAGGCCTTTGACACGTTCTGTCCGGTCGGTCCCTGGATCGTCACCGAGGACGAGATCGGCGATGCGGCGCACAGTCTTCAGGGGCGGCTGTGGATCAACGGCGAGATCAAGCAGGACGCGAACACGCGCGATCTCATCCTCGACATTCCCGGCATGGTCGAGATGGCGGCGTCGGTGATGACGCTTTATCCCGGCGACATCATTGCCGCGGGAACGCCGGCAGGCGTCGGCCCCATCCGGCACGGCGACAAGCTGCGCATCGCTTTCGAACGCGTGGGCGAGATGAATCTCGACATCGTCCAGGGGACGACCGGTAGAAACTCGATCTTCGCGCAGCCTCTGCCGCCTGAGACAAAAGCCTAGAACATAGCGCCGGGCCAGAAGCCGTGTTCGTCCGAATCACATCTGAGAGTCGACAGTAGGCGTGACGCGAATCGCTGAGCTAGCCATGCTGCTGGCGGTCGATGATGCTCTGCGGTTCGAGTGATAAATCTCTCGCCATGACGCCGTCCTTACCGGCGAAACCGACAGTCGTGTCGTCGAGAATGACCTCGATGGCTCCGGCATCCGGCGCACTCAGCTTCAACCCGACCAAGTTCGGAACGCGGTACGTATCGCCGGCATCAAGAATACGATCGATGAAGATGCGGTTGCCGCTTCCCTGCACGGCGAGGCGGATCGATCGGTGCGCGCGCAGTATGATTCGGGAGCTTCCGTTCTCCATGCCGTAGCGCTGTCCCAGCGGCAGCGGCGCATGAAACCGTGATACCGATTCGGCGGGGACGGCGACCGGCTGCGTTGGCGCTGCGTCCGGTAAAGGGAGAAGCGCGAGCTTGGGGGGCGAGGCGGGTGCCGGCTCAACGGTCGGTCGGGACCGTACTGAGACTGGCGGTGTCAGGGCGACGTCAGTGGGCGAGGCGGGTGCTGGCTCAATGGTCGGTCGGGACCGTACTGAGACTGGCGGTGTCAGGGCGACGTCAGTGGGTGGGGCGGGCGCTGGCTCAATGGTCGGGCGGGGCCGCACCGAGATAGGCGGCATCAGAGCGAAATCAGTCGGTGGGGCGGGTACCGGCTCAACGGTGGGGCGGGGCCGCACCGAGATGGGCGGCGTCGGGGCGACATCAGTGGGTGGGGCGAGGGCGGGCTCGGTGGGCAAGGCAGGCGCTGGCTCAACGGTCGCGAAGGGCTGCACTGAGACGGGCGGCGCCGGCGCGACTTGAGTTGACGGGGAGAGGGCGGGCTCGGGCGATGTGCGTGCTAGCTGCTCAAAAGGCGCAAGCGGCCGTACAGCAAGCTGTTTTTGGGCGAGACCGGCTTCAGCGGCTAGCCGAGCCGGCACGGGAATGACGGGTGGCGGCTGCGCCATTTGCCGGTCCGAGCTAAGAACGTAATAGCCGGAATAGATCAGCACAGCGATCATCAGTCCGGCGATAATGCTATGGGGCAATTTGCGCTCGGGCGGAGATAAGAGGCCGATAAAGGACTCCTCGGCATCGCCGCCCTCGGCAAGCTCGGTCTCCGGATCTTTGCGCTCGGGGGGAAGCAAGGGACCAATATCCGGCAGCTTCGCGTCGGGTCCGGCCATTTCGGCCCTCAGACGAGCTACAAACATTTCGGCATCGAGCCCAAGATAGGCGGAATAGCTCCGCACGAAACCGATCGCGTAGACGCGGCCAGGCAAGTCTTCGAAGCGGCTCGTCTCTATAGCGATCAAATGGTGCGGAGGAATTTTGGTCTCGCGCCAGACATCCATCAGCGTTTTGCCGCTGCGCTGACGCGCCTCGCAGAGATCTTGTCCGACACTTTCCGGGGGCACATCGGCATCGGCCGGTGTTTTGTGTGGATCCGGGATCGGCCGCTCCCATTCGCCGCCACTATCCTGCGTTAGTCGTATGGCGTTTGCCATCCTCCACCCGTCGCCTTTCCGCTCCCTTGTTGGCGATGTCGAGCAGCGCGCGCCGCCGGCATCCAATGCGGCGCCACTACGATTTGACGAATGCTTGACCCTTATCCGCTTATAGATATCAGAAGTTGGCACTCGGCCGCTGAACGCCGGATGAATAGGCCGTTAATCCAGATCAACAATCGCGAGTTGGAAATGCGCTGACCGGCTTGAGCGCAGCAATTATCGTTGCACGGGCTCTGGGTCTGCCGCGAGCCTCTGTCCGCTAAGGTTCTCCGAAAAAGCCTGTCAGCTCATCTCAGAAGTCCGGCTTGTCGGCAATCGGGGGATGCTCGATCCCTTCGTGCTGGCCTTGGGATGCGTTCTCCGCGCAAATCCGCTCGTCCCAGGGTTCCTGGGTGCGCCGGTAGGTGACATTGCCAGACCATGGCGTGGTGTAGGTGTTCGGATCCTCTATCGTCACCTGGATTTGCAGGCCCTTCTTGTAAGCGGGGACGAAGGACGTGTTGCCTTGCTTGCCTCCGAGGCGGCCTGCCGTTTGCTCATGGCGTTCCTGGGCCACTCGCGCGTCTTCGTCATCGATCAGGCGATAGCGCTCGATCACATGCATGGCTTCGCTCTGCAGCGTGCCGAACCGGTCCACCATGGTGTAGGGCCCGAGCTTGATGCCGATGGTATCGACGACGAGTGCGTCGCCTTCATAATGCCCAACGGAATCCCCCATTGGCGACGGCTCCAGACGCGTCGGATGGGCTGCGTTCAAGCGTATATGGCGGACTTGAACGTCCTGGCTGTAGATGAGGGTGACATCGGTCTTCGTCGGCAGAACCGTCACGCGCTGCTGCATTGCCAGAACATAAGGCGGCGAATAGGTCGCGCATTGGTTCGAAGGGTCGAGGATGTCGTGACCGCTCGCCGATGCTTCCCCCATGCGCTTTACGACTTCCGCTGCATGGGGCTTGAGTATCGGGTTCATGTAGTCGCCGACCAGCGGGATGGGATCGCCACCGCCCGTGGTTGGGGTGCTTGCATCCCTTCCCACGCGCCTCAGATTGCGTATCGGGCCGGGACCCGACGTCGGCGTTTCGAGATTAAAGGCGTTCCGCCCCCATATGCCCGAAAAGTCCGGAATTGGCGAGGAGCTATCGGCAGAAACGGGAATGGCGACCGCCGTCAGGATCAGTGTCGCGAATGCGCGTGCAACATTCATCGCCATGTCAGCCTTCAGTGGACTGCGGGAGGCATGACGCCTCCTGCAGCAAATTTTCCGCGGCCGGCGGAACTGGTCAGCGCTGCAACGAAGTCTTTGACTGCCGGGGACATGGTGTTGCGATGCCAGAGCGAAAAATCCGTGGTCAGGGCAAACTCTTTGGGAAACGGTCCCGCCAAGGCGTCGGGGCTCGCCTGCAGAATCTCGCTGGATTGCGATACGCCGAGATCGGCTTTTTCTTCGAGGACAAGACGCATGGTTTCGACGCCGTCACTGGCGAACGTGGTTTTCCTTAAGACTTCGTCCTTCACACCCAATGCTTCGATCACCTTCATGAAGTGAGTCCCGACCGTCGCCCCGCGGGCGGGATCCGAAACGGCGATGCGCTTGGCGGCGAGCAGCGCCGCCTTCAATTTTTCCGGGCTGGAGACATCGGGTTTCACGGATTTCGGAGGCACCGCCACGCCGGCGACCGTGCTGCCCAAGAGGGTGCTCGCACCATCCCGGAGCGTACCCGTGCTTTCCGCGTTCCGGATCAGCGGCACCGTCGTGATCAGCAATGCCGCTTCGGGGTCGGCCCGAAACCTCTGTTCCGTGGCGCCGGCCGTATCGAAAACGAGCGTGACCTTGTTGCCTGTCGTCTTTTCGTAGTCGGCAGCGATGGCGGTGAGGGGAGTCTTCGCGACGGCCGCGGCGTAGATTTTCACATTTTCTCCTTTCGCAGGCTGCGCGGACAAAGGGCCCGCCGCCAGCGCCGAAACGAGCAAAAAACCGATTGCCATCCTTGTCTTCACAGGTGCCTCCATGCGCAGCAAAACCATTATCGCCAGGATATCCGAACAATTTCGGATCCGGGCAAGTTTTAATCTGCCTCAGAAGTCCGGCTTCGCGGCCGTGGGTATCGGCTCCACATCATAGCCGAACCACGCCGCGTTGTTTTCGGCGCAAGAGGCCTCCGCCGGCGGGCCGTTTCCCGACCGCTCATAATGCTGGCGCGCGGTCCACGGCATGGTAAAAGCGCCGACATCATCGACGCGCACCCTCGCCTCGATCGCCTTGCCGCCATTCACGAGCCGGTAGCGTTCGACGACATGCAATTTGGTGGTGTGCGGCGTGCGGTAGGAATCGACAAAAGTCCTGTCGTTGAGACCGATGGTGTCGATCACCAGCGTGTCGCCATTCTCATAATGACCGACGGATTCTCCGAACCAGGACGGGATAGGATTGGCTGAATGCTGCGCATCGAGATAGACGTGCCGCACCATGTGATCTTCTTCCCAGATCATGGTGACTTGCTTCGGCGTCTGGAGGAAATAGACCGGCCGCACGGGATAGAGCAGCCAGCCGGGCACGCCAATCGGCCAACACCGTTCCTTCGGCGTGAAGTCGGGTTTGCCGGAAAGGGCGCGTTCGTTCTCCTTGCGCAGCGCTTCCTTGACCCAGGGCTGCAGGATCGGGTTGCTGAGGTCCGCGACCCGATAGGTCGGCTGTTTCCCGTCACGCCGCGCCGCGCCATCGTCGACATGGGGATGCGCGGGATCGTTGTCCACCGGCCCCGGTCCGCTTTCCGGCGGAAGGAAATCCTGGCCCGTGGGGTTTATACCCTTGGGATCGCCTGCAATCCAACCGGTCCGGCTGTCCGGCGCAAAATTCGGTATCGCGGAAATCTCCGCGGCCGACGATGGACCAAACAACGCAGCAGTGCACACGAGCGCCAGAAGTGTGCCGCCCCATCGGGAATCGCTTGCCGGCGCTCGCTTACGCATCAAGGTTCCGCTCACTTGCGCTCGTGGCATCATCTTCAGAAATCCGCATTTGTCGCCCTGGGGATGGGAATCAAATCTTGCTGCGGGTCTTGTTTGGGTGCAAAGGCTTCGCCCTCGGCGCACACAACTTCGCGCAGCGGTTCGTCGGTCTTCTTATACCGCTGGCTTGCCGACCATGGCATGTTGAACGCGCCCGGGTCATCGACGGTGAAGTTTACTTCCAGCGTTGCTCCGCCATCGATCACACGGTAGCGCTCGACCACATGAAGCTGATCGGTGTGCGGGGTCTGGTAGTAATCCGTCGCCACTTTTGTCGTGATGCCGATCGTATCGACAACCAGCGTGTCGCCTTCATATCGCCCAACCGACTCTCCATACCAGGACGGCGTGATGCGAGCCGAATGAGGTTGGTTCATGGTGACGTGGCGGAATTGGTGATCGCTCTGGTAGAGGAACAGCACCTCCTTGGCCGTCTGCACGATGAACATCGGGTTGACGCGCAGGAGGATCGCGCCGGGGACACCCGCAGGTCGGCACCGTGCGATGGGTGTGTATTGGACCTTGCCGGCCAAGGCATCCTGGTTGAATTTTCGCAGCTCGTCTTTGACCCACGGCATCAGGATCGGATTGGTGAGGTCAGCAACGCGCGCGGTCGGTCGCGGCCCGTCGCCATTACCAAAATAGGGATGGGCGGGATCCCAGGTGACCGGGCCCGGCCCGCTCGGCGGAAGAATGAAATCATTGTGATTGTTAAGCCACGCCGCACCGCCCGACG
Organism: Micropepsaceae bacterium; assembly: GCA_035318785.1. Lineage (GTDB taxonomy): Bacteria > Pseudomonadota > Alphaproteobacteria > Micropepsales > Micropepsaceae > CAIYRG01. Next base: position 20,864 of record DATHDZ010000067.1, read on the forward strand.
AAAGATCGGGTATCGTCCCTGGCTCGGCGGACATAACCGGCGACGTCAAAACGCATGTCGCGATAGATACGGCCGTTGCGAACCCAGAACGTCTTCCTGAAACCACGCGCATGTTCCCTCGCACCAGAAGTCCAAATAGTCTATCACGCTTACCAAGCGCGCGATGACCGGCAAAGGGACAACCCGGCTCGGCCGTGGCAACAAGCGGGAAGGCCCATAGCAACCGAGTTTGTCAGTGCTCGGCCAATTCGTCATGGGCGATCTGTTCGAGTTTGCGGATTACGGCGGGATCGAGAGACAGTTCGCCAATCGAGATTTCGTGAATCCCAACGCTCAAGGGGTCGCGGCCCGTCACGCGTCCGAACACCAAAAGCGCCTCCAGATAATATCCGTAAGTGCTGGCGTGATAATTGTCGGTGGCCCAGAGATCGATCTTACCGGCTGAGATGCCGTCATAGGGGTTGGTATCGGCAAGACCGCTGTCCATTGCGCGGTTCCACGCGAGACCAGCGGGAACAACTCCGGCAATCCCCGGTGCCTTCTGAGCGGCAAGCCGGTAACCGGCATCGACATCCTTGCCCATCTGCGCGATCGGCTTTCCATACCAAGGCGTGCGCGCGGGATAGGTCATGTCGGCACGGCTCCAGGTCGCGGTGAGATAGATTTTCACATCCGGATTGCGGCCGTGGAGCATGTCCGAAAAGACTCCGGCGTATTTCACGAGAAGCCCAGGATCGCCCGCGTGATGTTGGTCGAGCGTGCTGTAGCTTTGCAAGACAACCTCGTCCCATTTGCGGTCGAGGAGCGGACGCTTCTCAGCATAGTGGTAGTCGAGTCCCACGCCGGGCACGGTTTCCAGGCTGACGTCGTAATCCAGGCCCGCTTGGGTCGCGAAAGCCTTGAACAGAGCCGGGACCCCGCCAACGCCGGTCTTATTCAGGTCGACGACCGTATTCGCCTTGTAATTCTTGACCGTGGAGAGTTCGCCATAGGTGAAACTGTTGCCGACAAAGAGAATCGACTTGGCAAAAACGGGCTGCGATACGGCGAGCATCGCGAGAGCGCCGAGAATGATGAACCGTTTCACGCTTTGTCCTTCCTTTTGGCTTTGCTGCTCAGCCGGATAATACCGGCACCTGTGAGGCCAGCTGCGCACCGTCCAGAGCTTTATTTCTCGCAGTGAAGATTCCATAAAAAGCAATCCAGATGTAACACGCCGCTGGGACAAGAAGGGCGAGGCTCAACCCGACCGAATCGGCAACCACGCCGGTGGTGAGCGGCACAATCGCGCCGCCCACTATTGCCAAACAGATGATGCCTGACGCCTGTGGCGTTCGATCGCCCATACCCTCGACCGCCAGGGCAAAGATCGTGGGAAACATGATGGAATTAAACAGGCCGACCGCGAGAATCGTCACAGCCGCTACGACGCCGACGGAAAGGCTTGATGTTGTCGTCATAACGAAAGCTCCGCATGCGCACAGCGTAAGAACCAGAGCGGGGTTTGCCTTGCGCATGATGCCCGCGCCGATAAACCGGCCGACCATTGCCAGGCCCCAATAGATTGACACCAATGTGCCCCCCATTTGCGCTGCCGCGGACAAGGTGCTGCCCAGCATGAGATAGTTGGCCATGCTGCTGCCGATCGAAACTTCCGCGCCGACATATAAAAAGATCGATACGACACCAAACATAAGACGTCGGTTGTTCAGCAGTGCCATATGACCCTTTTTCGCCAAAGGCGGTGCGGTATCGTGCACCCAATGCCGAACGCTCCAGCACACAATTGCCATGACAATGAGGACCGCTGCGATGATCAGAAATGGCATTTGAAAAACGTGAGCCTGCTCCCGCCTCGCCATTTCCAGCGCCTGCGCCGACAGCTTGCTTGCGTCGGGAACAGCAAGACCGTTGGCCAGAATAAATGATGCACCAAATATCGGCCCGACGGTGGTTGCCAGGGAATTGAAAGCCTGGGCAAGGGTCAAACGGCTTGGTGCGCGCTGTGGGTCACCCGCACCCGTCGCCAGAGGATTGGCGGCAACCTGCACAATCGTAACACCGGAAGCCAGGATGAACAGCGCCAGCAAGAACCCCGGATAGACACCCGCGTTGGCCGCAGGCGTGAACAACAGGCAGCCAAGTGCCATCACCAACAGGCCAACGGCAACGCCCCGCAGATAACCGATGCGGCTATGCAGCCACGCGGCCGGAAGGGAAACGAGGAAATAAGCGCCAAAGAAGCAGAACTGGGTGAGCATCACTTCAGCATAGGAAAGCGCGAATGTCGCTTTGAGTTTTGGAATGATGGTATCGACCAAAACCGTGCAAAACCCGAAGGCGAAGAACAGCGCCATCACCAACCCGATGATTCGGGCCGAGCCGTCTTTGTTATTGGCCATTTGCACGCGCGTGAAGCTGCATCATCATATCTTCCGTTATACGCCAGAGCGCACAGGTCACGTAACCGCCCTGCAACAGTGACGTGCCGGTAGGACGGAAGGTTATTTTTTCACAATGTGGCGCGATATCAGCCTCTCTCAACCGCGTCCCAATTCCGCGCATCCAGACGGTATGCTATCGTTCAACTCTACGTTGGCCCAGCAGGACGCGGGCGAAGGGGAGGAGCTCTTCTATGTTCAAGCACCACGCCATCTGCGCTGCGCTGGTTTCGTGCGTGCTCGCGCCCTTTCTGCAGGGAGCCGCGCCCACGCAACTTGGCGAGATTATCGGTGACGATGTTTATACGAATTGCGAATATCGTGTTGCGGCCCAATTCCCGAGCGAACCGAAGTTCCGCGACATCACCTATCGCGACGGCGCCCGCACCGCGCCGGCGCGGCAGTTCTATGTCGAGCGGTCGATCGGCCCGCTCAGCGTCACCGTGGTCCATTTCTCCGACGGACTCGACGTGGACAAGCAGGCTATCAGCAACGCCGCCGAGACCTTGCGCCGTCGCGGAGAGGTTCGCTTCGACTTCCCCGTGTTCTACGACGATGCGGTGTCAGCTCGCATTCCCGGACGCCAGCTCCAAATCGCCTTGAAGGACGGACACTTCCTTAACGGCAGTGTCTACATGGCGGATCATCGCCTTTACGTCACGGAGGCGATCGCGGAGCCGAACGATTTTCCGGCGTTGCTGTTCTCGCAGTCGGTCTCGCTCATCGACGAGAACGGCACCGATCTCGACACCAACCCGGTCACGCTAAACAGCAACACCCCCGGAACCAGCGCCGGTCTTCCGTCGCGCCAATATGACTGCTCGCGCATAAACCGGCGTAAGTGATCCATTCGCTGAATCGGGCATTCGGCGGCGCGTTCCAAACCGTGATAATGTGAATCCCACGAAAAACGGGAGGCTTCTCATGCATGCGAAACGCGCATCGTTTATCGGCGCTGGTCTGTTGAGCTTGTGCGTTCTCGTGCCTGCCGTTGATAGCGCGCAAGGCGCAAGCGAGGCTCGAACCGGCAAACCGGTCATGATCACGCGGTTTTTTACCGGGCCGGACGGGCTGACCCACGCCGAGGAAATCGATGCCAAGATCGCTCCAGGCGGTGGCGTCTATAATTTGCTCGCCAATTCCGGCGCGCAGATTCGCAGGACGCCTCCCGGCCGCGAGAACGGCTATCACACGGCGTCACGCCGCCAATATGTGATCACCCTGAGCGGCCACGCAGAACTCGTATTGTCCGGAGGACAAACGATTCAAGTGGGGCCTGGCAGCATCGAATTGGCGGAAGACCTGACCGGCAAAGGTCACATCACCAGAACGGTTGGGACGGAAGATCGCATCGCCATCCTCATCCCGGTTTCTGGTCAGCCGTAGATCGTTATCCAGCGCGGGCGACCTACTCGGCCGCTGCTTCGGCGACGATCGCCTTGCCGCGCTGTGTCTGCAGGTACCCGTCGGTAAAGCGCAATACCTGAAAACCGCCGGCATCGCCGACGATCCAGAGATTCAACTCCTGCCCTTTCCCGTCAGCGGCAGGAACTTTGACAAAGCGCGCCAAACCGGCTTGCTTTTCGACGGTTCGATCGACGCCCGGCGACCAGCTGCCGGATCCGGGAAGAAAGGCCTTTCGCGGAGCCGGCCCCTTCCAGTACGCGATCTCTACAGGGTGGAGGGGATCGCGAATGTCGTAAACCCGGGTGCCTGTACCTCTTGAACCGCAAGCGGCCATCGTCGGATTTATCGGACGATCTAAAGCGCATCTTTCCGTGGAATAGTCGAGGGGTCCGCCGCCGGCCTCTGGCGGCTCAGCAAGGAATTTCGTGCAGTTCTTGGGGTCATGCACCTCGAGCATGATCTTGGAGACGATTCTAGGGTTCGTCTCGTCGGTTATGTCGATGACATTCGAATACCCGTACGGTGACGCTCCGCGGGCACATGCCGCCGCCAGACGCCCAACGCCTGCTTGCCCGCCGGACTCGTCGGTACTGATGAGGTACGACCGCCCGTGGGAGAAGAAGGGGAGTATCTGTTCGGCTTGCCCTTGATCATCCCAGAAGAGTTTACTGACGATTCGGATTTGTGGATTGGGACGACGGGACTGAATGTCGCTCACGTCCAGGATTACCAAGCCGTCCGGTCCGAACGAAGAATTGTCCGGCGGAGCGCCGAAGTTGCCCGGTTGCCCGGCGTACAAACGTGTGCCGTCCTTGTTGGTGCTGACGTCGTGCGGCCGGCCATCACCGGTGAACGTCCAGCTGAAGAGCCACTTGGCATTGTTCGGGTTGGTCACGTCGATAATCGGCAGGATGCCGCCGACGCCTCGAAACTGCTGGCCAATGTAGTAGGTCTTTCCGTCATCGGCCCAGCCGCTCATGTGGCCAAAGCTTTTGGGCACCGTGATGCTGGAGGCCAGCCTCGGATGGGCGCAGTCCCCGTTTAGGTCATAGACAGCGAAATTCGGCCCGTCGCTTTGCGCCAGCCCGAGGAGCCCGCGCGCTTCGTTCACCTTGTTGCTTTCGTGCGGACTGAGCCCCGCCGGAGTGTCGGCGAGATACGCGGTCGCCTGTGGATTCTTGGGATTCGAAACATCGATCACCACGATACCGGGGTGCGCCTGCCGCGGGTTATTTTCCGTTGCCATGTAAGCGCAGTGACCAAAGTATGACGGCCCGTCCTGCGAAAAGGCCCCCTCTCCCCGGAACTGGCCGACGAGCTCGAGATTGCAGTTGTAGCCGCGTTCCGAGTCGCCGCTCGCGCGTTCCTTCGAAGTGGTCTGGCCCTGCAAACCGCTTTCAGTGCGATTCGAAGCGCCGCATTGGGCCTTGGGCACCGGTCCCATCGATCCGATCTCGTTGGCCCGTTTGCCACCGGCGTCGGCGGCGAAGGTCGAATTGCTGAACAAAAGACCCAGCAACAAGCCAGTTGAAATTGCGAACAGGATTGCGCGGAAGCACAACATCAGACCCCTCCTGTTTAACGGCTCAACGTTACTCCCGATGCGGCCCAACTGCACCGGTGAAGTACCCGGTCCAAGGTCCGAGTTGGGTCAGAAGCGGACATTCAGCAGGGCGGTCTGCAATGTGCGCCTTCACGATGAACGGACATAGCCGTTAGGCGCTGCCGCGCGCACGCGTGCAATCTTCCCTACCTATTGCACGGCATGATGCGCACCGGATCGGGCGGATTGGTGTCGAAATCCCATCCCCTTTGGTCGATGATCGTGATCGATTGCTCGAATTGGATGGCGGGCAAATCGTTCACCACCGCATTCGCTTCGGTGATGACGAGGTGATGATCCGCCATATAGACCGAAGCCCGCAATTGCCGGTTATTGGGTTGGAAGATATTGAGCTGCCGGCCGGGAAATCCAGGGTCATAGGCGCCGGCCGCTTCGAAACGCACCTCGCCCAATTTGCGCAAATTCACCGCTGCAAAGTCGATGCTCGCTTCATCGACCGCCGCGCCCGTTGGAAAGGCAACAACGGTCACGCTGTACCGGTTCATTCCGCGTTCCACGTAGAATTGACGCCCCGGCAGGTTCGCGCCGTTGCGCGCCGTATAGGTGATGTCCCGCATCATCGGGCGCGCGCCATCGGGGAAAATCACCGCGAAGCGGTTCTGGCAAGAGATGAAAAATTGCTCCGACGTGTCTTCGGGCTTTTGTTGTCCCTGCGCCGAAGAAACCAATGCGGCTATCACCAAGGCAGCAACGCACATCGTGGATTTGTACATGACTCTCTCCGTAGGAGGGATTTCCTCCCGCTATTTCAGGGTCACGAGATAGGCGATGACGTCATTCGCGTCATTGGCGTTGGCAAAGCCCGAGAACGGCATGCGGTTGCCCTTCACCTTGCCCTGCGGATCGGTGAGATATTGCCGCAGATTTCCCTCATCCCAGGTGAGGTTCGCGCGCTTCATCGCGGCAGAGTAGCGGAAGTCTTCGAGCGCCGCGGATTTGCGCCCCACAACGCCTTTCAGGCTTGGTCCAAGCGCATCGGCTTTTTCCGTGTGACAGGCCTGGCAGGCGGTGAACAGGGTCTTGCCGTGATTGGCATCGGCGGCAAACGTTGGCGTACCCGCCAAAAGGAGGGCGCCAATGGCGGCGCCCGTAATCAACAAACGCATGTGTCTCTCCCTTGATCCCGATTACGCCTGCACCAGCGGCCCGGGGTTCTTGATGTAATCCTTCACGATCTTGTCCGAGGCCCAATAAGCCATTGCGCCCGCCGTACCGGTCGGATTGTAGCCCGGCTGCTGCGGGAAGGTGGAGGCGCCCATGATGAACAGATTGTGCGCGTCCCAGGACTGCAAATAGCGGTTCACCACGCTATTGCCGGGCGTCGAGCCCATGATCGTGCCGCCGGTGTTGTGGGTCGATTGATAGGGCACAACGGTGAAATTTCGCGGCCGCGGACTCAATTCGTAGCTGCTCGGATTCATTGCCTTGATGATCGTCTCCACCTTGGTCAGCAGATAGCGCGACATCGCGTGATCATTGTCGGTGCCATTATAGGTCAGGCGCCCCAATGGCCGGCCGAGCGCATCCTTATAGGTCGGATCGAGGTCGAGATAGTTCGCGCGGTTGGCGTAGACCGACCCTTGCGTGTTGAAGTCGACCGCGTGGTAATACCATTTGACCGTCTGCTTCTTCCATTCCGAGCCCCATCTCGGCGTTCCTTCCGGAACGTCGCGACCGCCGATCGGCGGCGCGGCACCGCTGCCACCGACGATGTAACCGCCGCCGAAGAACTTCAGGCCGGTGTGGTCGAAATTCTCGCCATTGAAATCGTCGATCACAGCCCGATCGCCGGGCGCGCCCATGAACGGGTTGAGGTTCTTGTTCTCGAAGAACGCTATCGCCGGCGCTTCGAACTGGTAGCAATAGTTCCTGCCGACCTGTCCACGGCCGGTCACTGGATCATAGGGCTGGCCTATGCCCGAATAGAGCATGGTGTGCGCGTTGCTGAAGACGAAGCTCGACAGGATGACAATGTTCGCGGGCTGCTCATATTCCTCGCCCGTCTTCATGTCGGTGTAGAGAACGCCGGTGACCTTCTTGCCGGCCTTGTCGTAGAGGAGCTTGGTGACGAAGGCGCGCGTCCTGAGCTCGAATTTCGCTTCGTCACGCAAGGCCGGCATGATGTGCGTCGGCGCGGAAGCCTTGGCGTTCGCTTCGCAGGAATTGCGTCCGCAGAAGCCGCAATATTCGCAGGCCCCGAGCTGGATGCCGTAAATGTTTTTATAGGGCGCGCTGGCTGCACCAAAGGGCGCGGGGAAGGGGTGGTAGCCAAGGCTCTTCGCAGCTTCGATCATCATCACCGCGCCCGCGGAAGATTTGAGCGCCGGAGTCGGATATTCGTTGTTGCGCGGGCCTTCGAAGACATTGCCGCCGTCGATCTTCTGCCCCTTCAGATTGCCGGCTTTGCCCGCGACTCCGCACATCTTGTCGAACTTGTCATAAAAGGGTTCCAGCTCCTCGTAAGAGACAGGCCAGTCCTGGATCGTCATGTCGGCGGGAATCGCGTTGGCGCCGTAGCGTTCGGTCAGAGCTGTGCGCAGCTTGAAGTCGCTCGGCAAATAGCGCCAATGCATTCCGCCCCAATGGTTCAGCGTGCCGCCGACGCCTTCGCCGGGCAGGAACGCGCCCCAGCGGCGAATCGGCAGTCCGGTCTGCTCGGAGCTGTTGCGGAAGGTGATGGTGTCGATCGAATTGTCCTGCATCAGCTCCATGCGCTGGACATATTTGAGCTCGTCGCGGATGCGCGGCAGCACGGCTTCTTCGTGCGGCCTGCGGTCGGGGCCGCGTTCGAGGCCGACGACCGTCAGCCCCGCCAGAGTGAACTCTTTCGCAAGCATGGCGCCGGTCATGCCCACACCGATCGTCACCACATCGACGTCTTTCAGCTTCGTGACCATTGGTTCATCCCCTCAACTGAAGTCGGCAATCGATTGCGGTTCGGCGACGACGTAGGGCTTATCGCGGTATGCGTCGACCTTGTCGGCATAGGTCGCGGGCAGCCCCGGAAAACCGAGCATGCGCCACGACGCCTTGTTGCGGTTGCCGCCATGAATGGGATCGGAGAAGAACCCTTCCATGTTGATCTGCAGCAGGCGCGTGAAGAACAGCTTGGAATCGAAGCCGTTGAACTCGGCTTTGCCTTCTTCCATCGCCTTCAGGGCTTCGTCGCGTTTGGGCTGTTCCAGGCGATCGAAGGTTTTGCCGTACGTCTTCTCGGACCATTCATTCGCCGCGCGGATGCCGGCGACGAAGAATTGATGCGGCGTGAGGGCAAGCTGATAGCCTTGCTCCGGAGTGCCTTTCAGGAAGGGGCCGGCGCGATACATCTTCGCGCCGCCGCCCCAGGCGCTGGCAAGCTGGCGGTCGATGAAGGCCGGTACGCCGCAATCGGTTCCCGACGGGGAAAGCTCGTCCTTCGGGATGATGGTGTCGGACGCCGCCGAAAAAAAGGCGACCTCCTGGGGCGTCAGGACCATCCAGGTTTCGGGGCCGGAAGCAGCGGCCGCCGCGGCGCTCGTCTGGGTTGGCGCTTCGGGGCTGCACGCCGCAAGGCCCGTGGCCATTGCCGCGCCGGTTGCCCCGGCCGCGCCTGCCGCCTTGAGGAAATCGCGTCGTGGAAGCTTGACTTCAGCCATGGGGGTGCCCTCCCGTGTGCGCCGCCACTGAGGGGCGGCATCTCTGCGCGCGAGATTAGTCTGATTTCGTTTGCGGAGCGAGGGGATGAAACCCACTCATTTTCCGTGACTAAGGCCACGCAAAGCGGTCTTGCGCCGCTGCAAGAAACCGCGCACCGCGGGATCGCGCTCGAGTCCGATCGCGCGTTCATAGGCGGCCTCAGCGCCATCGATGTCACCCGCCCGCGCCAGCAACGCGGCGCGTGCCGCCCAATAGGGCTGATAATTGTTCAGCCGCTGGTCGGCTTCGATATCCGCCAAGGCTTCCAGCCCCGCCGAGGCTCCGCGGTTCTCGGCGATGGCAACCGCGCGGTTGATCGCCACCACCGGCGAGGCGGAGATGACGGCCAGCGCGTCGTAAAGCTTTTCGACCGCCCCCCAGTCCGACCGGCCGGTGATCCGCCGAACGGCATGGGCCGATTGGATGGCCGCCTCGATCTGATAGCGGCCGAGCTCGCCCCTCTGGCCCGCACGGAGCAACAGCGCCTCGGCCTCATCGATGAATCGCATATCCCATTGTGCGGGATCCTGTTCGGCGAGCGGCACATAATCCCCATTGGCCGCGCGGCGCGCGTTCCGGCGCGCTTCGGAATGGAGCATCAAGGCCAATAAGCCCAGCGCCTCGGGCGCGTCGGGAAGGAGCGCACTCACCAGACGCCCAAGCCAGATCGCCTCGTCCGCAAGATTGCGGCGCCCGGTTTCGGTGCCTGTAGAATCCGACCAGCCTTCGGCGAAGGCGGCGTAGATGGATTCGAGCACCGCGTCCAAGCGCTCGGGAAGGTCGCTGGAATCGGGCACGCGAAACGGAATCCCGGCTTCTCGAATTTTGTTCTTGGCGCGCGAGAGCCGCTGGCCCATGGCGGCCGGCGACACCAGAAAAGCCGATGCGATGGTTGCGGCATCGAAGCCGAGCAGGGTCTGCAGGATCAAAGGCGCGCGAATTCCCGGGTCAATCGCGGGATGTGCGCAAGCGAACATCAGAGAGAGAGGTCGTCGGGAATCTCGGAGCCTGCGTCCGCGGCCGCCTCGATTTCCTCGCTTAGAAGGCGCAGATGTCCGGTGGCTTTTTCGCTGCTCTTCCGCCGGCGGACCATGTCGATGATCTTTCGCTTGGCCACCGCCATCAGCCAGCCTTCGGGGTTCTGCGGCGCGCCGTGAAGGGGCCAATCGGCGAGCGCCGACGCGAAGGCTTCGGACAGAGCGTCCTCTGCACGCGCCACATCGCCGGTTTGCGCAGCGAGAAAGGCGACCAGTTTGCCGTAGCTGTGTCGCGCCACATTCTCAGCGGCTTGCCAGGCATTCTGGTCCCCTTCGCGCGGCATTTCGGGCTCTTGCGTTACATCTCCCAGATCGGACGCACCTCGACCGAGCCATGGGAGGCGCCCGGGCAGCGGGCCGCCCAGGCCAGAGCGGAGTCGAGATCGGGGACATCAATCAAGAAATAGCCGCCAAGCTGTTCCTTGGTTTCCGCATAGGGTCCGTCGAGGACTTGGGTCTTGCCGTCGGCGACGCGCACCGTGCTCGCGGAATTTGTCGGCCGCAGGCGATTGGAACCGGCAAGAACGCCGGCTTTTTTCAGCGCCTCGCTATAGGCGCCATAGGCGGCCAGCGTCTGGTCCATCGTCTCTTTGCTCAAGGCGCGCATGCCTTGTTCGCTTCCGTAAACCATCAATAGGTACTTCATGACGTTTCTCCTTCGCCGTGTCAGCGCGGCTCATGCCCCGCTGCCCCAATGACGTTCGGCCAAGCGGCATTTCGACAGGCCAGACGATATTTTCAGGAAACCGGCTCGCAAGGCCACAGATAGGTGATGACCTGGTCGACCACAGCCCGGTAAGGCCCGTTCCTGAACGTGTCGGGGTCTTCGTCCAACACGTCTTCGATGACGTCCCGGACTTTATTGGCCATCGCATCTTTGGACACGCGGGCGGGCAAGCAAACTTTGCGGTTGCGCTCCAGCAACGCTTCCGCCGCCATGATCTGGATCCGGCAGAATGCTGCATCGTTCTTGCAGCGCGCTACGAACTGCTCAGTCGTGACGGGCGTCGCGGCTGGCGCAGCCACGGCTGACCCCGCGGTGCAGAACAGCATGCCAATGATGATGGAGACTGTCGTGCGACGCATGTTTCCAGGATTACCGGTTTCCCAAAGCCATCATATCACGCTTTTCCACCCTCCCCTTGAGGGAGGGTCGAAGGCGTCTTTGCGTGTTTCACGCGAAAACGACTTCGGGGAGGGGATCTGCCTCAACAACTCCCCTCCCCCGAAAGCTTTTCTCGCTATCGCTCAAAGAAGCTTTCGGCCCTCCCTCAAGGGGAGGGCGGAATGGCTTTCATTTAGGCGTGAACCAATGGGCCCGGGTTCTTCAGATACTGGGTGGTGATCGCATTCGCCGACCAATAGGCGCTCGCGCCCAACGGACCTGTCGGATTGTAGCTCTGGTTCTGCGGAAAGGTGGATGCGCCCATCACAAACAGATTGCTCGCATCCCACGCCTGCAGATATTTGTTCACCACGCTGGTCGAGGGATCGGCGCCCATGATCGTGCCGCCGGTGTTGTGCGTCGACTGATAGGGACGCGAATCATAATCGCCGTTGCGGTAACGGGGCGGCGTCACGATGGTCGCGTTCATCGTCTTGGCGATGTCGAAGGATTTCTGACTGAGGAAGGCGCCGATCTTGCGGTCATTGTCCTTGAAGTTGAAGGTCATGCGGATCAGCGGCCGGCCCAGCGCATCCTTATAGGTCGGATCGAGATCGAGATAATTGTCGCGATAGGCGTAGTTGCACGCCGTGCCGCTGACGTCGAACCAGCGGCGATACCATTTGGCCGTCGCCTGTTTCCATCCCTTGCCCCAACGCGGGCTGCCCGGCGGCAGCGAGCGCGTGCCGATCGGCCGTCCGTTGGAAAGGCCGGCGGAGATGTGGCCGCCGCCGATGAAGCCAAGGCCGGAATGATCGAAATTGTCGCCGTTGAAATCGTCCATGATCGAGCCGAAAGCGCCGGCCGCCATGAACGGGTTGGTCTCCTTGTCTTCGAAGAAGACCGTCACGCCCGAGCCCGTGTATTGATAGCAATAATTCTTGCCGACTGAACCCTTGCCGGTTACCGGATCATAGGGCGCGCCGATGCCCGAATAGAGCATCAGCAGCGTGTTGTTGAACACATAGGCCCCGAGGATGACGATGCCCGCCGGCTGCTCATATTCCTCACCGGTGCGCGTATCGACATAGGTGACGGAGCGCACCTTCTTCGCCTGCTTGTCGTAATTGAGTTGTTTCACATAGGCATGCGTGCGCAGTTCGAATTTCGGGTCCGGCAGCAGCACCGGCAAGATGTTGACGTTGGGCGAGGCCTTGGCGTTCGACTCGCAGCCGAAGCGCTCGCAAAACCCGCAATAGACGCATTGTCCCATGGTTGCGCCTTCGGGATTCGTATAGGCCTCGCTCGCATTGGCGGACGGCTGCGGGAAGGGGTGATAACCCAAATTCTTCGCGGCGGTTTCGAACGTCGATGCGGCGAAGTTCCTGGCCAGCGGCTTGTTGGGATAATGGTCGCTGCGCGGCCCCTCGAAAATATTGCCGCCTTCGATTTTCTGGCCCTTCAGATTTCCCGCCTGACCGGAAATGCCGCAGAGCTTCTCGAACTTGTCGTAATAGGGCTCCAGCTCCGCATAGGTGACGCCGAAATCCTGGATCGTCATGTCTGCCGGAATTACCTTGGCGCCGTATTTTTCCGTGTAATGCGAGCGCAGCACATAATCGGTTTCGAGCCGGCGCCAGGTTGCGCCATTCCAATGTGAGCCCGCGCCGCCGACATTGGTGCCGGGCAGGAACGAGCCAAGCCGCCGCATCGGCAATGCGGTTTCGCTGCTCGCGTGGCGCAAGGTCACCGTTTCCGATGCGGTATCCTGAAACAGCTCATGCCGGTGCTGATATTTGAGCTCGTCGCGGATATTGGGAATCGCGAAATCCTCGCGCGGCGTACGCATCGCGCCGCGTTCGAGTCCCACCACATTGAGCCCCGCTTTGG
>DATHDZ010000068.1:0-5368 GCA_035318785.1 Micropepsaceae bacterium
GACATTGATGCTTGGCATCGGACCCGCGCTGACGCGCCGCGCCGTGATGGCGGGTGCAAGCGCGGCGGCTGCTGCGGCGATGATCGGATGCAGCCGCGGCGTGAACTCCGGAGCCGCACCCCTCGGACGCTTGCCCGAAACGCGCATTGGCGGAAACCCGACCACACTGAGCGCTATGGAACGCGCCATAAGGCTTGGCGACAATGCCGGCTCGACGCCGGCATGGCTCTATGGCGAGGCGCCCTTCCCGGTGTACCGGATGCGTCTCGGCGAGAGTCTGGATGTGACTCTGGCCAACCGCCTCAGGGAACACACGTCTATTCACTGGCACGGCGTGCGCGGCCCGAATGCGATGGACGGCGTGCCCTATGTGACGCAATTGCCGGTGCAGCCCGGGGAAAGCTTCGCGTACCGCTTCACGCCGCCAGATGCGGGCACCTATTTCTTCCATCCTCATTGCGACACGGCCACGCAATTGGGTCGCGGGCTTGCCGGCGTGCTCATCGTCGATGAGGAAAACACGCCGTTCGACGATGACATCGTCTGTGTACTGAAGGATTGGCGGGTGGCAAAGGACGGAAGCTTCCTTCCTTTCGTCACGACAGAAGGGGCCGGACGCGGCGGCACTTTCGGTACGATAAGGACCGTCAACGGGCTTGTCGCGCCGACCATCAGCGTGCCTGCGGGCGCAGACATTCGCTTGCGGGTTCTCAACGTCGATTCCACGCGGGTGAGCGACATCGGCGTGCAAGGTGCGCAAGGCCAGATCATTGCCATCGACGGCAATCCGCTGGCCCCCTTCGCGCTGGAAACATGGCGGCTGGGCCCCGCCATGCGCATGGATATCGCGCTGCGCACGCCGCAGGCGGGCAGCAAAATCGCGCTCATCGACTATTTCGCGCAGGAGCCTGTAACGCTCGCGACGCTGATCTCTGAAGGCACGCCCAAGCGCAACAGCGATTTTGCCTTCCCGGGTCTGACCGCGCCTCAACGCGCCGAACCAGATCTCGCCAATGGCGAACGCCACGAATTGAAACTGTCCGCATCCGCGGCAGCGACCGACTATCCCGTTCCCGCGTCCATTCAGCTGGCCGATGGGCGTCGTATCAATCTTCTGGATTCACTCTGTTCCACGGCGCAGACTCTCTGGGCCATCGACGGCAAGACCTGGCCGCAAATGGGACACGAAAATCTGCCGCCGCCGCTGATGAGCCTTGCGCGCGGCACGACGGTGCGGATCGAGCTGGCGAATACCACACCGCATGTGCATCCGATGCATCTGCACGGGCATAGTTTCAAGGTTCTGTCGGCCAGCAGACTGAAGCGGCCCGAGCACTGGGCCGACACGGTGCTTGTCATGCCCGAAGAGCGCGTAGAGATTGCGTTTGTCGCAGACAATCCCGGCAATTGGATGATCCATTGCCACATCATCGAACATCAAGACACGGGGATGATGGGGTGGTTTCGCGTCGTCTGATAGCCGCCTTCGCTCTCGCCGGCGCCGCCCCGTTGCTGACGGCGGCGTCGCTCGACATCGCGGTGGGCAAACGCTTGTTCGAGCGCAATTGGGTTTCCGCGCCATCCTCGACCAAATCCGATGACGGCCTCGGCCCGCTCTATGACGCGCCGTCCTGCGCCTCCTGCCACGCAGCAAACCCATCGGCCGACATCGACGAGACAAGTACGCCTCCGGGGATGGTGATCCGCCTCGGGAACGCAAATGGGACCGGCGACCCGGTCTATGGCTATCAGTTTCAGACGCGCGGGATTGCCGGTCAGACCGTAGAAGCCAATCCCGATATTCAATGGACCCATGACAAGCTCAGGACCGGAACGGTCACGCTGTATCATCCCGGCTATGGTCCTTTGGCGAAGAACAGCAAGATGGCACTGCGCCGTGCCCCCTCGATCAGGGGCGTGGGATTGCTGGCGCAGATTCCCCAAAGCGAGATCGTCAGCCGCGCCGACGCTGAAGAAGCCAACCATGATGGCATCGCCGGCCGCGTGCCTTGGCTTACCGTGAATGGCAAACGCGTTTTGGGACGCTTTGGTTGGAGGGCCACGCAGCCCGATCTCGTTGCGCAAACCGCGATGGCGTTCTCCCGCGACATCGGGCTTTCGACGCGCCTCCACCCCGAACCCTGGGGAGACTGCACGTCAGTGGAACGCGCCTGCCGCGCCGGGCCTCATGGCGCGGAAGACGGTGCTCCGGAAGTGGCCGATGTGATGCTCGACATGGTCGCGGCTTATGTCGCCAGCCTGCCGCCTCCGGCGCCCCCCAAGCCAAATCCCGGCGTGAAAATTTTGGCGCAGATCGGATGCACCGCCTGCCATGCCACGCTGCATCTGGCGAACGGCACCCCGGTTCCCGCCTACACGGATTTGCTGCTCCACGATCTTGGTCCGGGCCTGAACGATGGGATCAAGGAAGGGGCTGCCGAGCCGGGCTTCTGGCGCACCGCACCGCTCTGGGATGTCGCCGGAAGCCTGAAAATCGGCGGTCTGCTGCATGACGGCCGCGCCCGCAATGTCGCCGAAGCGGTGGAATGGCATGACGGGGAGGCGAGCTCCGCGCGCGCCCGCTTCCGGGCGCTGTCGGCGTCGGACAAGGCCGCGCTTGTCGCTTTCGTAAGCGGTAGGTAAAGGGAGGTCATGGGCATTTTCCCTCGCGCCTCGCTTCTGGTCCTGGCCGCGGCACCCGTGCCGGCCAAGCCCAATCCCAAAGCCGCCGCTCAGGCGTCCAAGGCGGCGCTCGCCCTCGTCGATCAATTCGTCATTCCGGCTTACCGGAACCTTGTGCAAACGACCGAAGCGCAAGAGAAGACCTGGGCCGCCTTCGCAGCCAAGCGCGAAACGGGCGATTTCTCGTCGCTGCGCGCAGCCTACAACGCGACCGCCGATTCCTGGGCAAATGCCCAATTCATCAAGACGGGCCCGATCACCCTGTTCCTGCGCTATGACCGCTTTGCCTATTGGCCGGAAGCTCGTAACGCGACCAGCCGCGCGCTCGAACAATTGCTGACATCCGCAAACCCCAAGGATCTCCAACCCGACTCCCTCGCCCATGACAGCGTCGCGGGGCAGGGGCTGACCGCGCTGGAGCGGCTGCTTTACGAAGGTGATGATCCCGCGGGCCTTCTCAAAAAGCCGGGCAAGGATGGCGCCTGGCGAACCCAAGTCGGATTGGGTATCGCACGCAATCTTGCAGTCATATCGCGCGACGTGCTGAAGGACTGGACGGCGCCCGATGGCGTGCGAGCTGCGATCGCATCCAATAAGGGTTGGAAGAACCTGTTTGCCGATGCGCCGGAAGCGGCGCGCCTCCTGCTCACCGACCTCGTCGTGGGCTTCAAGCTGATGCATGACGTCAAACTGCTGCCGGTCTTGGGCGCGAACGCGGCCGCGGCGAAGCCGAAATCGGCCGAAGCGTGGCGAAGCGGCCGTTCCCAACGCGACCTCAAGCTCAATCTTGCGGCGGCGCAAGGGATGACCAAGGCCTTGGCGGATGTCACGACGCCGGCACACCGGGGAAAAATCGATGGGCTGCTGGCCAATGCCGCCAAGGCGATCGATGCCATGCCCGCCGATCTGGGCGAGGCGGCAGCCGATCCGAAGCGGCGCGCACGCGTCGACGCGGCGCGCGCTGCGATCAAGGCGGCGCAGACAGAAATTGCCAACACGCTGCCCGGCGATGTGGGTGTCACATTGGGGTTCAACAGTCTCGATGGCGATTGATTGGACGATTGACCGGCGAGGTCTCTTCGCAGGCGCCACCGCGGCGCTCATGGGCGGGATTGTCGCGTTCAAGCGCGGCGCTCGGGCCAAGGAAGCGCCGTCCAAAATCGGGCTCGTGAGTGCAGCCCGGGTGGGCGAGACCGACGGCGGCGCATTGATCGGAGCAGACGGATTCGCCGGCTTTTCCTTGCCGGGGCGCGCCCATGCCATCACGCAGCTGCCCTGGGGCGAGGTCGTGCTGATCGGCCGGCGTCCGGGCGCCTTCGCGGCATTCCTCGATCCGCGTGACCCTGACGCCGATGTGCGGCTGTTCGCGCCCATCGCCGGTCAGCGTTTTGCGGGTCATGCGGCTCTGAGTCCGGATGGACGCACGCTCGCGACCAGCGAGATCGATGCTGAAACCGGCGCGGGAAGCGTGGTCCTGCGTGAGAGCCACAGTGGTGCTCCTCGCGCGATATTTCCCGCCGGAATCGAACCGCATGATCTCTTGTTCGCGCGCGCCGGTTCACGGCTCGTCGTTGCGGTCGGCGGCATTGCCCGCGCGGCCGATGTCAAAGGTCCGGCCATCAATGCCGGCAACATCGAAAGCGCGATTCTGGAAATGGATCCCAACTCCGGCGCGATTCTGAAGCGCCATGAACTGCCCAAGGACATGAAGTCGCTCTCCCTTCGCCACATGGCGCTGGCGCCGGACGACGAGAGAATCGCGTTTGGGATGCAGGACCAGGATCGCTCGCGGATCCGTCCGCTGATAGGGCTGCTGCGCGTGGGGGGCGGCGTCGAGCTCCTGCCTCTGCCGGCAGAAGACGAGGGCCAGTTGCGCTCCTATATCGGCTCGGTCGCCGTGGATTCCTCCGCGCGCTTCGTGGCGGCGACCAGCCCAAAAGGCGGCGTTGCTGGGTTGTGGTCGCTGACAGACGGGCAGTGGCTCGGCGCCTTCGCGGCGGCCGATGTCTGTGGCCTCACGGCTGACAAGGAGTCAGCCTGCTTCTGGGCGACCACTGGCCTAGGCGACGTGGTGAAGTTGCGCGCGAGCGCAACGGGCTTGGTAGCCGACGCGCATTGGCGGGTGACTGCCGCTTTCGACAATCACCTGCTCAGGATTTAAGCCTACTCCGCCGGCACGGCGATCTGCCGCCGCTTCTTGCCCCCGATGGCCGAGCCGAGTCTATCAAGATACACATAGAGCACCGGCGTGATGTAGAGCGTCACCGCCTGGCTCACGATGAGACCGCCCACCACGGCAAGGCCAAGAGGCTTGCGTCCCTCGGTGCTGGAGCCCCATCCGATGGCGATCGGAAGCGTGCCCATCAGGGCCGACATGGTGGTCATCATGATCGGCCGGAAACGGATCACCGCGGCATCCACGATTGCGACCTCCGGCTCGGCACCATCATTGCGCTGTCGCGTCAGAGCGAAGTCCACCATCATGATGGCGTTCTTCTTCACCAGGCCCACCAGCATGATCATGCCGACGAAGGCGTAAAGCGTCAGCGAATAGTTGAACAGCCAAAGCGTGATCAAGGCGCCCACCGCGGCCGACGGCAAGCCGGTCAGGATGGTGAGCGGATGGATGAAGCTCTCATAGAGAATGCCGAGCACGATGTAGACGACCAGGATGCCGCCAATCAGC
>DATHDZ010000069.1:0-2553 GCA_035318785.1 Micropepsaceae bacterium
TCGCGGATGCGGCTGAGAACAGCGTCAAAATCCGCCTCGCTGATCAGGAAGGCGTAGTGCTGTGGGCGGATCGGGCCTTCGGCGTCGGCGAAGTCGAGAGAGACCCCGTTGTCGAGTTCCACCACGTCGAAATGGCCGAAGCGAGTCGGCGCTGGCCGACCCAGCATCTCGGCCAGGAACCGAGCGGACATCGTCTGGTCGGACGACCAGACGATGGTGTGGTTGAGTTGAGCAGCCATGCCGTCGTCCTCGTCGATTCGCAATGAACTAGATTGATTTAGCGGGACTTGTGCAGACCATAGCGATCTGCCAGACGAGCGGCGTCCGATAGGAGCTGACTGACCCGGTTTGATTGCATTCTCTTGCTATCGCTCAGGGTGCTCATTTTGAATCTCCATTTTTAGAAGCTTGCCTGATGCTTTATTCGAGGACGCCAACTACGCCGCTTGGCGTAAAGTCGTCTCGCGGGCCCTTTTGAGCGCACCGGCCCACCACGCCAGCTGATCGAGCATCTGGCGGGCAGTCTGATTGAGATGATCGAGCTCGCTTAGCTTCTTGCCGTCTTTGATCACGGCCAGGTAATCGGGAAACAGGATGTGAACGGCGCTGCGGATCGGCGCCATCTGCAACTCTATGGCGTGGAGCCGCAGTTGCTCTACTGCGCGAGCGCCGCCAACGCCGCCGTAGCCGACGAAAGCGACTGGCTTGTTGCACCATTCAGCGTAGGCGTAGTCGAGCGCATTCTTCAAAACCGCGGTCGGTCCGCGATTGTATTCGGCAGCCGTGAAGATAAAGGCGTCGAATTCGCCGACTTTCTTCTGCCAGCGCTGGGCAACCTCATTTTTCGACGGAGCATAGAGCGGCGAAGCCTCCTCCGCGAAAAGCGGCATGGGGTAATCCTTCAAATCGATCAATTCGACTTCGAAATCAGTCCGGCGCCTGGCGATCTCTTCGATCCATTGCGCGGCATGACCGCCGAAGCGATTGGGTCGGATGCTTCCGATCACGATGCCAAGCTTCGGTTTGCTCATGGCGATTCTCCTCAGGGTGCACGTGATTACGCTTGCCCAAAGATGGACGCCAATTGGTGTGATCGGTAAGCTGGAATAGTCTTAATGGGCTATTCCGGATTGTCGAATAATGATCGCCCTAATGCATGGAGCAAGTCTCGCTGAGACCACTGCCTTTGTGACGGTGGTTGAGCTCAAAAGCTTTACCAAGGCAGCCAAGCAGCTCGCTCTGTCGCCGCCGCGGGTGAGCGAAATGGTCCGCAACCTCGAGGAACGGCTTGGGGTGCGCCTGGTCGAGCGGACGACACGATCGGTTGCCCCAACTGCAGCCGGCGAGCGTCTTCTGGAGCGGCTTCGGCCGGTGCTTGACGAGTATCAGTCGGCGTTGGAATCGACGAATGAATTCCGCGGCAAGCCGGCCGGCATGTTGCGCGTCACGGCGCCACCGCCAGCCGGCGATTTTTTTCTGGCCTCGGCTATTCCGCGCTTTCTCGCGCACTATCCTGAGATTTCCCTCGACCTGTCATTCACCGACGCACTGACTGACATCGTCGCGGAGCGTTTCGATGCCGGAATTCGCATCGGCGAGCGAATCGAACGCGACATGATTGCAGTGCGCGTCACGGACGAACTGCCGCTCGTCGTCGCCGGCTCGCCTGCTTATTTCGCGCAACGTGGCAAGCCCAAGACACCCGACGATCTTGTCGCCCACGATTGCATCCGTATCCGATTTTCAAGCGGCACTTATGTGCCATGGCGCTTTCGGGTCAAGCGCCGCGATCTGGAAGTCCACGTCGAAGGCCGGCTGGTCGTTAATTCAGTGACGGTCGCGCGCCGCGCCGCGATCGAAGGGCTTGCGCTTGTACAAGGGCCGCCCGTCTTCATCGCATCGGATCTCGCCGAGGGCAGGCTTGTGACCGCGCTGGACGAATGGGCGCCAACCCCGGCGACAGGATTTTTTCTTTATTATCCGAGCCGACGCCAGATGCGGCCGGCGCTCAAGGCGTTCCTGGATTTTCTGCGCAAGGAACGCCACGGCGCATAGCGGTGTGCCCAAGTCGCCACCTACTGGCGAAGATTCGTCATTACGCGCCCTTAGAGCGGCGATTGATTGTTGCGGTGCATTTTGTCGCATATTGGCACTTTTCTGCCGTGCCAACTGCGCCGAGCAATGTCGGCTTTCGGGGGTAGACCGGCCGACATATGCTCAATGCGACTTCTTCGCATTTTGACACCTTAGCAGACATGACCGAATGGTCTGGCCGTCGCTCATCCAATTCGACCTCCTCCCGGCAGGGGCGATAATCACTTGACCACCAAGACAGGACAGGGTGACAAGTGCACGAGGCGATCGGCCCGACTGCCGATCATGCGTTCGTTAGCTGGGAATGCCCAGTGGCGCCGATCACCAGCAGATAAACCGCTATCTTCGTCGGAGCAATGACACGGTTCACCACCCACTTTGGATTCCAATCGACGGCGGCGGAAGTCATCGCGGGCGTCGACCTGACCGGGCGAAAGGCGATCGTCACTGGCGGCGCGG
>DATHDZ010000070.1:0-50067 GCA_035318785.1 Micropepsaceae bacterium
CTTTTTGCATGAGCAGATGGGGCAAGGGCACGACATCATCCACGACAGATTGATGCTCGTGCGCGGCAAATATCTCTTCAAGAAGTTTTTGGTGGCGATCAGCGAGCTTACCTGCAAGATCGCGCCGTCTGCGTGCAACGCTGAAGGCCGGGCGCCTTCGTTATATCGCTCGCGCTCCGATGGCAGGTGGGAGGTCTCCGGCAATTTCGTTGGTCGTCTGGCGGACCGGAACACCCCATTCGAGCCTGACACGACACCGATTTCGCGGAGTTCCCTTGATCAATCCATTGGGGTCGGGAAAGAATTCCTTGCACAGGTTCCCGTATCCCCTGCTTGCATCGTGCTAACCGGAGTGCCGGCGCCCGACTATAATACTGCCGGACTCGCCGCCGGCCTGGCGCAGGCTCTCGGGGTCAAGGTGCTGAACGTGTCGGTCCCGCATCTCGCGACGATTGATCGGAATCATATGACCGCAGACAGTGTGAGACGGTGGTCGAATGCGTTTTTCGGCGAACTCGATCCCGTCCTGGACGGCTGCAATCTGTGATGCCCGACGCGAAGATCATCGACGTCAACGAGGTGATCGAGCACCAAAAGCTCGGCCGTTTCCAGATCATGCTGGGTGCGCTCCTGCTCGTCGCGATGTTCGTAGACGGGTTCGAAGCGCAGGCGCCGGGCTTTGCCGCGCCCGCCATCATCAAGGATTGGGGAATCCCGCGTGCCGCGATGGGCTTCGTCTTCGGCGCGGGCAATCTCGGCCTCATGCTGGGCGCCGTGTTGCTCGGCATCCTGGGCGATCGTTTCGGACGCAAGGGCACCATCGTGGTCGGCTGCCTGGTGCTGGCGGTGTTCAGTTTTATGACGATGTATGCGACCGACCTTACGACTCTGCGTCTGTTGCGCATCGGTTCGGGCATCGGTGTCGGCGGCGTGCTTCCTTCCGTCATCGCGTTGGGCACGGAATTCTCGCCCAAGCGCGTGCAGGCGACGACCATCTGGACACTGCTCATCGGCTATCAGGCGGGCGCTTCTTCCGGTGCGCTGGTCTCGACGCTTCTGTTTCCGCTTTACGGCTGGCAGGTGATGTTCCTGATCGGCGGCATCCTGCCGATTGTCACGGCGCTGCTGGTCCTCGCGTTCCTGCCCGAGTCGGTGCGGTTTCTCGCGCTCGATTCTGCGGCCCGGGATCGCATGGCAAGCGTGCTCGTGCGCATCGAGCCGCGCCTGCGGCTCAACCCCGACACGCGGTTGATCGTCCATGAAGAAAAAAAGAGCGGCTTCCGCCTTGCGCATTTGTTCAACGAGGGTCGCGCAGCATTCACGTTGCTCCTCTGGGCGGTTTATGTCGCCAACCTTATGGCGCTGCAATTCCTGCTGACCTGGCTTCCAACCGTGCTCGAAAGCGCGACGGTGCCGCACGGCATCGCGGCCACGGCCACCGTTCTGGTCCCGGCGGGAGGCATTGTCGGCGGCCTGATCCTGAGCCGCTTCCTCGATCATGGTAGCATCCGTCCCGTCGCAATTGCGTTCGCGCTCGGCGTGCCGCTGGTGGCGCTGATCGGTTCGGCGGGCGATTCCATGCCGCTTCTGATGCTGGCGACCTTCGGCGCGGGCTGCGCGGTGATCGGTGGCCAGACCAATCTTCATGCGGCGGCGGGACGGTTCTATCCGACCTTCATTCGCGCGAACGGCATCGGCTGGGCCAATGGCGTGGGGCGCGTGGGTTCGATTCTCGGGCCCGTCATCGGCGGCGTGCTGATCGGGCTCAATCTGCCGAGTTCGCAGCTCTTTCTGTTCGCCGCCGTGCCGCCGCTCTGCGCCGCCATTGCCTGTTTTGCGCTGGCGCGCCTACAAGCACATAGACTCGGGGCGCCGGAAGCCGATCTGGCCGCACAGCCAAGCCATCAGAGTTTGTGAAAGGAAAACGCGTGTTCGCTCAGATCAATCATATGGCGATTATCAGTCCGGCCTATCCAATCCTGGAGAAATTCTACGAAGCCGTGTTCGGGTTGAAGCCGTCGCAGAAAATCCGCCCCGGTTCGGCCGCCACCATCGGCGATGGCTATGTCGGCCTCAATCTGATCCCGCGCCGCGACGGCTATGTCGGCGGCATCGATCATTTCGGCATGGTGGTCGATGACGTCGAGCCCGTGCTCGAACGCATGCAGAAGAAACATAAAAAGGCGATGATCGCCAAACGGCCCTCGGCGCGGCCCTTCGCCGCCTATAGCGGCCATGATCCGGATGGCAATGTGTTCGACCTCGCACAGAAGAAAGAAGACACGCGCAAGGAGGTCTATGCCGAGATCGCCTCCCAGGGCTGGCATCAGGATCGCTATTTCAACAAATTCGCCATCCGCACGCCCAATGCCCAGGAGTGCGCCGAGTTCTACGCCGATGTGTTCGAGCTCCAGCCGGTCAATCGCAAGGCCGGCGTGCCCGGTTATCATCTGACCGATGGGCGCGTGACGCTCTCGATACTGCCTTGGTCGATTCCGGTCTTTGAAGGCATCTCGATCAAGCGGCCCGGTCCCGACCATGTCGGCTTTCACGTCGAAAATCTGGATGCGTTCAAGGCCCATGTCGCGGACGTCGCCGGCGCCAATCCCTATCTCGCGCCCGTGCCGCTCGGCGGCAGTCCGGAATCATCCGTGCGCCGGCGCTTCTTCGAAAGCCAATCCACGGGCAAATGGCAGATGACCGATCCCGACGGCAATTGGATCGACGTCACCGACGCGTAACCCTGCTGGGCGAAGGCCAAGGTTGAGCACCAAAACCCGGCTTTGGCTAACGAGACATCGCCATTTGTTCACGGCTATCGCTTGTGATGGGTTTCAACCGCTTTCGCTAGTACTTGTGGGTTGCCACAGCCTGAGTGGCTCAGATCGTTAACTCGCAGTTAACCACTGCAGCCAAAGCTGGGTAGGTGGTCCGAATCGGTGACGACGGTGCTGAGTGAACACGACGACAGATTAGACGGAGCTGCCGAACTAAGAGCCCGAGCAGAGCGCTACAGATTGCTTGCGGAAACCTTGTTCGACCCGAACATGATAGCGATCGCACAAGGATGCGTCCGTGAACTCGAAACAGCGGCCACGGCACAAGAGCCGAGCGCAGCTAAGTCGAAGCGGCCGATGGTGCGCTGAGATCGCGCTGCTTGGTGGAGTTGGCTGAAACGCCTTTCGCAAGTTCTTCTCCGATGATTTCGTTGGTGATCGGGGCAGCTCGCTCTCTCTGCCGATAGGCCGCGCGAAGCCGGTTCTGGCGATTCTTTCCCCTCCCCGGGTGAGGGTGGGGCGAGGATCGGCGGATGTGTTATGAGGGAATGGCCAAAAAAAGGAGTGGAGCATGAGCAGCGATCTCATGACTCGCGTGAAGGACAAATACGTCACCGTCGACGGCCTTAAGCTGCGCTATATCGAAGAGGGCGAAGGGCCCGCCGTGCTGTTGCTGCACGGCGCGTCGCTAGGCTCTTCGGCCGACGTGTTCATCCGCAATCTCGCGCCCCTCGCTCACGCGGGCTTCCGCGCCATTGCCTTCGACCAGCCGGGCTTTGGCCTGTCCGATGTGCCGGCCGATCTTTCCCCCGCCTTTCGCCGCGATAGCGTCCCCAAATTCATGGACGCGCTGGGGCTGAAAAAAGCGGCGCTGGTGGGCCATTCGCAAGCGGGCAATCCCGCCGTGCAGCTCGCGCTCAAAGAACCCGCGCGCTACAGCCATATCGTGGTGCTGGGCACGGGCAGTCTGCTGCCCCCGCTTGGCGAGGAAACCGAAGACCGCGGCGCCGCCGTGCAGCAGCGCCTGGAACGGCGCATGGCAGCCGCCGAACCCACGCTCGAAGACACGCGCAAGCTGCTGGAAGCCAACCTCTTCCATCACGATCTGATCACGCCCGAAGAACTGGCGCTGCGTCATTCCCGCAGCATCGGGCAGAATTTCACAGCCTTTGTCGCGCGCAACGAAGCGGCGGAAGCCGCGCCGCCGAAAGAGCCCAAGACACCGATGTGGCAGCGCCTCGTCGAATTGCAGGTGCCGCTGCTGCTGATCTTCGGGCGCGACGACCGCGCGAACGCAGCGCAACGCGCAGGGCTTCTGAAGGAAGCCTATCCGCAGCTCGCCATTCACATCGCCGATGATTGCAAGCACCTGGTTCCGTGGGACGCGGCTGATGATTTCATCCGGCTCACCATTCCCTTCTTGAAAGCGTGATGGAGCAGCAGCGCGTGACCATAAAAACCATTGAATCCGGCACCGTCGCGGACGCCTATCTCGCGCTGCTCGCCGACCGCGGCATCGATTACCTCTTCGCCAATGCCGGCACCGATTTCGCGCCGATCATCGAAGCCTATGCCAAGGCGCAGGCGCACGGCACCAAAGTGCCCAAGCCTGTCACGGTGCCGCACGAGAACGTCGCCATCGCCATGGCGCAGGGCTACTACCTCCAGACTGGACGGCCCCAAGCCGTCATGGTGCATGTGAATGTCGGCACTGCGAACGCGCTCTGCGGGCTGATCAATGGCTGGCGCGGCAACATCCCCGTCCTCTTCACCTCCGGGCGCACGCCCTATTCGGAAGAGGGCGGACTTCCCGGCGGGCGCAGCGGCGAGATTCATTGGCCGCAGGAAATGCGCGACCAGCGGGCCATGGCGCGCGAATTCGTCAAATGGGATTACGAGCTGCCCAACGGCCAGGTGCTGGAATCCGCCGTCGACCGCGCGCTCAACATCGCCATGACCGAACCGCGCGGACCCGTCTACATGACGCTGCCGCGTGAAACCTTGGCGGCACCCATCGAGAATTTCCGCTACGCCTCGCCCTCGCGCCATAGGACGCCGTCGCCAGCCTTCCCCGATTCAAATGCGATCGACGAAGCGGCCGATCTTTTGGCGGGCGCCGAATTTCCTCTGATCATCACCCGCAGCGCCGGCCGCGTGGAATCCGACGTGGCGAAGCTGGCGGCGCTTGCCGAACGCTTTGCGATTCCGGTGTTCGAGCGCAAGCATCATTTCATGTGCATGCCGGCGAACAGTCCGATGCATCTGGGCCACAATCCTGAAAGCTATTTCGATGTCGCCGACGTCATCGTCGTGCTCGAATCCGATGTGCCATGGGTCCCCAAGCACAAGGCGCCGCGTCCCGACTGCAAGATCATCCGTATCGGCATGGACCCGATCTTCGCGAATTATCCCTTGCGTGGGTTCCCCTGCGATCTGGCGATCACCGGCATCATCGGCGCGACGCTGCCGGCACTGACGGAGGCGCTTGCCGCGCGCGAGAAACAAGCGCTGCTGCGCATCGATTCACGCCGCAAGCGGCTCGCCGAAGCGCGCGAGAAGCTCAATGCGCGCGTCTCGGCGAATCTGGAAAAGGTCAAGAACGGTTCGCCCATCCATCCGGGCTGGATCAATCATTGCATCAATCGCGTGAAGGGCGATGACGGCATCATCGTCAAGGAAGCCCTCACGCCGTCCGAGCATTTGAATTTCACCAAGCCCGGCACGTTTTATTCGCTCGGGCAGGGCGGGGCGCTTGGCTGGGGGTTGGGAACGGCGCTCGGCATGAAAGCGGCCGCCCCCGACAAGCTCGTCATCTGCGCGGTCGGCGATGGCTCCTATATGTTCGGCAATCCGATCCCGGCACATTACGTCGGCAAGGCCGAGAAGCTTCCGACGCTGACCATCATCTATAACAATGAGATGTGGAACGCCGTGCGGCGCAACACACGCGACGTTTACCCGGATGGCTATGCGGCGCGCAGCAATCGCGAGCCGCTGACCTATTTCGAGCCCGGCACGCATTACGAAAAGGCGATCGAAGCTTTGGACGGCTATGGCGAAAAGGTGGAAGACGCGGCCGCGCTTCCCGCCGCGCTCGACCGTGCGCTGGAACGCGTCAGTGGCGGCCAGCAGGCGCTGCTCAATGTGGTCTGCGGGACGGGATAGGCCCAGAAGTATTTCCTCCCGTGCGAAGCGCCGGAGGTGTCGAGCGCGGTATTTCCGCGCGAGACGGTGGGGGGCGATCAGCCTTCCGCGACGTCGATGTGAACGCCTTCCACATCGGTCAAATGAAAACATCCGAGCGGACATTTCTGGAACAGCTTCAGCCGCGCTTCGCCTTCCGACCCATAGCCAAGCGGCCGGCCATGCATATGCGGGTTTTCGCCGATCAGGAATTCCATGTCGCGCTTGACAGCGTCCACGCTCTCGACCTTGAATCCGATATGGTCCAAGCCCGTTCGCGCGGGGTCTTGCGCGTAATAATCGGCGATCCGCCACGGAATGATCATCAAGGTCACGCGCCCGTCCGACAGATAGAAATTGTCGTCCTTCGGCCGGTTCAGCGGCTTGAGGTCGAACACGTCGGTATAAAACTGCGCGCAGCGTTCGGCGTGACGGGTGCGCAGCGCGATATGGCTGATGCTGCGCGGCTGCGCCCAATCATTCTCGGCATAGACGTCTTTCTGCAAGCCGGCGCTCTTCTGCGAGAGATCGAAGATGTTGGTGTCCGGATCATGCGCGCTATAGGCCGCAAAGGGGCGGATGGGGGGGCGCTTCACTGCGCTCAAGGAGGAATCGAATTTCGCGATGCGCGCGATGGTGTCGTCGAGGTCCTCCACTTCGATGCCGAAATGGTCGAGCCCGCTATAGCGCCCGTCGCGGCGCGGAATGCAGTTCATCCCCACATAGCCATCACCCAGCACCACCGAACGCGCCGGCCTCGGTTTGCTCGAGGGCTTCATGCCGAAGAGAGATTCGTAGAACCGGCCGTTCAACGCATATTGGTCGCTGGCAATGGCGATGTGATTGACGCGCGCCGCCATGCCTAACGCGCCTCGCCATTGGCGATATCGATATAGACGCCTTCGATGTCGGTGAAATGGTGACAGCCGAGCGGGCATTTCTGGAACAGCTTCAGCCGCGCTTCGCCTTCCGAGCCATATCCTAGCGCCCGCCCTCGCATATGCGGATTCTCGCCGATCAGAAATTCGAGGTCTCGCTTGACCGCATCCACGCTCTCGACCTTGAAGCCGATATGGTCGAGGCCCACACGCGCAGGGTCCATGCCGTAATAATCCGAAATCTTCCACGGGATGATGACCAGGGTCACGCGGCCGTCGGATAGATAATAATTCTCGTCCGTCGGCCGATTCAGAAGCGGCAGCCCAAACACCTCGGCATAAAACTGCGCGCAGCGTTCGGCATTGCGCGTGCGCAGGGCGATATGACTGATCGAACGCGGGCGTATCTCGCTGCCTTCATTGTCGGCATAGACGTCCTTCTGGAAACCGATATTGCGCTGCGACAGATCGAAGATGTTGGTGTCGGGGTCATGCGTGCTGTAGGCGGCATAGGGCCGGATCGGCGGGCGCTTCAGAGCGGACAGTTCGGGATCGAATTTCTGCATCCGCGCGATGGTGTCTTCGATGTCGTCGACCTCGATGCCGAAATGGTCCAGCCCGCTGGTGCGCCCGTCGCGGCGCGGAATATGCGTCATGCCGACATAGCCGTCGCCCAGCGATATCGCGCGCGAGGGCGGCAAGGTCTTCTTGCCGGTCTGCATGCCGAACAGCGCCTGATAGAAGCGCGCGTTCATGGCGTATTGGTCGCTGGTGATACCGATATGATTGATACGCGCGGACATGGTGCCTCCCGGTGGGCCCCGATTGTCGCCCAATTCGGTATGTTTGTCAGCGCCCGATGGTCAGCACGTCGAGAAGCGCCGGTTCCCCGCGCTTAACCACGGCCACCGCCCGCCTTAAAGCGGCGCCCAAATCCTTGGGATCGGCGATCGGGCCCTCGGCATAGACCCCCATGCCCTTGGCGATGGTGGCGTAATCGATGAAGGGCTGGCGCAGCGTCGTGCCGATATGGGCCTGGTCGATGCCGCGCATGCGGCGGTTCGCCATTTTTTGCAGGCCCATATATTCCTGATGATAGCCGCGGTTGTTGTGCATGACGTAGAGGATCGGAATTTTGTGATGGGCCGCCGTCCATAAGATACCCGGTCCCATCATCAGATCGCCGTCCGGTTGTATCGTCACAGTCAACCGGCCATGCGCGCGGTTCGCCAACGCGACGCCCACCGCGGCGGCCGCGCCGAAGCCGATGCCGTTGCCACCGGAATCGCCGGTGTAATGGTAATATTTGTCCATCGCCCACAGCCGTTGCGGCCAATTGCTCACACCCGACGGTTTGGTGGAGGCGAGCGACCAATCTTCGTTGCGTAGAACCTCGAACAATTCGGCGGAGAGTCGCGCCGTGCTGACCGGACTCGCATCCCAACCATAGGCGGCGTCCGACCGCACGCGCGTCAGCGCAGCCTTGTGTGCGTCGCCGAGCTTGGCGCCGCGCGCCTGGAACGCCAATCGGCGATTGGCGGTGATCTCGTGCCGCACCGCTTCGATCAGCGAGGGAAGGGTCGTCGCGGCGTCGGCGGCGATGGCGAGGTCGACCGGCTCATAGCGCTGAAAGTCTTGATAATTGGATTTGATGAAGAGATCGCCCGAGCTGATGCTGATGATCTTGGCGTCCAGCCGCGTCGTCGATGCGGTGCTCGTGATGATCTGATCATGGAACGCATGCGTGATGCCCCAGAAATCCACCACTTCCAATCCCAGGATCACATCGGCCTGGCCGACCGTCGCGCGATTGCCGCGATTGCTCTGATTGAGCGGATGACGCGACGGGAAATTCATCCACGAGGCCAGATCGATCACCCCGCACTGTAAAAGCTCCGCCAGCTCGACGAGATGGTCCACGGCTTGCTGATTGCGGCCGTAAGAATCCGCGACGATCACCGGGTTCTCCGCCGCGACCAGCAGCTTTGCCGCTTCGGCCACCGCTCCGGATTCGCCTTGCGGCATGGCGATGACGGGAAGCTTCGGAATCTGCAGCTTCTTGCCTTCGGGGATAGGGCCTTCCTGCATCGTCGTGTCGACGCTAAGAAGGACGGGCGCCATCGGCGGCGTCACCGCGATCTTATAGGCGCGCACCGCGCTTTCCGCGAAATGTTCCAGCGATCCCGGCCGGTCGTCCCATTTGACGAAATCGCGCACCATGGCGGCATCGTCCTGCGAGGAATGGACCCAGATCACCTCATTGCGGCGCTCGGCGGCGTCGAACGTGTTGCCGATGAACAGGAACACCGGCACGCGGTCGCAGAACGCGTCATAGATCGCCATCGAGGCGTGCTGCAGCCCGACGGTGCCATGGGCGCAGACCAGAAGCGGCTTGTTCTCGATCTTGGCATAGCCATGCGCGATCGCGACGGAGGTTTCTTCATGCGTGGTGGTGAGGAATTCCGGCGCGACGTTCTTGCCGTAATTCACCACCGATTCATGTAGGCCCTTGAAGCTGGACGCGCAGGTCGCGACGAGGTAGTCGAATTTGAGGCTCTTCAGCACGTCGAGCATGAAGTCCGACCCGGAGGTGGTCTGCACGATCGGGCTGCCGTCGACGCGATAGGCGAGCGTGTCGATTTCCGGATTGGGTGGAGGCGTGGTCCGCGCCGGGCCGGTCGCGGGTGCTGTCTGCGCGTGTGCGACCAGCGGCGTTGCAACCGCCGCGCCCGCCAGGGCCGCGCCCTTCAGAAGGCTGCGGCGCGTGACTGAGGATTGCACCTTGCGTTTGGACATAAGCTTCCCCCACCCGGCATTTCCTGAAGGTAAGCCGGTCTCCCGGAGAGCGAAAGGGTACCCCACGGCGGAGCCTTTGACCCCTTCCTGGAACTGTGCGAAATCGAGCAATATCCACGCAACGTGTTTGTATTTGAAAGACAATGCCGGTGCCGGGGCGGATTTTGCCATTGCTGTTGCAGGAGGGGGCGGGCGTGCCGCGCGCCGCCACCATTAGCATCACTCAAGCCGTGATTGCCGGCTGGACCGGCCGCGATGCCGAAGCGGTCGAGAAGCACATCAAGGAATTGGAAGTGCTCGGCGTGAAACGCCCGGCTACGACGCCGATCTTCTACCGCGTCGGCGCGGCGCGGCTGACCACCGACACGAGTATCGAAGTGCTGGGCGAGACATCGAGCGGCGAAGTGGAGTTCGTGCTTCTGAAGACGCAAGGCGTACTCTGGGTCGGCACCGGTTCGGATCACACCGACCGCGAAGTCGAAGCCTATGGCGTCTCCGTCTCCAAGCAGATGTGCGAGAAACCCATCGCGCCTTTGTTCTGGCGTTTCGATGCTGTCGCCGATCACTGGGACAAGCTGATGCTGCGGTCTTACGCAACGATTCGTGGGCAACGCGCGCTCTATCAGGAAGGCTCGGTCAGCGCGATGCGCCATCCCGAAGAGCTGCTGGCCCGCTTCGACAGAAGCGGCCTTCCCGAGGGCACGCTGATGTTCTGCGGTACGCTTGCGGTTCATGGCGGCCTTAGGCCTGCGCAGCGTTTCGAATTCGAACTCGAAGACCCCGTGAAGGGGCGAACAATTCAACACGGCTACGACGTCGTGAGCCTGCCCATTCTTGGTTAGGCGAAAGAGGAAGACGCGCCATGCCGATGAACAAACCTCATCTGGAATTCACCGCGCTCGACATGACTGCGGGATGGGCGACGCCGCCGGGGTATCCTTCGGGCATCAAGCAGAAGATTCTGGCGAGCGACATCGACGAGAAGGGAAAAATGGGAAGCCGCACGCGGCTGCTGCGCTTCGATCCCGGCGTCTACACCACGGAGCCCTTCGTGCACGACCATTGGGAGGAGGTTTACCTTCTCGCGGGCGATCTGATTGTCGGCAGCGATGAGCAAGGCAAAGGCGGGGAGCCGTTCCACAGCCCGACCTATGCCTGCCGGCCACCCGGCGTTCATCACGGCCCCTTCAAATCCGAAAAAGGCTGCATGCTGTTTGAAATCCATTATTACGATGAAAGCGGAAAGTAACGCGGCGCGCGCGGCGCGCTTGCGGATGCGCCCGTTCCATCGGGCGCGGCACATGTTTACCGTCGGACGCGGTAGCCCTTCCGATCTCATGGAAAATTGCCTCGCGGCGATCGCCGAATGGGAGCCGGAGATTGGCGCCTTCGTTCATCGCAACGAAGAGGCAGCGCGCGAGGCTGCCGCTCTCTCCACCCAACGTTGGAGAGACGGCAAGGAATTGTCCCTGATCGACGGCATGCCGGTTGGGATCAAGGACATCGTCGAAACCATCGACATGCCGACCGAGATGGGATCGCCGCTCTACAAGGGCTGGCATTCGGGACGCGATGCGGCGACGGTTGCGGCCTTGCGCGAAGCCGGCGCGATCGTGCTGGGCAAGACCGTCACCACCGAATTCGCCGCCACGTTTCCGGGCGGCACGCGCAATCCCTGGGATCTCACGCGCACGCCGGGCGGATCGAGCAGCGGCTCGGCCGCCGCCGTGGCCGCCGGCATGATCTCGGCAGGTTTGGGCACGCAAGTTGTAGGCTCGATCATCCGCCCTGCGAGCTTTTGCGGCTGCGTCGGGTTCAAGCCGAGCCTCGGCGCGATCAATCGCGGCGGCAGCCACGACGCGCTCTCCCAAAGCTGCGACGGGGTATTGGCGGCGAGCCTGGAAGATGCGTGGAATTTTTGTTGGGCGATCGCGCAGCGCGCCGGTGGCGATCCCGGTTATCCGGGCCTCGCCGGGCCGGAACGAATGCCACCCGCCAATCCGCCCGCCACGCTTATCGTGTTGGAAACCGCCGGTTGGGAGCTTGCGTCTCCTTCGGCCAAGGCCGGGTTCGAGGACATCCTCGAGCGTCTGCGGGCGTCGAATGTCGCGATCATTCATCGCCGCAACAATGAGCTGGTGGACGCACTCGAAACCCAATTGGCCAAAGCACACGGCGTTACCCTTTCCATCAATGCCTGGGAATCGCGCTGGCCGCTCAACACCTATCGCGAGAAGAATGCCGCCGGGTTGAGCCAGACGATGCTGGACCGCTTGGCTCAAGCCGAAAGCATGAGCATCGAGGATTACCGCCGCGCGCTTGCCGAACGCGCCCATATTCGCGCGGTCTATGCGCGGCTCTCATCTTTCGCCGACGCGGCGATCACTTTGTCCGCCACGGGAGCGGCGCCCGTCGGGCTACACTCGACGGGCAATCCGATTTTCGCAGTGGCCGGTTCCTTGCTCGGCGTTCCGGCGGTGTCGCTTCCGGTGCTCGCCGATGAGGGATTGCCGCTGGGGCTTCAGGTGATGGGCTTCGAGCAGCAGGATGCGGCGCTGATCGGTGTTGCCGCTTGGGTGCGCGATATGTTGCAAGGCGAGGCTTAGGGCAACCTATGAAGCTTGCTGTTCCCGATATCATCTCCAATTCCTATTTTCCCGCCGCTGCCGCAATCGAGTTGGGCTTCTTCCGCGAAGAAGGTCTGGATGTTTCGCTGGAGCTGATCTTTCCGGTCGACAAGGCCTATGCCGCCTTGCGCGATGGCGCGGTGGATTTCGTCGGCGGCTCGGCGCATTCGGTCCTCGCGGCGTTCCCGGAATGGCGCGGGGCCAAGCTTCTCTGCGCGCAAGCGCAAGGCATGTACTGGTTCCTGGTGATGCACGCCGATCTCAACGCGAAGCGCGGCGACATCTCTATCGTCAAAGGCAAGAGCATCGGCGCCGCGCCCTGGGTCGAAATGGGTTTGCGCCGCCTTCTCATCGAGGCCGGCATCGATCCAGCACGCGACGGCGTGAAGATTGCTCCGGTGCCGGGCGCCCAAGGCGCGGGCGTGAATTTCGGCGTCACCGCCGCCAAGGCGCTTGAGGAGCGCAAGATCGACGGCTTTTGGGCCAATGGCATGGGTGCGGAGGTGGCGGTGCGTCGCGGTGTCGGCACGATCGTGCTCGACGTGCGGCGCGGCGACGGGCCGAAGCCCTGCTTCAATTACACCATGGCGTCCATCGCCACGACGGACAGACTTATCGCGAATTCGCCCAATGTAGCGGCAGCGGCGGTGCGCGCCATTGTGAGAACGCAAGCCTCTCTGCGCGCCGATCCCCAGCGCGCGACGCCGGTCGGACAAAAACTCTTCCCGCCGTCGGAAGCCGCGCTCATCGCCGAATTGATCCGGCGCGATCTGCCCTATTACGACGCCTCGATTTCGGAAGATTTCGTCGCGGGCATGAACGGCTTCGCGCGCGATGTGGGAATCCTAAAAGGCAACCCGCGCTACGACGAGGTCGTGGCGATGCAGTTCGCGCCGCTCTGGAAATAAAGCGTCAAAGCGATTCCAGCCAGTGCACGCTGAAAAGCCGGTTGGGATCGCACCACAGCGCGCGCGGCGTGAAACCGGCGGAAGCCGCAAGGGCGCGGAAATCCTCCACGGTATATTTGTAGGACCATTCGGTGTGGATGGCTTCGCCTTCGGCGAACGAAATTTGCCGGCCGCAGATGGTGACGCGC
Source organism: Micropepsaceae bacterium (assembly GCA_035318785.1). Classification (GTDB taxonomy): domain Bacteria; phylum Pseudomonadota; class Alphaproteobacteria; order Micropepsales; family Micropepsaceae; genus CAIYRG01. The sequence goes on from DATHDZ010000070.1 coordinate 13,358, forward strand.
TGAGCAGCCATGCTCACCAGATAAACCTCGATGCGCCGCAGCAGAGGATTGTAGAACGCGTAATGGGCGAAGCGCTCCACGTCGAAATTCGCGTTCGCCTCGCGATTGGCGCGCACCAGCAGGTTCTTGTTAAAGGCCGCGGTCACCCCGGCACGATCATTATAGGCCGCATGCAGCACGTTCGGGTCCTTGACCAGATCGACGCCGACCAGGAGCCCGCCGCCTTTGAGCAATTTGGCGCTTTGCTGCAGAAACAGCCGCGCTTCCTCGGGTTCGAAATTCCCGATGGTCGAGCCGGGGAAGAATCCAACGCGGCGTGCGGCCGATGAAACCGGCATGGCGAGTTCGCGCGTGAAATCCGCGACGACCGGCTCGATCTCCAGCGCCGGGTACTCGCTTCTCAGCCGCGCCGCGATGCTCCTGAGATAGGAGCCCGAAATGTCGATCGGCAGATAGGCGCGGGGATGCTCCAAGGCATCGAGGATCGGGCGGATTTTCTCGCCCGCGCCGGCGCCGAATTCCAAAATCTCGGCGTCGGGTCCGATCAGGGCGGCAAACTCGCCTGCGTGCCGATGGAGCAGCGAGAGCTCGATACGGGTAGGATAATATTCCGGCGTCGCACAGATTCTTTCGAACAGATGCGAGCCATGTGCATCGTAGAAAAATTTGCACGGAATATGTTTCGGCTGACTCTTCAGGCCCGCCAGTAGCGCGTCCGAATAATCCTCCACATCGCAAATGATCTCGCGTGGGCGCGCGGCGGCACTCTGCGCGGGAGGGGTCATGAATCCTCCGCCAGGCGAATGCCCGAGAATTGCCACCTTGAAGAAGGGGGGAAGAAATTGCGGTAGGTCGGGCGGATGTGCCCGGCCGGCGTGGCGCAGGATCCGCCGCGCAGGACCATCTGGCCGCACATGAATTTGCCGTTATATTCGGCGACCGCACCTGCGTGCGGCCGGTAGCGCGGATAGGGATCGTAGCTCGATCGCGTCCACTCCCAGGCATCGCCGTATAATTGTGTGACGCCTTCGGCTGCGGCGGCGGGCTTGGGATGTGGCTGAGTGGGGTCGAGGAAATTGCCGGTCACCGTCTGTCCGATCGCGGCGGCCTCCCACTCGAATTCGGTGGGAAGTCGCTTGCCCGCCCAATTCGCATAGGCCAACGCCTCATAGAAACTCACATGCACCACGGGCTCGTCGCGCCTTAGCGGCTGCACACCGTTCAGCGTGAAGACCTGCCACTCGCCCGTCTCGTTCGACCAATAGAGCGGCGCGTCCCATCCCTCGGTCTGCACCTTCGCCCATCCGTCGGAGAGCCAGAATTCGGGCCGGCGATAACCGCCATCCTCCATGAAGGCCAGATATTCGCCGCAGGTGACGAGCCGCGTGGCCAGCCGATAGGGTCCGAGCAACACCAGATGGCGCGGGCCTTCATTGTCGAACGCAAAGCCCTCCTTGGCATGGCCGATCGGCACGATGCCGCCGGCAAAATCGGCCCAGCCGAGCGGGGATGCGCTTTTCACCGCAACCGGGGAACCTGGCGCGTAGCGGGGCAGCAGCTTGTTGCAGGAAAAAACGTGCTTGATGTCGGTCAGGATCAGTTCCTGATGTTGCTGTTCGTGATGAAGGCCGAGCTCCGCGATGTCTTCGAATACCGAGCGTTGCGCCTGGGTCGCGCGCTCGAAAAGCTGCGCCATCGCGCCATCCACGTGATGGCGGTATTCGAAGATCTCGTTGAGGGCAGGGCGCGTGAGAAGGCCTCGTTGGGGCCGGGGATGACGCGCCCCCAGTGCTTCATAATAGGAATTGAACAAATATTGGAAGCGGCGGTCATAAGGCTCGTAATCGGGCGCATGCGGCATCAGCACCAGCGTCTCGAAGAACCAGGTCGTATGGGCCAGATGCCATTTTGTCGGACTCGCATCGGGCATGGACTGAACGCATTGATCCTCGGCCCCTAAGGGCGCGGCCAGCGCTTCGGTCAGGGCACGAACCGCGGCATAGCGCGTGACAAAGCGCGTGTCCTCGCCCTGCGCATCGTTTTCGAGTGTGCGATACATGAGGCTGCAACCCACGCGTTATGCGGCCCCCGGGGCCGAAGCCTACGAACGCCCTATTTAGTGGCTACTTAACGCAGTTCAATGGCGTTTGTGCCAGGACCGTTTGTGGCTTCGAGAAAACATTGTGACATCAATCGCCTGCTGCAGCTTTGTCGGCAAAGACACAGAGTTCGCCTAGGGGGCGAAAACGTCTCGCAGGAAGCTCCGGGTCGCCCGCACGAAAGCGGCGTAGAATCGCGGCTTTCCCTGGGCCCGCGACGAGGAATGCGGCATGCCGGCTGCTTTCGAGCGTGGGGTATGTGAGCGTGATGCGTGGCTCGGATGCTGCGCCGATCAGTGCTGCCGCCCATCGCCGGCGCTCATTCAACACCTCTTGTCCTGGAAAAAGCGACGCAAGATGTCCGTCTTCGCCCAAGCCCAACAGCGTGACCGCAAAGAGCGGCCGCGTCGGATCGAGCGTGTCCGCACCGTAGAAGGATTTCAGCTCGCGCTCATAGGCCGCGGCCGATTCTTCGGGCGTGATGTGCTCCGTTCGCACAGGATGGATGTTTCCGGCCGGTACCGGCACGTGCGATAGCATGGCGTCCCACGCCATGCGGAAATTGCTGCGCGCATCGTCATGGGGTACGAATCTCTCATCGCTCCAGAACCAATGCGCATGGCGCCACGGGAACCGGCTGCTGTAGTCGGAAGACACAAGACGTTCGTAAATGGGCCGCGGCGTCGAGCCGCCGGAAAGGAGGATCGCGAAATCGTGGTTTTCTTCGAGCGCCAATCCCAGAAGCCAGTCCGCAACACGGCTCGCGAAACCATCGGCATCGGTCAGCACTTCGATTTGCATATCCGCCGGCTTCCCGTGATTAATCCTTGCAGCCGATGGGACGCCAACGTCTCCCATCGCGCTCGATCAAGGTGCTTGCCTCCACCGGTCCTTCGCCGCCGGCGGGATAGATGGGAATCTGATTGATCCTATCCTCCGCCCACGCGTCCAGTATCGGCTGTACGATGCGCCAGCCCGCTTCGATGTTGTCGGCGCGCTGGAACAGGCTCGCATCCCCGATCATGCAATCATAGAGCAGCGTCTCATACCCGTTGCTGGGCTCGGCCTGGAAATAATCGGCATATTTGAATTTCATCTCGACATCGCCGATATGCATCACGGGCCCCGGAATCTTCGCGCCGAAGCGCAAACAGATGCCCTCACGGGGTTGGATGTTCACTGTCAGATCGTTCGGCACCAGCCGTTCGGAAGCCGTGCCGCGAAACAATGTCAGCGGAGCCTGCTTGAACTGAATGACGATCTCGCTGCATTTGCCCGCCAGGGTTTTTCCGGTGCGCAAATAGAACGGCACGCCGGCCCAGCGCCAATTCTCGATTGTCAGCTTCATTGCGACATAGGTTTCCGTCATCGAATTGGGCGCCACATCCGGCTCGTCGCGATAGGCGCGAACCGGTTTTCCTTGGACAGCTCCCGGACCGTATTGGGCGCGGACGACATTTTGGCGCGCCGTCTCGGGCGTGTATTTTCGTATAGCTTCCAGAACCTTGCCCTTTTCGTTGCGCGACGCATTGGCCTCGAAGCAGGTCGGCGGCTCCATCGCCGTCAACGCAAGAAGTTGAAACATGTGGCTCGGAACCATGTCGCGCAGCGCGCCGGTGGCATCGTAATATTTGCCGCGCCGCTCTACGCCCAGGCTTTCGGCAACGGTGATCTGCACGTGATCGATATGATTCCGATTCCATATCGGCTCGAACAAACCATTGGCGAAGCGGAACACCATGAGGTTCTGAACGGTCTCTTTGCCGAGGTAATGATCGATGCGGTAGATTTGATCTTCGCCGAGCACCTCGAGCAGCAGACGGTTCAGTTCTTTGGCGGAAGTGAGGTCGGTACCGAACGGTTTCTCGATGACGACGCGGCGCCACTGTTCATTTTCTTGTCGCGTCAAACCGGCATCGCCTAGCTGCCGCACGACTTTGGCGAATTCCGTCGCGGGGGTCGCGAGGTAGAACAAATAATTCCCGCCGGCGCGATGATCGACGTCTGTCCTGCGCAATAGCGCCTTCAGGCGTTCATAGGTCGCGGCATTCTCAAGATCGCCGGACATATAGTGCATTCGGCTTGCGAGCCAGCTCCAATCGGCGACGTCGATGGGCTCGCCGCTGAGTTCACGCAGGCTGTTCGCGATCGAAACGCGGAATTCCTCATCACTCATCTCGGCGCGCGAGATGCCGATCAGAGCGAAGTCTTCAGGCAGCAAATGGCTGCGCTTCAAATGGTACAGCGCAGGAATCAGCAGACGCTTGGTGAGATCGCCGGAGCCGCCAAAAATCACAAAGGCGCACGGACCCGCTGGTTTCGCCTCGTCCATCATCAGGAACCCGGTTTGGGTTCGTTATGGCCGCCAAATTGGTGGCGCATGGCTGACAGCAGCTTGTTGGCGAATTGTGCGTTGTCGCGCGAACGGAAGCGAGCATAAAGCGCCGCCGACAGCACGTCGGTCGGAACACCGGTTTCGAGGGCGGCCATCAATGTCCAGCGGCCCTCGCCGGAATCTTCCACGAAACCGGAAAAGCTCGCGAACTCCGAATCTTCCGCCAGCGCGATCGCCGTCAGATCGAGCAGCCAGGATCCGATCACACTCCCATGTCGCCACACTTCGGCAATGTCGGCTAGCTCGAGATGGTAGCGCTCGTCCTCCGGTCGCGACTCCGATGGGGCCTCGCGCAAGATGTTGAAGCCTTCGGCATAGGCTTCCATCAGGCCATATTCGATACCGTTGTGGATCATCTTCACGAAATGCCCTGCGCCCACAGGGCCGCAATGGAGGTAACCTCGTTCCGCGGTTCCGCCGGACGCGCGCCCCGGCGTATGCGCCGTGGAACCCGTACCGGGCGCAAGCGCGTCGAAGATCGGATCGAGACGCTGAACGGTAGCCGCCTCGCCGCCGATCATCATGCAATAGCCGCGTTCCAAACCCCAGACGCCACCGCTGGTCCCGACATCCACATAATGAATCGATCTCTGCTTGAGTGCGCGCGCCCGGCGCACGTCGTCGCGATAGAATGTGTTGCCGCCGTCGATGACGATGTCGTCCTGCTCCATCAGGGCGGCGACGTCCTCGATCATCTTCTCGGTGATCGCGCCGGCCGGCAGCATGACCCATACGATGCGCGGCCGCTGCAGGCGGGCGATGAAATCTTTGATGTCGGATGCTTGTGTGGCCCCGTCATTGGCGAGTTCCTGCCGGGCCTCGGGGCGCGCATCGTAGACGACGCAGCTATGGCCGTTGCGCAGCAGCCGACGGGCGATGTTGCCACCCATGCGGCCCAGGCCGATGATTCCGATTTGCATGAATGTCCTTTCGTCAGGCGAGCGCTTGCACGACGGCCTGCTTCAGCCTTGCCAACCCGGCAGCGACATCGGTGCCGAGATGCACCCGGATGGCGCGGCGCCCGCGTTCGTTCAGCACCTCGAAATCGCCGCGCGCCGTGGCATCGATCACCGCGCCGAAACTATATTTGCGTCCCGGCACAGGGAAGTCGGCGCGATGGTCGGCGGTGATTTGCAGGAACACGCCGGTGTTCGGCCCGCCCTTATAGGCCTGACCGGTCGAATGGAGGAAACGCGGGCCGAAACCGACGCAGGTGGCTATTTTTTTGCTGTCGCGGATCGCGGTGCGGATGGCCTGCAAGGCCTCGCGATGGGACTTATTTTGCGCCACATAGGCCAGAAGCGCGCAATAGTCGCCGTCATGAGCGCGGGCAAGATGCGTTTTCAATGAGCTGACCAATGCCGTACCGTCGCCGGCCTGCTTCAGGATGTTGCCGTTGTTCCCGTCCGCGAAGACTTTGATGCCGTCCTCTTCAAAGAGAGGCGTTTCCGGCGGCAGCGAGCCGCGCGCCTCATAGACCTCCATCAGCTCCCGGGTCTTGATCTTGCTGGCTTCGACGTCGGGCTGATCGAAGGGATTGATGCCCAGGATCGCGCCCGCTACGGCGGTGGCGATCTCCCAGCGGAAGAATTCCTGACCGATCTGGATGCGGTTCGCGACCGCGATGCGCACCACCGGGTGCCCCGCTTGTTCGAGCTTGGAAACCTTCTCGTCCAGCGCCGCATTCGGCTCTTCATCGAGGCGGAGATAGGCGAAAAGACGATCCTTTCCATAGAACTCCGGCGATGCGAGAGGCTCGCCATCGACCGGGATGATCCCTTTGCCTTGCTTGCCCGTGGATTCGGCGATCAGCTGTTCCAGCCACGCGCCGAGATCGGAAATGCCGGGGGAGGCGATAATGGTGAGCTTGTCCCGTCCCCTTGCCGCCAGGGTTCCCAGGATGACGCCCAACGCCACACCGGGATTTACGCCGGGCGGGACGTCCGTTCCGCAGGACCGCACCATTTTCATCGTGGATGTCAGCAATGACTTCACGTCCACGCCCATGGTCGCCGCAGGAACCAAGCCGAAATCCGACAACACCGAATAGCGCCCACCGATGTCGGCTTTGCCGGCGCAAACCTTGCGGAAGTGCTCCCTGCCGGCCAGATCGGCAAGTTTCGATCCCGGGTCCGTGATGGCGATGAAATGCGCGCCCGCTTTTCCCTTGTCCAACACGGCTTCGGCGCGGGTGAAGAAATGATCCTTGAGGATGTTCGGCTCAAGTGTCGTTCCCGACTTGCTGGAGACAATGAACAGCGTGTTGGGCAGATCGATCGCATGTTCGATACTTCTGATCTGCGCCGGATCGGTGGAATCGAGCACCAGCAACTTTGGGTAGCCGGTTTGCGCCCCGAACGTGGTAGCGAAGACCTCGGCGCCCAGGCTCGATCCACCCATGCCCAACAAGACGGCATGGGTGAATTTCGCCTTTCGCACATCCGACGCCAATTCCTGGATGCGGTCGATGTCATCGAGCTCGCCTTGCGCGATATCGAGCCATCCCAGCCATTTGGCCTCGTCGGCACCGGTCCAGAGCGCCGGATCGCGCTTCCACAGGCGACGCACATTGCCGCTCCTGCGCCAATCCTCCAGCGTATCTTTGACGGCTTGCTCGAGGTCGGGGGGCAGGTTCGCAACTTGACGGTTGAGTGCCGTCCCGAGACTGGCGGCGCGTTTCTTTTCACCCGCGGCGAGAAGCTCGTCGAAGGCATCGGCGAACAGCTTCACGCCTTCGCTCGTCAGCTTTGTCGTGACATCGTCCAGCGAGATACCAAATTGGGATAAGAGGGCCATCATGTTCTCGGCCGCCGCGACATTCTCCTCCAAGCTAGGACGGATTGCCCCGTGGTCGCGGAATGCCGCCAAGGTCTCCGGCGGCATGGTGTTGACGGTGTCGTGCCCGATCAGCTCCTCGATATACATGACATCGCGATAGGCCGGGTTCTTGGTGCTGGTGCTGGCCCAGAGCAGGCGCTGCACGCGCGCGCCTGCATCGCTCAGCTTGCGCCACCGGGAGCCCGCGAAGATCTGCTTATAATCCTGGTAGGCAAGCTTCGCGTTTGCGATGGCGATCTTTCCCCGCAAACCGGCAAGCGCCTCGGTCTCAGCGCCGGCCGGAATCTTCTTCAGATGTTCGTCGATCAATTTGTCCACAGCGGAGTCGATCCGGCTGACGAAGAAACTCGCAACGCTCGACAGCCGATTGGGGTGGCCGCCGGCGGCGATGAAGAGTTCCTGCCCATCGAGATAGGCCTCGGCGACCCGACGATAGGCCGCGCGCGAGAACAGCAGGGTGATGTTGATATTGATGCCTTCGCCGAGAAGGGTGCGGATGGCCGGGATGCCTTCCTCGGTGGCAGGCACCTTGATCATGACATTTTCGCGGTTCACTTCTTTCCATAGCCGGCGGGCTTCGGCGATGGTGGCGGCGGTGTCCTGGGCGATATAGGGCGAAACTTCGAGGCTGACGAAGCCGTCGGCGCGCTCCGTCGCCTTGTAAACCGGACGCAGCACATCGGCGGCGTTTTGGATGTCCTCGATGGCGAGCTGCTCGTACAGCGTCATCACATCGCAGTCGCTTTTATCCACCAACGCGCGGATCGCTGCGTCGTAATCGCTGCTATCGCCGATCGCCTTCTTGAAGATCGAGGGGTTGGAGGTGACGCCGCTAAGCCCGTCTTCGTCTCTCAGTTTCTTCAGGCCGCCCTCGGCGATAAAGCGGCGGGAGAGGAAATCAAGCCAAAGGGCCTGGCCCTGTTCATGCAACAATATCAGCGGGTTCACGTTGAATTTCCTTATGCGGTTCGATCTGTTCCTTCGCCGCGGCGACGATATAGGCGGCGGCGAAGCCGAAATGTCGAAAAAACCTTATCATGGCGGGCGGATGCCTGTGGTTCTCTCGTAGAATCCCCAGCGGCGAGCGCGCGGGTGTGTCGCTCGCATATCGATCTACCGAATCTGCTGGGGATATTCGCATGGGCTTCGACCTTGCCTGTCGATTGTGACAGCCACCCGTCCGCGCACGCCATTGACACTGCGGGGCGATCTTCCATAACGCCCCGGCAACGCATCGGTAACCGACTGCCGAGAAGTTAATTCGCATTGAAACCCGATTTCTCATAGCCTCTTTACCAAGGAACGGAACCCAGAGCGGTGCGTTCTCCGACCATAAGCCCCGGGCGGGGCAGCTTCAGCCTGTCGATTGGTCACATGAGAGCGCGAGGTAACCCGCGCTCAAGGTATTAGAATCTTGAAATATTCTCTTCTTCATGGCTTCAAGGGCGCAGTGGCGGCGCCGTTGTCGACGGCCGAGGAGCCGATCCGATCGGAGCTTTTCAGCGTCGAGCGCCTGGAGAGCCACGCCGATAGCCTCGCCGAGGCGCAGCGCGTCCTGGCGCGTCCCTCGCGCGGCAAGCCTGTTCTGGCACGCCTCAGCGAGAACGCGAAAGTCCTGGACGAGGCCTACCGCGTCATTGCCGATGCCACCCGCGACGACCGCCCGATCACGCCTGCGGCCGAGTGGCTGCTCGACAATTTCCACGTCGTTGAAGAACAGATCCGAGAGATCAAGAACTATCTGCCGCCCCGTTACTATTCCGAGCTCCCGAAACTCGCCGAAGGGCATCTCGCCGGATATCCCCGCGTCTTCGGTCTCGCCTGGGCCTTTGTCGCCCATACGGACAGCCGCTTCGACCTTCAGGCGCTGGTACGCTTTGTGAACGCCTATCAGCTCGTTCAGCCGCTGACCATCGGCGAATTGTGGGCGATCGCGATCACCTTGCGAATCACGCTGGTCGAGAATTTGCGGCGGCTGGCGCAAGCGATTTTGCGCGGCCGCGAGGCGAGCCTGCAGGCCGACGCGACGGCAGACCGTTTGCTGGGTGCCGAAGGGCGTCATCGCAGGCCGCTGGAGGAGATCCTGCACGAATATGATCGCGGGCCCTTGCCATCGGCATTTGCCGCCCAATTGGACCATCGGCTGCGCGACCAGGATGCTGCCGTCGCGCCGGTGCTGCAATGGTTGACGGAGCGCCTCGCCGCCCAAGGGACCACAATCGATCGGACCATCCAGGACGAGCTGCGCCTGCAGGGCGCGCTCAATGTGACGGTGCGCAACGTCATCACCAGCATGCGCATGATCTCCGAGATCGACTGGGCTGAGTTTTTCGAAAGCGTAAGCCTTGTCGATGCCGAGCTGCGCGCCGAGAGCGAATTCGAGGCCATGGATTTTGCCACGCGCAATCTGTACCGGCGTGCCATTGAACGTCTTGCCCGGGGCTCCGGCCATACCGAACTCGATGTCACCAAGCGGGCGATCGCGAGCGCCAAAATCGCGGCGAAACGTTCTAGCGACGGCAAACTCTCCGATCGCGAACGCGAGCCCGGCTATTACTTGATCGCCGGTGGCGCGCGACGCTTCGAGCGAGAGCTAGGATTTTATCCCCCACCCTCAGAATGGGTCCGCCGCCTTAACATCGCAACCGGCTGCGTCGGCTATATCGGATTCATCGCGGTACTGACCGCGGTTCTCTCCGCCCTGCCGATCCTCGCGCTTAGGCAGTCCGGCCTTTCGGATGAGGTGCTGCTGTGGCTCGCCGTGCTGGCGATCATTCCCGCATCCGACGCTGCTGTTGTTTTGGTCAATCGTGCCGTGACCAATCGTATCGGGCCCGCGCTTCTGCCGGGCATGGAGCTGGCCGAAGGCGTCCCCCCCCATCTGCGCACGATGGTCGTGATGCCGGTTCTGCTCGCGCGTCCGGCGCAGGTCAACGAACTGATCGAGCAGCTCGAGGTGCATTATTTGGCGAGCGCGGATGGCGATCTCTATTTCGCTCTGCTTTCCGATTGGACCGATTCCGATACCGAAACGACGCCTTCTGACGAAGAGATATTGGAGACTGCGGTTCTAGGAATTGCCCAGCTGAACCGGCGCTACGGCCCTGCGGAAGCGGGGGATCGTTTTGTGCTCCTGCATCGCCACCGGGTTTGGAACGAGAGAGAAGGAAAATGGCTGGGCTGGGAGCGCAAGCGGGGCAAGCTCCATGAGCTCAACCGCCTTCTGCGCGGCGCGAAGGACACGACATTCCTGGCGCTCGGCGGCGAACCGCCTTCCGCGCCCCCCGATGTTCGCTACGTGATCACGCTGGACGCCGATACGCGTCTGCCGCGAGAAGCGGCCAAACGTATGATCGGAAAAATGGCTCACGTGCTCAATCGGCCGCGGCTCGATCCCAAATCCTGTCGCGTCGTCGAAGGGCACGCGGTGGTTCAACCGCGCGTCACGCCGTCTTTGCCGATCGGGCGAGAAGGATCGCTGTTTCAGCGGGTCTTCTCGGCGCCGCGGGGCCTGGATCCCTACGCATTCGCGGTCTCCGACGTCTACCAGGATCTGTTCCAGGAAGGCTCCTACATCGGCAAGGGCATCTATGAGGTCGACGCGTTCGAAGCCGCGCTTGATGGGCGGATTGCGGAGAATTCCGTCCTCAGCCACGACCTCTTGGAAGGTATCTTCGCGCGCGCAGCACTCGCCTCCGATATCGAAGTCGTCGAGGAATTTCCTTCGCGTTACGACGTGGCCGCCGCCCGTCAGCACCGCTGGGTTCGAGGCGATTGGCAGTTGCTGCCGTGGATCATCGGCTATGGCCGCGATCCTCGCGGTCGCAAGCGCGGGGTCGTGGGCCTCATCGGCCGCTGGAAGATGGTGGATAATCTGCGGCGATCCTTATCCGCGCCGGCGACTCTGCTGGCGCTGATCTACGGCTGGACTCTGCCGCTTCACGCAGCGGGAATTTGGACGGGATTCATTCTGTCGGCGATGATCGTGCCGTCGCTGCTTCCTACGATCCAGGGTCTCCTGCCGCGCCAAAAAGGCATTGCCAAGCGCAGCCATTTGCGCGGCGTCGGGCGGGATTTGGCGGTTTCGGCGATCCAGATTGGATTCCTGATCACATTTCTCGCCCATCAAGCCTGGGTGATGACCGATGCGGTCATGCGCACGATGTTTCGACTCTTCCGCCGCCGCCGGCTTCTGGAATGGGTCACCGCTGCGCAGGTGAGTCGAGAGGTGAATGAGGATCGGCGCAGCGTTTCGCTCCGCTTGGCCGGCAGCTTCGCCTTCACGGCGGCGACGTTGACGCTGCTTCGGTTTGCCCAGTCCGGCGCCGAGCCCCTGGCCGCGCCATTCGTCACCCTGTGGGCTTTCTCTCCTGTGATCGCCTGGTGGGCCAGCAGGTCGCCGCCAACCGCCGGGCATCTCCCCCTCGACGAAGCGGACGCGAAAGCCTTGCGCAAGATCGCGCGCCGGACCTGGCGTTTCTTCGAAGACTTCATCACCGCCGACGATCATCATTTGCCCCCCGACAATTTTCAGGAAGATCCAAAGCCGATCATCGCCCACCGGACGTCTCCGACCAATATTGGCCTCTATCTCCTCGCGGTGCTTGCCGCGCGCGATTTCGGCTGGATCGGAACCTTAGACGCGGTGGAGCGGCTGGAGGCGACGTTCGCGAGCATGAAAGCCCTCGAACGCTTCCGCGGGCATTTTTACAATTGGTACGCGACGCAGGATTTGCGCCCGCTCCACCCAAAATATATTTCCACGGTCGACAGCGGGAATCTGGCAGGTCATCTCGTTGTCGTCGCTCATGCTTGCCGGCAGATGGAAAAGATCTCGCTCGGCTCTGCCCAAAGACTGGCCGGAGTAAGAGATGCGTTCGATCTGGCTTGCGAATCCCTCGACACTTTTTCGGGCCTTCGCATTAAAGCGGCCAACGCGGATCGCCTCAAAGCCGCATTTGACGGCATAGACGCCGCATTCGAGCCCGATCTCGCCGCCGACGTGGAGTTTGACCGGTACATCACGGAGCTCTCCGATTCCGTTGACGACGCGACCGTGATCGCGCGTCTTTTGGCGCACGAAGCAGCAACCGCCGCCGCCGACGAGGTGCTCGTTTGGATGGAGGCGATGTGCGCTGCGCTGCACAGTCACAAACGCGACCTGGAATATCTGCACGCGCGAGCCGCCGCCGTGGATAATGGCTTGCCGTCGGGGATGAATGATCAAGTGCTCGCCCCGATGCCGGCCTTTGCCTTCGCCTCGAATTCGTTTGCCGACACGAACGATGTGGCGTCACGCAATGGGGAAGTCCAAACCTTGGCGCGCGTGTTGCCGGCAGGAAAAACCGAGACCGTTGTGGTCGCGTCTTCCGAGCCCGAACCCACTATCGCAATGCGGTTGAATGCCCTGAAAGACGCAGCCGAGTCCCTGTTCTCGGAGATGAAGTTCGATTTTCTCTACGCACCGGAGCGGCAACTTTTCTCCATCGGCTACCGGGTCGAGGATTCCGCTCTGGACCCGAGCTGCTACGATCTTCTCGCGTCCGAAGCACGCCTTGCGAGCTTCATCGCGATCGCTCGCGAAGACGTACCCCCGAAGCATTGGTTCCGGCTGGGCCGAACGTTGACGCCTGTCGGTCATGGATCGGCGCTGATCTCATGGTCGGGTTCGATGTTCGAATTTCTGATGCCGTCGCTCGTGATGCGCGCGCCGGTGGGGAGTATTCTGGACCAGACCACGCGTCTCGTCGTGCGTCGACAGATCGAGTATGGCCGGGAATTGGGCGTGCCATGGGGTATTTCGGAATCTCTCTTCTACGCACGCGACATGGACGGCACCTATCAATATGCCGGTTTTGGCGTCCCTGACCTCGGCTACAAGCGCGGCCTGGGGGAGAATATCGTCATCGCACCGTACGCGACCGCGCTTGCGGCCATGATCGATCCTGGCGCCGCCGCGGAAAACTTCCGAAGGCTCACCGACGAAGGAGGCCGCGGCCCCTATGGCTGGTACGAGGCCCTCGACTACACGCCGTCACGCCTTCCGGAAGGGTCCAAGGTTGCCATCGTGCGCGCCTATATGGCGCATCATCACGCCATGAGCATAGTGGCGATCGCCGACGCGCTTTTGGAAGGTGAGATGCGCGAATGCTTCCACGCCGACCCGATCATCAAGGCAACCGAGCTTCTGCTTCAGGAACGCATGCCGCGCGATATTCCCGTCGCCCGCCCGCCGGCCATGAAGGTCCGCGCCGCTGCGAAGGCGGAGCATGTCGCCCCCGAGATGAAACGGCGCTTCAATTCGCCGCATTCGCGGATCCCGCGCACGCATCTTCTCTCGAACGGCAGTTATGCGGTGATGGTGACAGGCGCCGGCTCGGGTTACAGCCGTTGGCGCAATCTCGATGTGACGCGCTGGCGCGAAGACGTCACCTGCGATGACTGGGGCAGCTACATTTTCCTACGCGATTGCCGGAGCGGCGAGACGTGGTCCGCGGGCTACCAACCAACGGGGGTCGAGCCGGACCATTACGAGGCATCCTTCTTTGAAGACCACGCCGAATTCGTTCGGCATGATGGTTCGCTCAAGACGACCCTCGAAATCTCGGTCTCCCCCGAACACGACGCAGAGGTGCGCCGCGTCTCCATCACCAATCTGGGGACTCGCACGCACGAAATCGAAATCACCTCTTATGCCGAGCTCGTCCTGGCGCCCTATGGAGACGATGCGACACACCCTGCGTTTTCCAAGCTGTTCGTGGAAACCGAGTTCGTTCCCGGCGCCGGCACGCTTTTGGCAACCCGGCGGCGCAAATCGCCCGAACAACCCGAGATCTGGGCGGCCCACCTTTTGGTGATTGAAGGCGAGTCGAGCGGGAACATGCAATTCGAAACCGATCGTGCGCGCTTTCTTGGCCGTGGTCAGCGCGTTCGCGCGCCGCAATGCGTCGCGGATGGGTGGCCTCTGTCCAATACCGTCGGATGCGTGCTCGATCCGATCTTCAGTCTGCGTTGCCGGTTGAAAATTCCTCGCGGCGAGGCGATGCGCGTCTCGTTCTGGACGATGGTCGCAGGTTCGCGGCAGGAAGCGCTCGATCTCGCCGACAAGCATCGCGACCCGGCCGGATTCGATCGCGTCACCACCATGGCGTGGACCCAGGCGCAAGGTCAGTTTCACCATCTCGGGATCGGGCCGGCGGAGGCTCATCTATTCCAGCGCCTTGCCAATCGCGTGATCTATTCCGACCTGACGTTGAGGCCGTCGCCCGATCTCTTGAAGCAAGGCGGCCGCCCGCTTTCCGCGTTATGGGCGCACGGCATCTCCGGCGACCTGCCGATCGTGCTGCTGCGGGTCGACCAGCTGGATGATCTGGATATTGTACGCCAGTTGCTTCGCGCGTTTGAATATTGGCGCCTGAAACGGCTGGCGGTGGATCTGGTGATCCTGAACGACCGCGCGACCTCCTATTTGCAGGACCTGCAAGGCGCGATCGATCACCTCATTCGTCCGATTCAATCTCGTCCCAGATCGGACAATGATGTGCGGGGCAATGTCTTCGTGTTGCGTACCGACCTCATTCCTCCCGAGATTGCCGCGCTTCTGCAGACGATCGCCCGCGTCGTCCTGTTCGGTCGCCGTGGCACGCTCTCCGAGCAGATCAGCCGCATCGAGGAACCAAGACAGCCTGTCATCGTGCGCCCGGCGCGCGCCGCTCCGGGTCCTGCCGCACCCGATTCGGGGCGGCCGCGGCCGGCGTTGGAATTCTTCAATGGTCTGGGTGGCTTTGCCAATGACGGGCGGGAATATGTCGCCATTCTGGAGCAGGGGCAAATGACGCCCGCGCCCTGGATCAATGTCATCAGCAACGAGAATTTCGGCTTTCAGGTTTCCACCGAAGGCGCGGGGTTCACCTGGGCATTGAACAGCCAGCAAAACCGGCTCAGCCCCTGGTCGAACGACCCCGTTACCGATCCGCCCGGTGAGGCCTTCTTTTTGCGCGATGAGGACAGCGGCGAGTTGTGGTCGCCGACGGCCGCTCCGATTCGGCAGGACAATGCCACCTACATTGCCCGGCATGGTCAGGGCTACAGCAGCTTCGAAGTGGACTCGCACGGGCTTTCACTCGAACTGCTGCAATATGTGCCTCGACGAGACCCGCTGAAAATCTCGCGTTTGAAAATCACGAATCGATCGCGGCGTGTGCGCAATATTTCTGTCACCGCCTATGTCGATTGGGTGCTGGGTCCATCGCGCCCGAGTACCGCCCCGCATATCGTAACCGAGATCGACCCCGAAACCGGCGCGATGTTCGCCCGCAATCCGCTCAGCAACGAGTTCGGGACGCGCGTATCCTTCACCGATCTGGATGGGCGACAGAACAGTTGGACAGGCGACCGCGCCGAATTCCTGGGCCGCAACGGCACGCTGCAGCGGCCGATTGCACTGTTGCGCGGGACCGCGCTGTCCAACCGGACCGGCGTCGGCATGGATCCCTGCTGCGCGCTGCAAACGACGTTGCGTCTGAAACCCGGGGGCACGATCGAGATTCCGTTCTTGCTCGGCCAAGCGGCAAACGCGGCCGAGGCGCAAGCTCTGGTCACCAAATACCGCACCGCCGATCTTGATGCCGTCCTGACCGAGGTGACCGGTTTCTGGGACGACACGCTGGCAAAGATCCAGGTGAAAACGCCGGACCGCGCGCTCGACATCCTCTTCAATCGCTGGCTGCTTTATCAGACACTCGCCTGCCGCGTGTGGGCACGATCGGGCTTCTATCAATCGAGCGGCGCTTACGGCTTCCGCGATCAATTGCAGGATGCCACCGCGCTGGCAATCGCCAGGCCCGAGATCTCCCGCGGCCATCTGATGCTCGCGGCAACGCGGCAATTTCCCGAAGGCGATGTTCAGCATTGGTGGCTGCCCGAAACCGGACGCGGCGTACGCACCCGCGTGTCCGACGATCGCGTCTGGCTTGCCTATGTCGCCGCCCATTACGTCGAGACGACAGGGGATAGGCGCGTGCTCGACGAAAAACTCCCCTTCATCGATGGGCCGCCTCTGCGCGAAGGCGAGCATGATGCCTTTTTCCTGCCGCCGATTTCGGGACGCCGAGCGAGCCTGTTCGAACATTGTGCCGTGGCGTTGGACGGCGCGCTCGCCGTCGGCGTTCACGGCCTGCCGCTGATGGGCACGGGCGACTGGAACGACGGCATGAACCGCGTCGGCGAGGACGGAAAAGGCGAAAGCGTCTGGCTCGGCTGGTTCCTCCATACGACGCTGACAGCGTTTTCGCGCCTCGCGGATGGCCGCGATCCGGTGCGTGCGGCTCGCTGGCGTGCGCATGCGGCAAGCCTCAAACTTGCCCTCGAAAATGCCTGGGACGGGGATTGGTATCGCCGCGCCTATTTCGGCGATGGAACGCCGCTCGGCTCGGTTGCCAACACCGAATGCCGGATTGATTCCATCGCGCAGTCCTGGAGTGTCATCTCCGGCGCGGGCGAGCCGGCGCGCGCGGCGCGAGCAATGGCTGCGGTGGAGAAATATCTCGTGCGCCGCGATGACGGTTTGGTGTTGCTGTTTACGCCGCCCTTCGACAAGGGATCCCCCGATCCCGGCTACATCAAAGGCTACCCGCCCGGTATTCGCGAGAATGGCGGACAATACACGCATGCGGCGCTATGGTCGGTGCTCGCCTATGCGATGCTGGGCGATGGCGACAAGGCGCATGATCTCTTGACGATGCTCAATCCCATCCGGCACGCCGGCAACAGCGCGGCCATTCACCGTTACAAGGTCGAGCCTTATGCCATATGTGCCGATGTTTACAGCGCGCCCCCCCATGTCGGCCGCGGCGGCTGGACATGGTACACGGGCTCGGCAGGCTGGATGTATCGCGTCATCATGGAAGGCTTGCTGGGATTGAAGATCGAAGGCGACACGCTTCTTCTCAATCCGTGTATCCCGCGAAGCTGGCCCGGCTTCGAACTCACCTATCGGCATGGCCGGGCGGTTTACGAGATCGCCGTCGAAAACCCCAACGGTGCCGGGCGTGGGATCATGCGTGTGACCCTGGATGGCGCCGACATCGAATCCAAAGACGTCCGCATCCCCTTGAAGGATGATGACACGACTCATTATCTGCGTGTCATCCTAGGTTGAGACAGGAAGAAATGAGATGACCGGCAGGATAAGTCCACTCGCGGGGAAGCCGGTCCCTTCTTCCATGCTCGTGAATGTGCCGCGGCTGATGACGGATTATTTCGTCCGGCAGCCCGATCCGTCGGTGGCCTCGCAGCGGGTCGCCTTCGGCACGTCCGGCCATCGAGGTTCGGCCTTCGATGCCGCGTTCAACGAAGCGCATATCTTGGCCACGACGCAGGCGATATGTCTTTACCGCCGCCAGAACAATATCGACGGGCCGCACTTCGTCGGCATCGACACGCATGCTCTGTCGGAAGCGGCCCTTGCCAGCGCCCTCGAAGTGCTGGCCGCCAACAATGTCATGACCATGCTCGATAGCGCGGGCGGTTACACGCCGACGCCGCTCATTTCGCACGCGATCCTCACCCACAATAGGGGGCGCAGCAGCGGCTTTGCCGATGGGGTCGTCGTCACGCCGTCGCACAATCCGCCCGAGGATGGCGGCTTCAAATACAATTCGCCCAATGGCGGTCCTGCCGATGTCGACGCCACCAATTGGATCGAGCGTACGGCCAATGAATTCCTGGCGAGTGCGCTGAAAGGCGTCAACCGCATTCCCTATGAACGGGCGCGCAAAAGCGATTGCATAAAGCGGCATGATTATATCGACGCCTACACCGCCGATCTGAACAATGTCGTCGACATGCAGGCCATCCGCGCCGCGGGAGTAAAGATCGGCATCGATCCATTGGGCGGCGCCGGCGTTCATGTCTGGCAGCCGCTTATCGAACGCTACCGCATCGACGCCACCGTGGTGAACGACAGCGTCGACCCCACCTTCCGCTTCATGACTGCCGATTGGGACGGTAAGATCCGCATGGATTGTTCCTCGCCCTATGCAATGACGCGGCTGATCGGCATGCGCGAGAATTTCGACGTGGCCTTCGCCAACGACACGGATGCCGACCGCCACGGCATCGTGACCCGCTCAAGCGGCTTGATGAATCCGAATCATTATCTCGCGGTGGCGATTTCCTATCTCTGCCAAAACCGTTCCGAGTGGCGCGGCGATATCGCCGTGGGCAAAACCGTCGTCAGCAGCGGGATGATCGACCGGGTGGTGTCCAAGCTCGGGCGGAAATTGGTGGAGGTGCCCGTCGGGTTCAAATGGTTCGTCGATGGGCTGCTCGGCGGCACGCTCGGATTTGGCGGTGAGGAAAGCGCGGGCGCGTCATTCCTTCGCCGCGACGGCACGGTGTGGACGACAGATAAGGACGGAATCATCTTGGGTTTGCTTGCCGCCGAAATCACCGCCCGCATGGGGCGCGATCCGGGCGAACTTTACGACAGGCTGACCCAGGAATTGGGCCCGTCCTTCTATGAGCGCATCGATGCGCCGGCGACTCCGCAGCAGAAGAAAAT
This sequence comes from Micropepsaceae bacterium, assembly GCA_035318785.1. Lineage (GTDB taxonomy): Bacteria > Pseudomonadota > Alphaproteobacteria > Micropepsales > Micropepsaceae > CAIYRG01. The sequence continues at coordinate 32,253 of DATHDZ010000070.1, forward strand.
TCTGAAGGCTCGCAACCCCGATCAGTTCGAAGCGAAGGAGCTCGCGGGCGAACCCATCGAATCCGTGCTCTCGCGGGCGCCGGGCAACAACGAACCCATCGGCGGCGTCAAGGTCATCGCCAAATCCGGCTGGTTCGCGGCGCGTCCTTCCGGCACCGAGGACGTTTACAAGATCTACGCCGAAAGTTTCCGGGATCTCGAGCATTTGCACCAGATCCAGAATGAAGCGCAGCACCTGATCTCCGACATTTTCGAAAAAGCGCAAATGCCTGACAGCTGAGGGCTTCGATGAGCCTGGACGCGGTTCTGCTATCGCGGCTGCAATTCGCCTTCACGATCGGCTACCACATTCTGTGGCCGGCCTACACGATCGGGATTTCCGGTTTCATCGTCGTGTTGGCGCTGCTGTGGCGGATCACGCGAAAGCCTGTGTACCGCGAGCAATTGCGCTTCTGGATTCATCTCTTCGCGCTCGGCTTCGCGATGGGCGTGGTGACCGGCCTCGTGCTCTCCTATGAGATCGGAACCAATTGGAGCGTGTTCGCGGAACGCACCAGCAATGTGATCGGGCCGTTCTTCAGTTATGAAGTGCAGGCCGCATTCTTTCTGGAAGCGGGGTTTATCGGGATCATGCTGTTCGGGATGGACCGCTTTCCCGAACGGCTCCATATCTTTTCTTGCTTCATGGTGGCGCTCGGCGCCACAACGAGCGCGTTCTGGATTCTGGCGGCGAATAGTTGGATGCAGACGCCGTCCGGCTTTCGCATGGAGGGGAACAGCTTCCAGATCGAATCCTGGCGTGCGGCAATCTTCACACCCTCCTTCCCCTATCGCTTCGCCCATATGATCACGGCGTCCTATCTCACCGGGACCTTCGTCGTCATCGGCGTGATGGGTTGGTATCTTTGGCGGCGACAACACCTTGCCTTTGCACGCGCCGGATTTTCGGTCGCTTTGGCGATCGCCGCCGTGCTAGCTCCGCTCCAGATCGTGATTGGGGATATGCATGGGCAGAACAGCTTTCGCTATCAGCCGATCAAAGTCGCCGCCATGGAAGGCGATTGGGAGAGCGGGCCGCACCAGTCTTTGACTCTGTTCGCCTGGCCCGACATGGCGCGCGAGCAAAACCAATTCGCCGTCGAGATTCCGGAACTCGGCAGCCTCATCCTCACGCACCGGACCGATGGCGTGGTGCAGGGCCTCAAATCCGTCCCGCGCGAGGACCGCCCCTACGTGCCGATCGTGTTCTTCGCCTTTCGCATCATGGTCGGCTGCGGCTTTATCCTCCTCGCCATCGCCTGGACGGGACTGTGGCTGCGCTGGCGCGGACGGTTGCATGAAACTGCGTGGTTCAGCTTCATCTGTGCCTTCGCCAGTCCGCTCGGCTTCATCGCGATTCTGGCGGGCTGGACCGTGACGGAAACGGGCCGACAGCCCTGGATTGTTTACGGGCAGTTGCGCACCGCCGATGCGATCGCTCCCGTGGCCGCTGCGGCCGTGGCGAGTTCCTTCGCGCTCTTTGTCGCGATCTACCTCGTCCTGCTTGCGACCTTCTTTTATTTTGCCCTGCGCATCGTGTTGGCTGGGCCCGATGCTGCAAGCCCCGAGCAAAATCCGCATGCGGTGCGGCCCGGACGCGACTCCGCGCCCGCGCGAACACCGGCGGAGTGACGCGCATGGCGCTCGATCTTCCCCTTATCTTCGCCCTCATTGTCGCGTTTTCGATCGCGCTCTATGTCGTGCTGGATGGCTTCGACCTCGGCATCGGCATTCTCTTTCTCCTCGCGCCGTCGAATCGCGAACGCGATACCATGATGAATTCCATCGCCCCGGTCTGGGACGGCAATGAGACCTGGTTGGTGATGGGCGGCACACTGTTGTTAGCCGCGTTTCCGGGGGTCTATGCCGTGGTGCTGCCGGCCTTCTATGTGCCGCTGATGCTGATGCTGTTCGCGCTGGTTTTCCGCGGTGTCGCCTTCGAATTCCGCTTTCGCGCCACGCGATCCAGGCCGCTTTGGGATTGGGCGTTTTCGGCGGGGTCGGGGATCGCCGCCCTGATGCAGGGGATCATGCTGGGCGCCTTCATCGACGGCGCTCCGGTCCGCGACGGCCATTTCGCCGGCACCACGTTCTCCTTCCTCGGCACCTTTACCCTGGCGAGTGGACTCGGCGTGGTCGCGGGTTACACGCTTCTGGGCGCGACGTGGCTGATTTTCAAAACCGCGGCGACGACACAGGAGTTTGCCAGACGCATCGCGCCATGGAGCTTGGCGGCAACGTTGCTGTTCATCGGCATTGTCAGCATTTGGACGCCATTCGCGCACCCCTTTATCCGGGACCGCTGGTTTTCGCTGCCCGATTTCCTGTTCCTCTGGCCGGTGCCTTTCGTCACCGCCGCACTCGCGTTCGGCATCTGGCGCGCGGTTTCCGGACGGCGCGATTGGCTGCCGTTCCTGCTGTCGGTCGGATTGTTCATGGTCGCGTTCACCGGGCTCGGCATCAGCCTCTGGCCCTATGCTATCCCGTATAGCGTCACGATCTGGCAAGCCGCGGGATCACACGAAACGCTGGAATTCCTCGCCATCGGGACCGCGATCGTTTTGCCGATTGCACTCACCTATCTTGGCTATGCGCACTGGGTCTTCCGCGGCAAGGTTTCAACCGGCTACGGACACCAGCGCTAATCGGGCGCCCCCCTCAGCTCCGCCTCGCGCGCACAAACCGCGCGAGCCGGTTCTCGCTTCCTGGCGCGGCGAAAATATCGCCCGCCGGGAGACGGCGACGCCAATTGGGATGTTCGTTGATCGTGCCCGGCAAATTCGGCTGCTCCTCAAGTGCGAGCACATCCTCGATGGGAGCAATGGCAAGGCGCGACGGCGTTGCCCCGACAAAAGCCAGCGCCCCGTCCACGACCGGTTCCGGCGCCTCTGGTGGCGGGGAATCGCCTTGCACGCAGCCGGCCTGCTTCAGCGCAGCCCATAGCAGCCCGCGGTCGGCATCGCGCGCAGAGCGCTGGGAGTGCTCGTCACTATCGCGCGGATTCATCCCAAGCTCCGTGCGCCAATCGATGTCGCGCCCACGCCACCAACCCGCAACCGTCGGCAGATCATGCGTCGTGGTCATGGCCACCGCGTCCCTGCGCCATTGCGATGGTGGCGTGAACGGGCCCCATTCGCGCTCGAACCACATCACCTGCATGCCATCGATGCCGCGATGAGCGAGCAGGTTGCGAAAGCCGTGAGGTACCGTCCCCAAATCCTCGCCGATCACAATGGCGCGGTGGCGATGGGATTCCAGCGCAATCAGGCGCATCAAATCTTCCATCGGATAGCGGAGATACACCCCTTCTGTCGGCGCGGCGCCTTCGGGAATCACCCAAAGACGCATCAGGCTCATGACATGGTCGATACGTACGCCGCCGGAATGCGCCATGTTCGCGCGCAGCATGGCGATGAAGGCGGCGAATCCGCTTTTCCGCAAGCCAGTGGGCGAAAGGGCGGTGAGACCCCAGCCTTGCCCCGCAAAATTGAACGGATCGGGCGGCGCGCCGATGGTGAGTCCCATCAGGAAATCTTTCGGCGCTCCCCAGCTATCGCTGCCATTGGGATCAACGCCCGTGGCGAGGTCGGCGATCAGTCCAATTGCCATCCCCGCTTCGCGTGCGGCGGCTTGCGCGGCGCTCGCGCTTTTCGCCGCCAGGAATTGCAGGAAGCGGTGATAATCGACATCGTCCTGATGTTCACGCGCAAATTCGGCAACCGAAGCGCTGGAGGCGTCGCGATAGGCCTCTGGCCAATCGCGCCAGCTCCAAATGCCTTGCGCGCGGAATTGCCCGTCCAGGACCTCGAAAATGGCGTGGCGCAGCAAGTGTTCGCCGCCTTCAACGCAGAAGGCGCGAAATGCGTCGCTGTTTCCGCTCGCCTGATAGGCGCGTTTCAGCGCGGCGAATTTTTCGGCGCTCGCTTTGGACCAATCGATCAGCCCATCCGCGCCGTTATCTTGCGCGGACTCGCCACCCGCCAGGGTCAAATCTGCGTAAAGCGGATTGAGGAAGAGCCGGCTGGACGGGCTATAGGGGCTGATATGCGAAAGATCGGAAGGAAAAAGCGCGTGGATCGGACTGACGCCTATGGCATCGATGCCGCGCTTGGCCGCATGCCGCGAGAATTCGGCGAGCGCCACAAAATCGCCGAAGCCCGCGCTGTGTCCGCCTCGCAAGGCGTAGAGCTGCACGCCCAACCCCGCCATGCGTTGTTCCGATAAATCCGCCATCTCGAAACAGCGTGGCGGCGCGACGGCAACCATGGTTTGCGCGCCGTCGATTGGGATTGGATGATAGCCCGGAGATTCCGGCGCCGTCAGAACCTGGCCGCCGACGATGAATGTTTCACCGGCCCAGGCGGTCACCAGCGGCACCTGTTTGTGTCGGTGCTCTTCGAGCGTCGCGCCGCTCTCGGCAATCTCCCGCGTGCCGGCGCAGGGAAGATCCAGGGCAACAAGCACCTTGCGCAAAGTCTCCGGCGAGACCGAGTGGGGTTCGCCCGCCGCGTCAACCCAATCGATTTCCAATCCAGCCTTTGTCGCGAGCGCGAAGAGGGCGTCATCGCTCATGGAGGGATCTAATTTTCGGGTTGCAGGATGAGAGTGGCGAGCGGCGGCAACACAAGCGACAGGGATTGCGCGTAGCCATGCGCGCGATGCGGCTGGCTGTCCGCCCAAGTTCCGTTGCCGAGATTGGAGCCACCATAGGCGTTCGCGTCCGTGTTGATGAGCTCACGCCAGCGGCCGGCGACGGGCACACCGAGGCGGTAACCCAAGCGCGGCACCGGCGTCATGTTGATGATCGCCAGAATCGATTTGGCGCCGTGAAATCTGCGTTCATAGGCAAACACGCTCTGAGCGGCATCATCGCCGATGATCCAGCGAAATCCCGACGGGTCCGCATCATTTTGCAGCGCGCGTTCGCCGCGATAAAGCCGGTTCAGATCGCCGGTCAGACGCTGCAATCCCGAATGGCCATGCTCCTTCAAGCTGTCCCACGCAATCTGGCCGTCATGGTTCCATTCATGCTTCTGCCCGATCTCATTGCCCATGAAGAGAAGCTTCTTGCCAGGATGAGTCCACATGAAGCCGAAATAGGCGCGCAAATTGGCGAGCTTCTGCCATGCGTCGCCGGGCGCGCGCCCATAAAGCGAATGTTTGCCGTACACCACCTCGTCATGGGAAAGCGGCAGAATGAATTTCTCCGAAAACGCATAAAGCAGGCCGAAGGTCAGATCGTCATGGTGCCAGTTGCGATGCGCCGGGTCGCGGCCGAGATAGCGCAGCGTGTCGTGCATCCAGCCCATGTTCCATTTGTACGAAAAACCAAGACCGCCATATGACACCGGCGTGGTGACGCCCGGCCACGCGGTGGAATCTTCGGCGATGGTGATGGCGCCCGGACAGCGCTCGGCGACAATCGCATTCAGCCGGCGCAGGAAATCGATCGCTTCCAGATTTTCGCGCCCGCCATAGCGGTTGGGAATCCACTCGCCGGGTTCACGCGAATAATCGCGGTAGAGCATGGAGGCGACGGCATCGACACGCAGCCCGTCGATATGGAACTGGGTGAGCCAATAGAGCGCGCTCGCGATCAGGAAACCCTGCACCTCGCTGCGACCGAAATTGTAGATGCAGGTGTTCCAATCGCGATGAAGACCCTCGCGGGGATCCTCGTGTTCGTACAGCGCCGTGCCGTCGAAGCGCGCCAGACCATGCGGATCGTTCGGGAAATGGCCTGGCACCCAATCCAGAATCACGCCGAGATGGGCGCGGTGGCAAGCATCGACGAACTGCGCGAATTCCTCGGGCGAGCCATAACGCGCCGACGGGGCGAATTGCGAGAGCGGCTGATATCCCCATGAGCCGCCGAAGGGATGCTCCATGATCGGCAGCAATTCGACATGGGTGAATCCGAGGCCCGTGACATAGGGGATGAGGCGCTCTGCTAATCTGCGCCAATCCAGGGTGCCGTGGGGCTGGCCATCGGGACGCATCCAGGAACCCGCATGGACTTCGTAAATCGATATCGGCGCGTCGGGCGCCTGCGCGCGTTCTCGGGTTCCCATCCACTCGGCGTCCGTCCAGACGAATGTTTCGGGCTGCGCCACGACCGATGCGGTCGCGGGGGCGAGTTCGGCGGCCCGGGCCAGCGGATCCGCCTTCAGCGGCAGATGCGCGCCGTCAGGTGCGGTGATGTGATATTTGTAGCGCTCGCCGGGTTTAAGCCGGGGCATGAACAATTCCCACACGCCCGCGCTGTGACGCAGCCGCATGGGATTGCGCCTGCCGTCCCAACTGTTGAAATCGCCGACCAGAGCGACGCGCCGCGCATTCGGCGCCCAGACCGCGAAGCGCACACCCTCCACGCCGTCCATCGTCGCGGCATTGGCACCGAAGCGATGCGGCAAGTCCCAGTGGGAGCCTTCGGAAAAGAGGTGCAGGTCGAGATCGCTCAACAATGGCCCGAAGGCATAAGGGTCTTCGGTTTCGTGCACGCCGCCCGGCCATTGGATGCACAGGACATAGTGGCCGTTATCGGGCATCGGCCCGACGAAAACGCCGTCATGCGTGGAGGAGGGAGCAAGCTGCGCGAGTAGTCTGCCGTCTTCCGCGGCACGTGCTTCGACCGCCAATGCGCCGGGGAAAAAGGCGCGCACCACATATCCGTCAGGCGTGTTGTGCCGGCCGAGAACCGCGAAGGGGTCGTTCAAATCCCCGCGCAGCAACGCGTGCAATTCGGGTGAATCGCTGCGATCCGTGCGCTTCACGCTGCGGCTCCCACGAACTCCTGCCGAGCGTCGTTTTTCCTGGGGTGATCCCTGCATGCTGTAAAGGTAGCAATATTCCACCGGCAAATGCGTTCCAATGTTGCACTAGGGCCCGCGAAGAATCTTGGCGCAAAAACGCAGATCATCGACCAATCCGGCGAATTCCCGCTTCTTGTCGTCGGAATCCCTGATCCGCAGCAGTGCCGAGGGATGGATGGTGACCAGCAGCTTGCGCTCTTCGTCGAGGGGCAAGAGCTCTCCGCGCAGGCGATTAATGGGAACGGGCTTTCCCGTCAGGCTGCGCGCTGCGGTTGCGCCGAGCGCCACGACGAGCTTGGGCTTCACCAGCGCGCGCTCGATGTCGTTCCACCATTTGCAGCGGTCGATCTCATAGGCATTGGGCCGCTTGTGCAGACGGCGCTTGCCGCGCTGTTCGAATTTGAAATGCTTGACGGCGTTGGTGACGAAGATCGTTTTGCGGTCGAGACCGGCTTCGGCAATGGCACGATCGAGCATGCGGCCCGCCGGTCCGACAAAAGGATGTCCGGCGAGGTCTTCGTCGTTTCCCGGCTGTTCGCCCACCATCATTAGGGGCGCGTGTTCCGGCCCTTCGCCCGGTACCACTTGGGTGGCGAATTGATAGAGCGGACAGCGCGTGCATTCGGCTTCGGCCTTGCGCAATCCGGCAAGGGTGCGGGGTAGGGAGTCGGCCATATCCGCTTAAGAAAAGCGCCCCCGAAAAGTTCCGGAAAAGCTCCGCTTGACTCCAAGCGGGAGTCGCGGAATCAATAAGAACGAAAAGAGAACATAAAACAGAAAATGGTCCCAAGTAAAGGTCTTAGCGGGGCCGCCCTTCAAGGAGGGTATCGCTCCGATGCTTTGCTTTCGCTGGGCGCTCCCGATGCGGCCCTTAAAGGCGGGCTTGGGCTCGGCGAACTGCATGAGCTGGCGCCACTCGCGCCTTTCCATAGTGGGGCCTCGCTCGGCTTTGGCCTGGCGCTCTCAAAGCTTGTCCCGCGCGACGGCCCGGTGGTCTGGGTGCAGCAGGATTTCGCCGGTCTCGAGACGGGCACGCTTTACGGGCTGGGCTGCGATCTCTTCGGGCTCGCTTCCTCGCGGCTGCTGGTCGTGCGGACGGCCACTCCGCGGGACACGCTCTGGGCCATGGAAGAAACCGTGAAGACTCGCGGCATTGCGGCGGTGATCGGGGAACTCGCGCAGGACGGCCAGGCCGCCGATCTGACCGCCACGCGCCGGCTCTCGCTGGCCGCGCAACAAGGCGGCGGGCTTTGCCTGCTCCTGCGTCAGCGTGAATTCTCCCAACCCAATGCCGCGGCGACGCGCTGGATTGTCGCCGCAACCCCGGGTGCCGCGGACGGCTTCGGCGGATTGGCTCGCACCGCGTTCCGCCTGTCATTGACAAAAAATCGCCGCGGATCATGCGGCTCTTGGGTTTTGCAGTGGGATCATCATGCAAAGCGTTTCCTCCCGGCGCTACCTGTCGCTGTGGCTGCGCCGTCTCGCCACGGACCGGCTGACGCGCCAATCGCAGCGGCAGGCTGACCGGCCGCTCGCGCTGGTCGGCGCGATCAAGAATGCGCGGCAGCTCGTCGCCATAAACGATGCCGCCGCGCGCCTTGGCTTGCGCGTGGGCATGAGCTTCGCCGATGCCTGCGCGATATGTCCGGCGCTCGATTGGGCCGAGACGGCGCCGGATAAGGATGCTCGGGTTCTCGACGGCGTTGCGGGGTGGTGCGAACGCTATACGCCGCTGGTGGGCACGCATCCTCCCGACGGCCTCATCTTCGACATCACCGGCGTGGCGCATCTGTTCGGTGGCGAGGCAGGGCTTGCTCGCGATCTGCTGACGCGCCTGAAGGCGCAGGCCTTTCATGCGCGTATCGGGATTGCCGATACGGTCGGTGGCGCCTGGGCGGCAGCGCGTCACGGCAAAGTGCCGATCATCCCGCCGGGCGGGACCGGCGAGGCCTTGGTGCCTCTCCCGCTATCCGCTTTGCGGCTGGCCCCCGAGATACGCGACGGACTCGTTCAGCTGGGCCTCAAGACCATCGGCGACATCATAGCCCGTCCGCGCGCGCCTTTGACCGCGCGCTTCGGCGCGGAGCTGATGCTGCGCCTGGATCAAGCCATGGGGCGGGATGAAGAACCCATCACGCCGCGCCTGCCCGTTCCCCCTTTTAGTGTCGAGCAGGGTTTCCCCGAGCCTTTGCTGCGCGATGAGGATTTGACCGCCGTGCTGGGCCGATTGACCGAACGGCTCTGCGTTTCGATGGAAAAGCATGGGCAAGGTGCGCGCCAATTGCTGGCCAGTTTCTTCGGGGTCGACGGCACGGTGAACCGGCTTCAGATCGGTACCAGCCAGCCTCTGCACGACGCAGCGCGGCTCTATCGTCTGTTTACGGACAAATTCGCACAGGCCCAATGGGACAATGAGTTCGGCTTCGACCGCATAAGATTGGCCGCGCTGGAGACACATTTGCTTGCGCCCGCGCAGAAAGATCTGGCCTCCGGCGAGGAAGGCCGGGAGCTTGCGCATCTGATCGATCGGTTGACGGCTCGGCTCGGCGACACGCGTGTGCTGCGCTTCATGGCGCAGGATAGTCATGTGCCCGAACAGGCATCCGTCGCCATTCCCGCCGCCAGCGCGCAGGAATTTGGTTCCTCTTCCACCTCCCCCCTGTGGGGAGGTCGGAACGCGAAGCGTTCCGGGTGGGGGGAGCAACCAACTCAAGATCATCAAGACAGCCTTGCGCCGGCGCGTCCTTTGCGCCTGTTCGAACGACCGGAGCCCATCGATGTCATTGCCGAAGTGCCCGACAGTCCGCCGGTGAAATTTCGCTGGCGCCGCGCTTCGCATGACATCGCCCGCGTCGAAGGGCCTGAACGCATCGCCATGCCGTGGTGGTGTGAAGGGAAACAACACGCGCTGTCCCGCGATTATTTTCGCGTGGAAACGCGCGATGGCGCGCGGTTCTGGCTTTATCGCGAGGGGCTGTATGGCGAAACCGCGCATCCTCGCTGGTTCCTGCACGGGTTCCTGCCGTGACAAGGGGCTATGCCGAGCTGGCGGTGACCAGCAATTTCTCCTTTCTGCGCGGCGGTTCGCATCCCGAAGAATTTGCCGTGCAGGCGGTCTTGCTTGGTCTTTCCGCCATCGGCATCGCCGATCGCAACAGCGTCGCAGGTCTGGTGCGCGCCCATAGCATCGCCAAGGAACAGAGCTTGCAGTTTCTACCCGGCGTGCGGCTCGTGTTTGCCGACGGCACGCCGGACATCCTCGCCTATCCGAATTGTCTTTCCGGTTGGTCGAATCTGACGCGGCTTCTGACGGTCGGCAAACGACGCGCGGCCAAAGGCGAGTGCGAGCTGTTCGTTGCCGATCTCCTGGAGCGCGCGGCAGGACTGAGCCTGATCGTCACCGGCAGCACGACAGCCCCCTCCGGTTCCCCCGGCAAAGCGCCGGGGTCACCACCCCGGATCAAGTCCGGGGCAGGCTCTCCCCCGCAAGCAGGGGAGGAAAAGAAAAAACCGAACCTGGTTTCCTCCCCCGTGTTTACGGGGGAGGTGCCCCCCGAAGCTGCAAAGCAGCGAAGGCGGGCGGTGGGGGCCGAGCTGGTCGGCCTCATACAGCAATTGCGCGAAGCATCGGGCGCCACGGTACGGCTCGCGGCCGCCATGCTCTATCGTGGCGATGATGCGCGCCGCCTGGAAAGATTGGCAGCCATCGCGGCGCAAGCCAAAGCCCCGCTCATCGCCACCAATGATGTGCTCTATCATCATCCCGACCGGCGTCCCTTGCAGGATGTCATCACCTGCATTCGCGAGCATCTGACGCTGGATCGCGCCGGTAAACGCCTTGCCGCCAATGCCGAGCGCCATCTCAAATCGCCCGAAGAGATGCACCGCCTGTTCCGCCGCCATCCCGAAGCGGTGGAAGAGACGCTGGCCTTTATCCAATCCTGCCACTTCTCGCTGAACGAATTGAAGCCCTCTTACCCACTGGAGACACGTCAGGGCTTCGCCACGCCTCAGGACGCGCTTCAAGCCTTTGCCGAGGAAGGCGCGCGGACCCGATTTCCGGACGGCATTCCGCTCAAAATTCGCCAAGCGCTGGATTACGAGCTGGGCCTCGTCGCCGAGCTGAATTACGCGCCCTATTTTCTCACCGTCCACGACATTGTGCGCTTCGCCAAGTCGCAAGACATCCTCTGCCAGGGCCGTGGCTCGGCCGCCAATTCGACGCTTTGCTTCTGCCTCGGTGTCACCGAGGTCAATCCGATGCGGATCGACCTTTTGTTCGAGCGCTTCATTTCGGCCCAACGGGGCGAACCGCCCGATATCGATATCGATTTCGAGCATGAGCGGCGCGAAGAAGTGCTCCAATATGTCTACAGGAAATATGGCCGCGAGCGTGCCGGGCTGACGGCCACCACCATCTGCTATCGCGGCCGCAGCGCCATTCGCGAAGTCGGGAAAGTCTTCGGGCTTTCGCAAGACGTGACGGCGTCGCTCGCCGGAACCCTCTGGGGCTGGTCGCCTTCGGGCGTGACGGACGACGAAGCCAAAGGCGTGGGCCTCGATCCAGGCGAGGCGCGGCTGACCAAGGTGCTGGCTTTGGCCCGCGAGCTGATCGATTTTCCGCGCCATCTTTCGCAGCATGTCGGTGGCTTCGTCATCACCGAAGGTCGGCTTGACGACATTGTGCCGATCGAGAACGCGGCGATGGACGAGCGCACCGTCATCGAATGGAACAAGGACGACATCGAGGCGCTGCACATTCTCAAAGTCGACCTGCTAGGCCTTGGCATGCTGTCATGTCTGCGCCGAAGCTTCGAGCTTCTGGCGCCGCATTACCACCAGCATTTCAAAACCACCGGCGATCTCCCGCCTGAGGAAAAGCCGATTTACGACATGCTGTCCCGCGCCGATTCCATCGGTGTGTTCCAGGTCGAAAGCCGGGCGCAGATGTCCATGCTGCCGCGGCTCAAGCCGAAGGAATTCTACGACCTCGTCATCGAAGTGGCGATCGTGCGGCCGGGCCCCATTCAGGGCGACATGGTGCATCCCTATCTGCGGCGCCGAGAAGGAAAGGAACCCGTCACCTATTACTCGCCGTCACCCGAGCATGGTCCGGCGGACGAATTGAAAAAGGTGATGGAGAAAACGCTCGGCGTGCCTTTGTTCCAGGAACAGGCGATGCGCGTCGCCATCGATGCGGCGAAGTTCCAACCCGCCGAAGCGGACCGTCTGCGCCGCGCCATGGCGACGTTCCGCCGCGTCGGCACCATCCAGACCTTCCGCGACAAATTCGTCACCAATATGAGCAACCGCGGCTATCCGCGCGAATTCGCCGAAAGCTGCTTTCGTCAGATCGAAGGCTTCGGCGAATATGGTTTTCCCGAAAGCCATGCCGCCAGTTTCGCGCTGCTGGTCTACGCCTCGGCTTGGATCAAATGTCATTATCCCGACATTTTCGCCTGCGCGCTGTTGAACAGCCAGCCCATGGGTTTTTACGCGCCGGCCCAGATCGTGCGTGATGCCGCCGAACATGGCGTGGACATCCGGGCCGTGGATGTGAACTTCTCGAACTGGGATTGCACGCTGGAACCTTCTGCGCCTGCTGCCGATCGCCTCCATCGCCGTCACGCCGACATGCAAAGCGCCATCCTGACGACGCATGCTATGCGCCTGGGCTTGCGGCAGATCGCGGGTTTCCCGGACAAAGAGGCAAAGCGCATCGAAGAGGTCCGGGGTGAAGGTTTTTCCTCGCTGCGCGAATTCTGGCTGCGCACAAAGCTTCCCATCGGCATGCTGAGACGCCTGGCCGAGGCCGATGCCTTCGTTTCCTTGGGTCTCAACCGGCGCCAAGCGCTGTGGGAATTGCGAGCGCTACGGCGCATGGCCGACAAGGACGATCTGCCGCTGTTCGCGCGCGCGCTTCTCTCGCCTTGCGAACCTGACGCCGGGCTTCCCTCTATGCCGCCGGGCGAGCAGGTGCTCGAGGATTACCGTCACCTTCACCTTTCGCTGAAGGCACACCCTCTGGTTTTTTTGCGCGACCGCCTCGATCGCCGCCGCGTTCTGCGCAACGAAAGGCTTGCCGGAATCGCCTCGGGCCGGCGCGTGACAATGGCCGGTCTTGTCCTGGTGCGTCAGCGTCCGGGCAGCGCGGAAAGCATCTTCATGACGATCGAAGATGAAACCGCCGTCGCCAACGTCATCGTCTGGTCGCATGTCTTCGAGAAATTCCGCGGGGTGGTGATGGGCGCGCGCCTCGTGGCCGTCACCGGCAAGGTGCAAAACGAATCCAATGTGGTCCACATTCTGGCCGAGCGGCTCGACGATCTGACGCCCATGCTGGACCTTTTGTCGGACGATGCGGTCCCCTCGGCAGTGCGATCCGGCCCGCAATTCCTGGATGTTTCCGACAATGTCCAGATCATGCCGAAGGGCCGAAACTTCCATTGAGATTCTCGCAACATATTGTTCCGCCAAAAAAACTTCGGCTCGGCAGGAACCAAACAAAGCGCGCGCCGCTGTTTCATCAGGGGCCCACTCAGCGTCCTGAACCCCTTTTCAAGGAGAATATCTATGCCAGAAGGCACCAGCGCATCTCACGCCAAGCAAGGACGCAAAGCGTCGACTTCGAAAAACGAAGCCAAGCAAGACGCGATCCAGCTGCTTATGAGCGATCACAAAGAGGTCGAAGAGCTTTTCAAACAATTCCAGAAGGCAAAGAAGGACGGCGGCGACAAAGCGGACATCGTCGAACAAATTTGCGACGCGCTTTCAGTGCATGCCGAAATCGAGGAAGAGATCTTCTATCCGGCCGCCCGCGATGCTCTCGCCGAAAAAGGCGAGGACATGCTTGACGAGGCCGAGGTGGAACATGCCTCGATCAAGAGCTTGGTCGAGCAACTTCAAGACGCCGACCCCAGCGAGGAGATGTATGACGCCAAGGTCAAGGTCCTTTGCGAATATGTCACGCATCACGTGAAGGAAGAAGAAGGGGAGATGTTCCCCAAAGTCAAAAAGACCGCCCTCGACCTTGAGGAGCTCGGCGCCGAGCTGATGGAGCGCAAGCAAGAGCTGATGGACGAAGAATAATTTACAATCGGATGAGCGCTGCGAATGTGAACGCAGCGCTCATTCTTTTCTGGAACGAAAACCTGAAAGAACGCGCTGGCCTGTCGCCTCAACGGAAGGAGTTCCGGATGGGAAGTCAACGTGGCGGAAGCGGGAGCCAAGGCCAGAAGGGCGGCTCGCAACAGTCCGGACAAGGCGGGCGCAACGACGAATCGCGCAATGCCGGCAGGAGTGGCGGCTCACAAGATAGCGACAGGGAACGTGGCGGCCGCAAAACCGGTCAGGATCAGGGCCAAGGTCAGGGCAATCGCTGATCCCTTGGTGGTCAGAAATTCGCAAGGCCGCGGAAGTTTTTCCGCGGCCTTTGCATCTGAGCAGAACGCTCGTTCATCGTCCGCCGGTAACGCTGCGATACACCGTGAGTCCGAGGATCAGGAACAAGGCGAACATCGCGACGAATAGGAAGAACAGGAACTTCGCGATCCCGATCGAAGCGCCCGCGATACCGGTAAAACCGAGCAAGCCGGCGAGGAGTCCGACAACAAGGAAGATGAAGGCCCAGCGTAGCATGATGTTTTCTCTCGGCTTTGTCGCCCCGACAAAACGCCCGCGAGAACCCGCCGTTCCATAAGCAATCGCCTCCCGGGGGCACCGGAAGGCGATTGCATTCAAAAGGCGAACCTGTTCGCCTCGTGAGGCGCTTTCGTCTCACCAATATTGTTCGGCGTGATAATAACTGAACGCTTCGGCGCGGATGGCGTCTTCGCCATCGTCGCTGGTCAAATCTTCCATGCGGTAGGCCGGAGCGTTGTCCAGCATGTCTTTGCTGACCGGGACCACATAGCCGCCCTTGTCGGAATCATAGTCGAGGATGGACCAGGGAATCGGACGGAACTTCTCGCCCATCCCGAGCACGCCGCCGGAACCCAGTACGGCGAACATGATGTTGTTCGACATTTTGTCGAGAACCACATCTTCCACCGTCCCGATCTTGTCGCCTCCGTTGTTGTAGACTGGAGTTCCCCTGACTTTCGACGCCAGGATCGCCGTGGTGTGACCGCTAGGTGTAGGCATGGTTGTATCCTCTCTATCAAGCCTCTGAAGCGGTAACCTTTCACTGACGGAATTGTTCCGGTAACGCCTTAGGCAGCGCACCAAAAAGCGAGTGAGCAGCGTGGCCGCCGTCCGCCATCGGCTGGTCGCCGCACGCAGACGCCATCACCGGCAATGTTCCGGAATTCCGCAAACTTGCCGACGGCGTCTTTGCCTATATCGGCAAGCAGAACGACGCCAACGTGATGGTGATCGTGACGTCGGAAGGTGTCGCCCTCGTGGATAGGGGCAACAACAATTCGGATTTCCGTGCCCTTCTGAAAAACATCCAGGCGGTGACGAAAGGACCCGTGCGCTACATCGTGGTGACGTAGAACCGTGGCGATCATATCGGCGGCACGCCGCTCTTCGCGCCGCCCGCCCATGTGATCCTGCAGGAACGGGTCGTGAAATCCTGGGCGGCGGATACGATCTATCGCGAGCTCAAAGGCGAGGGTCCGCTGGCCGTTAGGACCGCCGAAAAACGCCTCAGCGGGGTGGTGGCGAAGGCGGTCCAGGATAGGCCTTTGTGACTGTCAAAGCGCAGGATGGGACCGAATTGCCGCTCCGTGTCACGACCGATACGGACGTTGCCGGCATCGCGGACCGGTCCCTGGTCTGGCCGGGGATGAAGCTCTCGGCGCTCTACCAAATTCCGAAGCCGTTAACCCTTCCCTGGGCTATGACACGTTGGAAATAACGGCTACGCCTTAGCTTGCAACCCTCGGCTGCGCAAAATAATTTCCCTTCTTGGGAACCCGAAGGAACTTTATCCCAGATACCACGTTTGAAGCGTTCGAGGGCTGGCTGCCCGGTGATGCGGCGAGGGGGACCCGTTCGAGGAGTGGTGAGGCTGAGGTCTTTCCTCGCGGGAGCTTGCTGCGGGGGTGCGACCGACGCGGGCTGAGGCCCTGAACTCCGGATTCGAACGTCTGTCCCTCGTGAAGGCTGCCCGGCGGCTTAACCTTCTAAAATTTGTGGGCTCGCGCGCCCCACCAAGGAGCGATGGAATGCGTAAAGCAGCAACAGCCACAGTTACTTCCAGCTCGTCCACCTCTGCTACCCTTGATCGTCACTATCTCCTCGCCGCCCTCCGGGCTTTCCGGAAGGGCGATTTTTCGGTGCGGCTGCCGATTGGGCTGACCGGCATCGACGGCGAAATCGGCGATGCCTTTAACGATGTGGTCGAGCTGAACGAGCAAATGACCAAGGAGCTCGAGCGCCTCGGCGATGTGGTGGGCAAGGAAGGCAAGATCGGCCACCGCGCGAAGCTGCCGAACGCAACCGGATCTTGGGCCTCGAACATCGAAACGGTTAACAGCCTGATCGCCGACCTGGTGCAGCCGACATCCGAAATGGCCCGCGTGATCGGCGCCGTGGCGCGTGGCGACCTTTCACAAACCATGAATCTCGAAATCGAGGGCCGCCCGCTGCGCGGCGAATTCCTGCGCATCGGCAAAGTGGTGAACACCATGGTGGGGCAGCTCGGGTCCTTCGTGTCGGAAGTGACTCGCGTGGCCCGCGAAGTGGGCACCGAAGGAAAGCTCGGCGGCCAGGCCAAGGTGAAGGGCGTCGCGGGCACCTGGAAGGATCTGACCGACAATGTGAACGCCATGGCCGCAAACCTCACCGGCCAGGTGCGCAACATCGCCGAAGTGACCACCGCCGTGGCCAATGGCGATTTGTCCAAGAAGATCACCGTGGACGTGAAGGGCGAAGTGCTCGAGCTGAAGTCGACCATCAACACCATGGTGGACCAGCTGAACTCGTTTGCTTCCGAAGTGACTCGCGTGGCCCGCGAAGTGGGTACCGAAGGAAAGCTCGGCGGTCAGGCCAATGTGCGCGGCGTGGCCGGCACGTGGAAAGACTTGACGGACAACGTGAACCTGATGGCCGCGAACCTCACTGGCCAGGTGCGCAACATCGCCGAAGTGACGACCGCGGTGGCAAAGGGCGATTTGTCCAAGAAGATCACCGTGGACGTGAAGGGCGAAATCCTCGAGCTGAAGAACACCATCAACACCATGGTGGACCAGCTGAACTCGTTTGCTTCCGAAGTGACCCGCGTGGCCCGCGAAGTGGGTACCGAAGGAAAGCTCGGCGGTCAGGCCAAGGTGGAAGGCGTCGCCGGTACCTGGAAGGACTTGACGGACAGCGTCAACTCGATGGCCGGCAACCTGACCGCGCAGGTGCGCAACATCGCCGACGTGACCACGGCCGTCGCCAACGGCGACCTCTCCAAGAAGATCACCGTGGACGTGAAGGGCGAGTTCCTCCGCTCCGCCAAGCTCGTGAACAAGATGATCGACCAGCTGTCGGTCTTCACCTCGGAGGTGACGCGCGTCGCGCGCGAGGTCGGCACCGAAGGCAAACTGGGCGGCCAGGCGCAGGTGCGCGGCGTGTCGGGCGTCTGGAAAGAGCTGACCGAATCGGTCAACCAGATGGCCGGCAATCTGACGGCGCAGGTCCGCAACATCGCCGAAGTCGCAACCGCGATCGCCGGCGGCGACCTGTCGCGCAAGATCACCGTGGACGTGCGCGGCGAGATCCTGCAGCTCAAGGAAACGCTCAACACCATGGTCGACCAGCTCAATCGCTTTGCTGGCGAGGTGACGCGCGTGGCGCGCGAGGTCGGCACCGAAGGCCGCCTCGGCGGTCAGGCCAACGTGCCGGGCGTCGCCGGCACCTGGAAAGACCTGACCGACAGCGTGAACTCGATGGCGGGCAACCTGACCGCCCAGGTGCGTAACATCGCCGAAGTGACCACAGCCGTGGCGCGCGGCGACTTGTCCCGCAAGATCACG
>DATHDZ010000071.1:0-2979 GCA_035318785.1 Micropepsaceae bacterium
CAGCGCGATGGCGCCGCCGTCGTTGATGGCTTCGTACAGCGGATAGGCCATGCGGTCGTTCGGATAGAAGCCCTGCATGGTCGGATGGAACTTGAAGCCTTTGACGCCGAATTCCTCGATCAGCTTGCGCGCCTCGCGAACCCCGAGCTTGCCCTTGTGCGGATCGATGCTGACGAACGGGATCAGCACGTCGGAATTTTCAGCGGCGACTTCCAGCATCTCGTAATTGTTGTAGCGGCGGAATCCGGTCTCGCGCTCGGCGTCGACCGGAAAAATCACGGCGGCGATTTTCTTGGCACGGTAATAGGCCGCGGTTTCCGGCACCGTCGGCGGATGCTTGTTCGGCGACTTGAAGTACTCGGCCATCTGCGCCTGGAAGTCGTCGTAGCCGTCGTCGCCATGCATGCCGCAGGGCTCTTCCGCATGGGTGTGAATGTCGATCGCGACAACGTCTTCAATACTTGGCAGCTTCAATTTGGACATCCTGGTTTCCCGGCGGGCTGCCCGATTGTACAACCTGGAAATTGATTATACCATATAACAAATTTGGCAAAGCCGCAGAAAACGGGGAGGATGAGATGGCGCAACCCGACGCCTTCGAGACCGACTTCTGGAAACACGCCAATCTGCGGAAAGTCTGGGACGACATCGTTCCCGGCGAGCCGCGCCAGACCATTCCCTACACCCTGACGAGGCAAGCGATCGAATTGTACTGCCAGTCGGTCGGCGAGGATCATCCAATTTATTTCGATGAAGCTTACGCGAAGACCACCCGTTATCGCGGGCTGATCGCCCCGCCGTCGATCCACATCCTCCTGATGTTTGTCTGCACGCCAGCCGACGACTGGATGCGCAGCCCCGGCACCGTCAATGCCGGACAATCATGGAGCTACAATATTCCGGCGCGTCCCGGCGATGTCATCACGCTGCAGGCGCGTGCGCTCGACAAGTTCATCAAGCGCGAGCGGCTGTTCGTGGTGCACGACAATGTCTTCTTCAACCAGCATGGCGACGTGATCTGTTCCGGCCGCGGCTGGACCATCCGGCCGATGTAAGGGGGGATCATGAGCATCTCGTTCGAAGATCTAAAAACCGGCGACGCCATCGATGGGCCGAAATTCGCGGTCTCGCGCGAATCCATCCGTCTGTTCTGCGACGCCTCGCTCGACTACAACCCGCTGCATCTCGATGACGACTATATGAAAGGCAGTTTCGGCAAGACCAATTTCGGCGGCATCATCATGCACGGCATGAACAATTTCGGGCTGATCTCGCGGATGATCACCGACTGGGCCCTTTCCGCCGGCGCCATTCACCGCCGGCTTGAAACAAGGTGGGTCAAGCCGGTCAGGCCCGGCGACACCATCCAGCCGATCGGGATCGTGAAATCGAAACAGGTGACCGCGAACGCGCGCTGGGTCCTGATCGACGTCATGGTACGCAACCAGAACGACGACAAGGTCGCCACCGGCGAAGCGATGGTGGAGTTTCCGCAGCGTTAGGTTTTTGCCAACAATTTCAATCGGGGGCCGCCGGCGAGCTAGCCGGGATGGTTCCGCTGTGGCTGCCCAAATCGGCCTCAAAGGCCCCGTTTGGATTGACATTCGACCGTTCCATGGCTTAGAAACCGGCCGTCCCGGGCGGTATGCCGCTGGCGGGATTAATCCCATTTTGCCACTTTCGGGCTCGCAAACCATAAGTGCCGAACACGGCCTTTCAACGCATCAGGATTGTCCCATGAAGGTCCGTAACTCGCTGAAATCGTTGCGTGGTCGCCATCGCAACAACCGTCTGGTCCGCCGAAAGGGCCGGGTTTACGTGATCAACAAGGTCCAGCGCCGCTTCAAGGCGCGCCAAGGTTGAATCTAGGCTGATTCCGGCCGTTTCGGTCACCCCCAAAATTCTTGTCTTCACGGGTCTTTGACGTCTTGCTGCTTTGCAAGCCGCTTTTGCTGCGTCTAGACTTTAACCATGGACCCGAGATTCCCTGACGCGCGCAAGCTCGTGACCGCCATCCTGCTCACCGCGGCGATGGCGGCTGCGCCGATGGCGGCGTTCGCGCAGGATCCCCGCGTCACCCCTCCGAAGCAGCAGAAACCACCGGAAGCGCCGAGCAAGCTGCCGAAGGTCGGCGCCGACCGCACGCGTGGACTGGACTTTCTGTTCGGGGCGCTGAAGGCGGCGCCGGACGAGGTCAGCGCCAAGCATGTCGAGGCCCGGATCTGGGCGTTGTGGCTGCAGACCCCGAGCGATACCGCAGCGCTCCTGATGATGCGCGCCAAGGCGGCGATGGACGCCCAGCAGACGGATACCGCGCTGAAGCTGCTCGATGCCGTGGTCAAGCTGCGTCCCGATTATGTCGAGGCCTGGAACCGGCGCGCGACGCTGTATTATTTGAAGAACGACTACGCCCATTCGCTTCAGGATATCGAGCAGGTGCTGGTGCGTGAACCGCGCCATTTCGGCGCGCTGGCGGGGCTCGGCATGATCATGCAGGATATCGGCGACGACAAGCGGGCGCTCGACGCGTTCCGCAAGGCGCTCGCCGTCAACCCGCACCTCGAGAAGGTGCCGGAGCTGGTCAAGACCCTGACCGAAAAGGTCGAAGGCCGCGATATCTGATTGATCGGTAGATCACCCGCGTCTGCCCGAAGGACAATCGGTCCGCGGACCGACGGGCGGTTAGAGCGTTTTTGAGCGAAGGCGAGGCCGGTTCGCGTAACGAAAACGCCACAGACATAGCTAAGGGCCTTGGTTCTGACGCGATCAGAACCAAGATTCTAGTGCAGAGCGTGGTTGCCGCGCTCGAACGGCCCGCCAACGGCCACTGCCGCATAGAGCTGGCAAAGCTCGGCTTCCAGCTGCTCGTTGATCAGCAGCAGCGCCTTCAGCGCACCGTGGACGTCACCATTGCAACTGGCCACGATCTGGTCGATCGCGGCTTCATTGGACCTGGAAATCATCGAAAATCCTCCAATT
>DATHDZ010000072.1:0-7088 GCA_035318785.1 Micropepsaceae bacterium
GTCCGTTTGAGAATGGATTCGATCTCGGTCTCGACCCAGGCCTTCTCGCCCAGGTCTGTGCCATGCTCGAGGTTCTGGAGTTGCTGTTTGAAATTGGGCCGCCGGCGTCCTTCGGCGGCGAGCCAGCGTTCGGCGATTTGAAGGTGAGACATGCCTGGTTCATAAAGCGGATTGAGAAATCCGCTATAGCCGCGTGAATAGCTCGGCGGATCGCGCCGTTCCAACACGGTAAGCGAAACCTTTCCGCTGGGCCCGGACGCGCCGCCGCGATTGGGGATGTCTTTGCCCCGGACGGTGCGCAAAAGTTCCAGCCGGGCCGGCCCGCCGCTGCCCCAGCCAAGATAGCGGCCCTTGAGGCGCGCCCGCAGGTCCGGATCTTGATAAGCGAGCATCGAGAGTTCGCCGGACGTGGAATGACCGATGAGAAGAATATCTCCGGATGTGTTCTTGCTCACCAATCCCTTCAGCCCCTGCATGATGAGGCTGTTGGTGTAGATGGCATTGCGGACTTCGGATTCGGCCATCGGCAATTCGCGATCGAGCAGATAAGCGGGCTGCCGTCTCGTATCCGCGATCGGCTGTTCCCAACCGCCATATTTGAAATTGCCCGGTATGGTGACGATCATGACGTTGAGCTTCTGCGCGAGATATTGCGCCCAGCCGGGGCGGTTCTTCAGATCGACGAAGAACTCGTAGAAATTGGCCGCGCCGCCATTCATGATGATGAACCAGGGATAGTTCTTCGCCTCGGGATCAAGGCTGGTCAGGCGCAATCCCGCGATGTCCCAATCCAGGTTGTAACGGCGGAAGCGTTCGACCACCCAGTCGGCTTTGTAGCCGAGCTGCTGGGCGGGAAGCTTCGCCACATCGCGCGGATCGAAAGCCCCGCCCGGCGCCTTCTCCGCCAACGCCGTGACCGATCGCCCGCCATCGGGGAGATCGAATCCCGCACCGAGGGCGCGGAAATCGGATTCCGCGAGTGACACGTAAGGAGCCTTGGAATCGTCAAGCAGGGTCCAGATCTTCTGCTCTTGCGTCTGCGCCATGCTCCCCCCGATGGGAATGAACGCCACGAAGAGAGCCAGCGCGGCTCCGAAGCTTTTCTTCATGGTTGCCTCCCCCCTGTGAATTTGCGCCGCGAATGGCCGTTTCCGCCATTTCGCATCGGCATAACCTATCCGCCTCGTTGCGGATAGGCGAGGGATGTAGCGTCCACAAATGAAGAGCCCCGGCTCTGATCGAGTCCGGGGCTCTCTTGGGTGTTACCCGTCCGCTCTAAGAGCGGATTTTTAAAAGCGATACCCGTTAAAGGTGTCGCAGTTCAGTCGACTAGCTTTAGGTTGGCGGCTTGCGTCGTCCCGATCGGGAAATGCGCTGCAGCGCCGGCAAGCCGTGGTCTCGCGCTTCTGCGAGACCCTCTACTCTGGCCCGGTGGAATCTCCATGCGCATCTCCGCGTTAGGTTGCACCTACCGCGAAATCTTCGATGGCTTTTCAACCGGGATAGCCGATCGCGGGAAGAGCCCGAAGAACATGCGGCAAAGAAATTCTACTCCCACATGATCGCTGCATCAAGAATTCCGTCGATCACGCATTTTGGAAGAGCGATATTTTTGCTCGCCAAATTTGCACGATTCCCTGCGTTCGCTATGCTACGACCAAGCTTGCAGCAACTTTAGGATCGACGCATGCCGTTGCATGACGATGGGCAGGACAGCGGTGGACCGGGAGGGCGTCGTCCGTCCTTGAACGTGCTTGGCGGCAGACTGGAGGCATGTTCGATCCAGCCGATGACGGGATTCTTCCGCAACGGTTGTTGCGATACGAGCGCGGAAGATTTCGGCAGCCACACCGTCTGTATGGTGGCGACGGCCGAGTTCCTGGCGTTCTCGAAATCCTGCGGCAATGATCTTTCGACGCCCATGCCGGCTTACGGATTCGCCGGTTTGAAACCTGGCGACCGATGGTGCCTGTGCGCGCCGCGCTGGCAGGAAGCCCTGGAGGAAGGCAAGGCCCCGCGCGTCGTCTTGCGCGCGACCCATCAAGACGCGTTGAGCCA
Organism: Micropepsaceae bacterium; assembly: GCA_035318785.1. Taxonomy (GTDB): domain Bacteria; phylum Pseudomonadota; class Alphaproteobacteria; order Micropepsales; family Micropepsaceae; genus CAIYRG01. The sequence goes on from DATHDZ010000072.1 coordinate 2,059, forward strand.
CTGCTCGCTTGCGGATCTAAAACGGCACGCGATCGATCTTGCGTAATCCTCCCTCTCATCTGGGCCGTAAGAGCAGCGCGTTCGTCCCGCACGACATCGCTACCACCATTCGCGGACATGGTTCGGGACCGCTCGCGGGGCTCACCGTCGCAGTGAAGGACATGTACGATATCGTGGGCGAACGCACCGGCGGCGGCAGTCCGGATTGGCTCGCAGATCAGCGGCCCGCCAAACAACACGCTGCCGCGATCGAGCGTCTGCTCACGGCCGGTGCCGATATCATCGGCAAGACCGTGTGCGACGAATTCTTCTTCAGCCTGACCGGCGCTAACGCGCATTACGGCACGCCGGTGAATGTGCGCGCGCCCGGACGCCTGCCGGGCGGCTCGTCAAGCGGCTCTGCCGCGGCGGTCGCCGCGGGCGCTTGCGATATCGCACTCGGCAGCGACATGGGCGGCTCGATCCGCGTCCCCGGCGGGCTTTGCGGCATATACGGCATTCGGCCGACCCATGGCCGCGTCGATGCCACCGGGGCGATGGCGATGTCGCCGACCTTCGATACGGTCGGATGGTTTGCGCACGGCGCGGGAATTTTGCGCAAACTCGGCCCGGTGCTGCTCGAACCCATAGGCGGGCAGCATGTGCCGATCTCCCATCTGCTTGTGCTTCGCGACGCGTTCGAGCAGGCGGACGCTCCGTTCTCCGGTGCATTGCGCGAATTTCTCGGACGCGCCTCGTCCGAACTTCCGGCGCAGGAGGATGCGATCATCGCGCCCGACGGTTTCGATGAGTGGCGCAATTGCTTTCGCACGATTCAGGGGCGCGAGATCTGGGCCATCTACGGCAGATGGATCGAAGCGCATCATCCGCGCCTCGGCCCCGGCATCCGTGAACGCATGGCCTACGCCGCGACGATTTCGCAAACCGCGGCGAATGCGGCGCGAGAAATTTTTTCCACCGCCCGCGCGCAAATCCGCGCACGCATTCAACCCGGAACGATTGCTGCGCTGCCGAGTGTTCCCTGCATTGCGCCGAGGATTGACGCGACGCCTGAGGATCTCGATGCATTCCGCAGCCGGACCATGGCACTGACATCGATCGCCGGAATAGGCGGCCTGCCGCAGATCACCATTCCCATCGGCACGCTGGACGGCTGCCCTATCGGATTGTCGCTGATCGGCTGGGCCGGGGCGGACGAGACCTTGCTCGACATCGCCATCGCGCTCGCGCCCTATTGCGGCGCCGCGCACCAATCCCGCTAAAACGAATTAGGCCAGCGCCTTTTTAACGCGCTCCGGGGTGAAGGGGACACGGCGCAAACGCACACCCGTCGCATCGAACACCGCATTGCCGATCGCAGCAGGCACCAAGCCCAGCGCCATCTCGGCAGCGCCCGAAGGCGCCGCTTCGGGTCTATTGATCAGATGAATCTCGATCGCTTTCGGCATCGAACCGATATGGAGAACCGGATAGGTCAACCAGTCGACGCTTGTCACCATGTTCTCGTCGAAGCGCACCTCCTCGAACAAGGCGCGGCTGGTGCCGTAGACCAGCTGCCGATCGATGACGTGGCGCAAGGTTTCGGGGTTCACGATGAGCCCGCAATCATGGGCGCAGACATAGCGCAGCGGCTCGATGACACCCGTGTTCCGGTGCACGCGCACTTCGGCAACCAGACCAATGAAGGTATCGAAATGACGCCGATAGGCTATGCCGCGGCCGACCACGATGTCGCCGTCCCTTTGGTCGTTGCGCGGCGAGGGCCTTGGCACCCAGCCATATCTTTCGGCAGCGGTCTTCACCGCCTCGCGGTCGCGTGGATGGGTGAGATAGCGCAGGCGGAATTCGACGGGATCGGTCTTCGTGGCTGCGGCCACCTCATCCATGAAGGATTCGCTGCCGAAGAGAATGGGCGGCCCATAAGGATCGCGAAGATGCGTGGTGCGCAGCGGTGATGCCCGTTGCATCAAGGGCGGGATGATCTCCCAGCCAAGGCGCTTGTGCGGGAAGGTGTAGGACGCGACCGGCACTTCAAACGATAGATCCGCCTCCAGCGGAACGCCCAACAGATGGCCTGCCAGCGTGTGCGCCGCGCGCCCTTCATTGGTCGCCGTGTCGAGCCGCGAGAACGCCTTGCTGATGTTCTCATACGCGATGACCTTGCCATTCGCGTCCAGCCCCGCACGGCTGCGGTTGACGGAAGCCGTGCCTTTGGGGTCCCAGGCAAGACCTTCGTGGCGCATATACTGCACGCGCACCGGCTTCTTCAGATGCTGCGAAAGCACGGCCGCGTCGGCCGTCGCGTCACCCTGATCGTTGCGGCCATAGGAGCCGGTTCCGAACATCCAGATCGCCCGCACCTTGTCGGGCGGCAAGCCGAGAAGGTCGGCCACGCCGTCGCGTGCGTAATGGGGCTTCTGCGTGCTGGTCCAAACCGTCGCCTCGCCGTCTCTCACATCGGCGAGTCCGCAAGCGGGCCCGGTGCTGGCATGCGATTGCGTGGGATATTCGTACTCGCCTTCGATAATGCGGACCGCTTGTTGCAGCCCTTGCTCCAGCGAGCCGTTCTCCGCTTGGATCGTGCGTCTGATGATCGGCGCCTTGCGGATATGCTCGTGCAGTTTCTCGTGCCCCGGGAAATTCGGACGTGATGCGGACCAGGTGACCTTCAGTCTCTGGGCGGCACGGACCGCGTTCCATTCCTTCGGCGCGACGACCGCAAGAAGATTCTTGATCCACACCACCTGCGCGCCGGGGATTTCCGCGATCGAGTTCTCATCCACGGCAACCGGCACGGCGCCCGCGATGTTCGGGCGGATCATGCGGGCATGCAGCATCCCAGGGAGTTTTACATCGGCCACCATGTCCAGCTGCGCGAAAACCTTGCGCGGGAGGTCCTTGCGGCGGATCGAAGTGCCGATGACCTTAAACGTGGCTGGGTCCTTGGTTTTCGCGCGCCCCGACACGGTGAGCTCATTGCCGTATTTGCCGTTCCAATCGAGACGCGCGTCAAAATAGCGGCCGCCGATGAGTTCGGCGTAGGAAATCTTCTTTGTTGGATCGTCGACTGCGTGAATGACACCGTCAGTGACCGTCAAGGAAGCGGCCGGCAGAGCGAGCGGCTTTTCCGCCAGGGCGATCAGCAGGCGCCGGGCTTCGGCCGCGCAGCTCCGCAGATGCATGCCGCTGCGCGAAATCCCCAGCGCGCCGGACGCCCCGCCCATATTCACGGTGCGCGCGGTGTCGCTCATGACCATGTGGACGCGGTCGAAGGGCACGTCGAGCTCTTCCGCCACCATTTGCGCGATGGAGGTCTCCAGCCCCTGACCGCCATCGATCCGGCCGTAAAACACCTCGACATTCCCGTCCGCTTGAATCGCAATATAGGAGTCGAGCTGATCGCCACGCAGCGGAGGTTTGATCGAGGAAGCAGCCGGTGCTGCGTCCGCCTCGTGCGGCAGATTCGCAAGCCCGACAACGAGCGCGCCGGACGCGGCCAGGAAGGCGCGCCGGTTGAGCGAGAGCGACGAGTGTACGGGATCTGCGGACATGGCCGGTCCCTAGGTCGCGTTCGCAGCGCGCTTGACGGCGCGCAGGGCCGCACCATGCGTGCCGCAGCGGCAGATCAGGGGCGCGAAGACTCGTTCGATGTCGTCATCACTCGGATGGGGATTCTCCTTTAAGAGTGCAGCGCCCGTCATGATCCATCCATTGATGCAATAAGCGCATTGCGAGACCTGCTCTTCCAGCCAAGCCGTTTGCAAAGGATGCGGTTTCTCCGGCGTGCCGAGACCGGCCAGCGTGGTGATGTTGGCCTTTGTCGCGGCCGCAACGGGAACCATGCAGGAACGCGCCGCGACACCATCCATGTGAACGGTACAGGCCCCGCATTGGCCGAGGCCGCAGCCGAAACGCGGATTGTTGAGGCCCAACTCGTCGCGCAGCGCATAGAGCAGCGGCATGTTCGGGTCGTCGACCTCGACCACATGCGTCTGGCCATTGACGTTGAGCGATAGACGCTCGGGCATCGTTGCTCCGTTCAAGATTGAGAACGAAGCGACTTTAGACCTTTGCTTCCCTCAGTGAAACGGGGGCGGCGGGCGCAATGCGAGCAGGGCAAAGCTCGCCAGCCAATGCTCGCCCATATAGTTACCGGCGATGAAGGGAAGACTGGCCGAGAGATGAAGCTGCGCCGTACGCGCGGCCACGTCGCGAACCGGATCGTCCCGCGACAGGCCGTCCGCGATGGACTGCCAGCACCAGGCGCGGCTCAGATTCAACCCGTCGAGATGCACGATCCTGCCGTCGCTGCGGTCGCTGACATGGGCGGGCGCAAACAAGCTCGCGGGTCGACGCTGCGCCGCTTTCGGCAGAAAACGCCCAGACCAGGCGCGAAACGCCGCCCGAGGGAGCACGTGCCGCATGCATTCCGCTTCGATCAGGGCTGGCGAGAGGAAGTCCTCGGCGCTGGGCTCCCAAGCCTGGCAGTCCGCATCCTTCGCGTACCAGCCACGCGCCGCGGCGCGGATCGCATCCGCCAATCTCTTGCCCTTCACCGTCGCGGCATATTCCTGCGCCAGCACGAGCGCGAAAGCGGTGTTGCCATGGGTGCCGGCGCGATTGGGATAGGTGGCTTTGGCGAGATGGGTTTTGAAACGCGCGACGAAATCGCCCGCCAGCGGCCGCAAGGCGGAACCCCAGCGTTTTCCTTCTGGCGTCTCGTGGCGGAGCAGTTCCGCCTGCAGCATCAGGAGCCAGGCCCAGCCATAGGGACGCTCGAATCCGCCCGCAGAGGCGCGCTTCAAATAGGCGCGCTCGCCAGCAATCTTTTCTTTTGTGAATGATGCGGAGAGGAGAGCCCGGATCGCATTCCTCTCAGGAAGGTCCGGATATAGACGGTAGAGCGTCGCCAATAGCCAATAGGAATGAACACAGGAATGCCAGTCGAAGCTGCCGAAGAAAATCGGATGCAGCGCACGCGGACCCTTCAAATCGGCGGGGCCGGTGAGGACATGATACAGCTTGCCCGG
>DATHDZ010000073.1:0-3013 GCA_035318785.1 Micropepsaceae bacterium
CCGCTTCGATCCCAAGACCAAGCTGACCGAGATGTACGAAATTCCCTGGAACGACGCGAAAAATCCGGATTCGGGATTCTCGCCGCGCGGCGCGGACATCACGACCGACGGCGTTCTCTGGGCGGTGCTTGCGAGCGGACATTTCGCGAGCTTCGATCGTAAGCTGTGCAAGGGGCCGCTCAACGGACCGGCGGCCGCGACGGGCAAGGCCTGTCCCGAAGGATGGAAGCTCTACGCCATCCCCGGCCCGCAATTTAAGGGCGTCGCCATGAAGGGTGGCAGTGCGGAATCTCCCTATTACGATTGGGTCGATCAGTTCGACACGCTCGGCCTCGGCAAGAACGTTCCGATCGCCACGGGGAATTTGTCGGATGCGATGTTCGCATTGGTGGACGGCAAATGGGTGACGATGCGTGTGCCCTATCCGATGGGATTCTTTTCCAAGGGCATGGATGGCCGGATCGATGATCCCAAGGGCGGCTGGAAGGGCAAAGGTCTCTATGCGACCTATGCCGGCAGCTCGAGCGCACATATCGAAGGCGGCAAAGGGCAGACCCCCAAAGTCGTGCACTTCCAAATGCGCCCCGATCCTCTGGCGAAGTAAGAATGTGATTCCACCCTCCCTCAAGGGGAGGGTGGAAGAGTTATTTCGACTCCTCAAGGGGAGGGTTGGGATGATCGATCATCCCTTCGCGGATTCCGCGCGCGCCGCAATGAGCTTGACCGCGTCTTCGAGCGACCGTAGCCGGCGGCTCCCTGCTACTCCTGCCCACCCGTACGACTAAGGTCCCATAGCTGCGTTCATCGACGTCGCTGCAACATGGCGCCGGCTGGAGCGGACACGAGCGTCAACCTGAGACCGCCCAGATTCGAGCAACCCAAAGGAGAAGGGAACATGAAGCGAGTAACGACGATGCTGACCACGTCCGCACTGCTCTTGGCGCTTGCCGCGCCCTGCTGGGCGCAGAGCAGGCAGCTCCCGACCGACACCACCACCATTTCCGGCACCATTGAGACGATCGATTCAAACAAACGCGCCATGAACATCAGGACTGCTGACGGCAAGTTCGTCGCCGTCAACGTGCCAGAAAGCGTCACGCGCTTTAACGAGCTCAAGGTCGGGGACAGTGTGAAGGCGACGTACAACAACAACGTGAATGTGCGTCTGAAGCCGCCGGGCGAGGCACCCGTCGATAGCGCTGGCACAAGCTACGCCAACAAGGGGGTGGCCAGCGGCACGCAGGGGATGGTGCGGATGATGACGGCGAGTGTTGTCGGCATCGACAGGGGCGCGTCGTCGATCTCTTTTGAAGGGCCGAACGGCTGGAAATACAGCCGGCGGGTCGTCGATCCAACCGTTTTCAATCAGATCAAGGTGGGCGACAGGGTCGACATCACCTGGAACACCGACCTCACGGTGTCAGTGAATTGAGAGCGCAGCCGAGGCAAGGCGCGGTCTGGTCCGAACCCAGGCCGCTCGCGAAAGACCCTCCCTCCCGCCTTCGCCAAGGCTCCGGCGGGCAAGCAAGGGGAGGGTAGGGATCAGCTTTTTGCCGCGGCTTTGCGCTTTGGCTTTACGGCCGATCCAGTCGTGGCGGCCCCCGCGTCCCTCCCCGCGGGGGCTTTTTCTTTCGCGGCAGCTTTCGCCGCTTTCTTCGCCGGTGCCTTTTTCTCGCCATTGGATGATTTCTTGGCGCGGCCGCCTTTTTTCTTCACGGGTCCTTTTTCCGCACGCGCCGCAAGCAGTTCGACCGCTTCTTCGGCCGTCACGGACATAGGATCGGAATCCCTCGGCAGAGTCGCATTCACAGACCCGTCGGTGACGTAGGGTCCATAGCGTCCTTTCATCACCTTGATAGGCGCACCGGATTGCGGATGCGCGCCCAATTCCTTTAGCGCCTGTCCGCCGCGCGGGCCGCGGCCGCCCTTGGCCTTGCGCTCTGCCAGAAGAGTCACGGCGTGATTGAGGCCGACGGTGAACACGTCTTCGGGCGTTTCCAGCGAGGCGTAGGAGCCGTCATGGGAAAGATACGGCCCGAAGCGGCCGAAGCCCGCCATGATGGGCTTGCCGGTTTCGGGATGAAGTCCGACTTCGCGCGGCAGCGACAACAGCCGCAGCGCTTTCTCCAAATCCATCGTCTCGGGTGAGAAGCCCTTCGGAATGCTGGAGCGTTGCGGTTTCTCGCCATTGCCCAATTGGACATAGGGACCGAAGCGTCCGGATTTGAGCGCGACTTCCTGGCCGCTCGCCGGATCGATGCCGAGCGCGCGCGGCTCGGCGGCGCCATTTTCGTCGCCGCGCCCCATCTGCCGCGTGAAGCGGCACTCGGGATAATTCGAACAGCCGATGAACGCTCCGAATTTTCCGAGCTTCAAATTGAGTCGGCCATTGCCGCACGTCGGACAGATGCGCGGATCGCCCCCGTCGGCGCGCTCCGGAAACATATGCGGGCCCAGAATCTCGTCGAGCGCGGTGATGACATCGGCGAATTTCAGGCCTTTGGTTTCCTCGGCTGCGGCGTGGAAATTGGTCCAGAAATCGCGCAGCAATTGTTTCCATGAGAGTTCGCCCGCCGACACTTCGTCGAGCTTTTCTTCGAGGTCGGCGGTGAAATCATATTCCACGTAGCGTTTGAAGAAGCTCGAGAGGAACGCGGTGACGATGCGCCCCTTGTCTTCCGGTATGAAGCGGCCGCGATCCATGCGCACATAGGCGCGGTCGCGCAGCACAGAAAGAATGGATGCATAGGTCGATGGGCGGCCGATGCCGAGCTCCTCGAGCTTCTTCACCAGACTCGCTTCGGAATAACGCGGCAGCGGCTCGGTGAAATGCTGCGCGTCGCGCGCGGCGAGAAGTTTCAGCGCCTCGCCAGCTGCGACTTTCGGCAGGCGGCCGTCTTCGCCGTCCGCTTCGTCGTCGCGGCCTTCTTGGTAGAGCTTCAGGAAGCCATCGAATAGCGTCACCGTTCCTGTTGCCCTGAGGCGCGTCTTCCCATCGGCGTCCGCGACATCA
>DATHDZ010000074.1:0-4318 GCA_035318785.1 Micropepsaceae bacterium
AGGTTTCGATTTCTCGCCATCGACAATACGCTGAAGCTGGACTGCGGCTCGCTGCGCAGGATCGACGGGCCGCTGACTGAAATTCTCAAGGAGCTGGCCCCTTGACCGCCGAACCGGAAGCTGCAGCGACCGCGGCGGCCCCGCCGCCACTCAATGATGCGCGATACGCGAGTTTTGCCGAACTTCGCTCCGCGCATTTGGATTTGAGGGCGTCATTTTCCGAGACGGTTCAGACTGGCGGCACGACAGGCGCGGCCGATCAACTTCGTCAATTCCTGGCGAAGGCGCAGAAAACCGGCGCCGTCCTGATGGAGCCGACCGTGCGGAAAGCCGCGCAGGGCATTCTGGACTACTGGTGCGCCGAACTTGCCGGTCTTCCGGATGCGGCAAAACAGGATTTCATACCCCTGACATTGGCGCCACCCGCCATATCGACGCTGCCCGACGTCGAGCAGACCGCCGATGAAGGCGCGCAGGGCGCGCAGCGAAAAGAGGACCAGCGCGTGCTGATCCGGCTTTCAGGCATGGCACGGCAGTGGCGGAACGCGGGCAGGCAGCCGGGCTACCTGCTGACCGGTACGGCGCTGGAGGAGGCGCGGCCCTTCGCGCAGCAAGACGCCGACCTTCTGGAGTTCATCGAGGCGAGCGAGGCAGCCGAAGCCGCGCGCAAGGCCGCCGAAGCCGCGCAAAGAAGAAGAAGGCGTAACGCTGCGATCGCCGTGACGGCGGCGCTTGGAGGCGTTGGAATTTTTCTGTATTGGCAATTTTATACCCTGCCCGAGACAAGCAAATCCTGGATCCGCCAGATCAAGGAAACCACCTTGAGCGAAACACAGACGAACAATCTGTGGTGGCTCGCAACCTTCCAGCCATGGACGCCGCCCTACGATTTTTCCGGCACGCCCAAATTGGCGAACATTTCGTTTCCGGGACTGAGATTGTATGCGCCGAATTTCTCGGGCGTGGAATTCAGCAGGGTCAGGTTGCAGAACGCAGAATTGCCCTCCGCTTCCTTCAACCAAAGCCTGATCCACCTCGAGGCCGAGTCCGAGGCCAAAAAAGCCGACGGCAGCGGCTTCAAATGGAATGACATCGGAAGCTGGTTTCGCGGCACGCCGCCCGACTGGACGAAGGTCAAGTGGAATGAATTCAGCGGCGCCGAACTCAAATTGGCCCAATTCAGGGAAGCGCAAATCATCACTACTTCGTTCGCCGGGGCAGATCTCTATCGCGCCGTGTTCGATCGGACGTTGCTTTGCGACGTGAATTTCAGCAACGCGGATTTGCTGGGCGCGTCCTTCCGGGGGGCCACCGTGGACGATCTCACCTATGGCTGGCTCAGGAAGACGGCATGGTGGGTCGCCCTGGGATGGAATTCGGGCGACTTCAAGAAGCTTCTTCGGCCACAAAGCGAGGATCAATCGGACCCGCAAAGTCCGTCCGTCTATCCGCCAACAAATGCGGCGGACGCCCGGGCATTGAGGCAGGCGTTGCGGAAATCCGAACGCTTCCATACCGACGTCGAAATCCCCATCACGGAAACGAGACCGGGCACGTTCGACCGCGCCTTGGCGCTCAATCAGATGGCCTGGACGGTGGCGACCTGGGGAATCGATCAAGAGGATTTGACGCCGAAGCCCGCGCCCTGCGATTCCCGCTCGCAGCCCGGCGATGCGCTTAACGCCGCCGTCCAGGCCATCTGCATTATCGAGGATTTGAAAAACAAGGGCAGCCAGGACAGGGACTACGACCGCTGGCTCGCGAATTTCCGCGATACGCAAGCCTATATCCTGATGCAGGCCAACCGGATGCCCGAAGCCAAGGCTCTCTATGAGAAGGATATGGCCCGAACCGAAGCGGACAAAGGAATGCTGTTCCGGTACGCCATCGCATTATACGCGACCGGCCAGGAAAGCGCGGCCCACGCCAGCTTCGAGAACGCGATCCGCGAAAAACAATACCTGCCCACCAGCGAGCTGCAAAACCTGAAGCAATACATACCCATTAGAGTCTTGGGCATGGCCTACGATGTGATGGATATGGCTTTTCCTGCACCGAAGCTCAATCAAACCTGCCCGGCAGCAAACCCGAATTGAAATTCGGCTACATCAGCACCTTGAGCTGCATCCGGCCTCGGCCGGCTCGGGATCGACCATCGATCCAGCAACAAATCCGGCGCCGGCTACGGCAAGCGCCATGGCGATCGCGAAAATGGCTTTACGCATGATCGGCTCCTTTGTCGGTTGGTGACTTTAGCAGCACGGGGGGCTCAAAGCAATAATACAACCCTTGATATGCCTTGCTGGCTTAACACCGGATGAATCTGCGGCAAATTCGGCTCTCATGTGAACCGATGCGGGATCGCCCGCTGCCCCGGCCCGGCATCCGGCAGCCAACCCCTCCGTTGACCCCCGGCTGCTTTTATGGCGTGGTCCGGCGTCCCAAAGCCGGCCGTAAATCCACGAAAATCCCAGCGATTCCATGACCTCCGAACGCTACAATGCACGCGAAACCGAGCCGCGCTGGCAACGCCAGTGGGACGAAAAGGCGATCTTCTCCTCCAAAAACGACGACCCGCGACCGAAATATTACGTGCTGGAGATGTTCCCCTATCCGTCCGGGCGCATCCATATCGGGCATGTCCGCAACTATACGCTCGGCGACGTGCTGGCGCGCTTCATGCGCGCCAAAGGCTATAACGTGCTGCACCCGATGGGCTGGGACGCGTTCGGGCTGCCGGCGGAAAATGCCGCGATCGAACGCAAGGTGGCGCCCAAGGCGTGGACCTACGACAATATCGCGGCGATGAAAAAGCAGCTGCAGTCGATCGGGCTGTCGCTCGATTGGACACGCGAATTCGCGACCTGCGATCCCTCTTATTACAAGCATCAGCAGAAGTTGTTTTTGGATTTTCTGCGCGCGGGGCTCGCCGAGCGCGAGAAGCGCAAGATCAACTGGGATCCGGTCGACATGACCGTGCTCGCCAACGAGCAGGTGATCGACGGCCGCGGCTGGCGCTCCGGTGCTGTCGTCGAGCAGCGCGAGATGAATCAGTGGGTCTTCAAGATCACCAAATATGCGCAGGAATTGCTGGACGCGCTCGATACGCTGGACCGCTGGCCCGACAAGGTTCGCCTGATGCAGCGCAACTGGATCGGGCGCTCCGAAGGCCTGCTGATCCGCTTCGCGCTCGATCCCGCAACCGCGCCCAATGGTGAGAGCGAGCTGAAGATTTTCACGACGCGGCACGACACGCTGTTCGGCGCAAAATTCATGGCGATCGCGCCGGATCACCCGCTGGCGCAGGCGGCGGCTGCAAAAAATCCAAGGCTCGCGGAATTCATCGCGGAGGCGAAGCGTCATGGCACCGCGCAGGAAATCATCGATACCGCCGAGAAGCTCGGGTTCGATACCGGCATCAAGGCGATCCATCCATTCGATCCGAACTGGAAACTGCCGGTCTACGTCGCCAACTTCGTGCTGATGGAATACGGCACCGGCGCGATTTTCGGCTGCCCCGCGCACGACCAGCGCGACCTCGATTTTGTCAATAAATACGGGCTCGGCAATACACCCGTGGTGTGCCCGCCCGATGTCGACCCGAAGTCGTTCGTCATCACCGACGTCGCTTACGACGGCGACGGCCGCATGATCAATTCGCGCTTCCTTGACGGCATGACCATCGAGCAGGCGAAAGAAGAAGTCGCGAAACGGCTGGAAGGAACGAAGCGCCCCCTCACCGACTCTCCCGCGCAAGCGGAGGAGGGAGGAAAGAACGCTGCGCAGGCGGTAGGAAGCAACATGCCCGTCGGCGAGCGCCAGGTGAATTTTCGCCTGCGCGACTGGGGCATCTCGCGGCAGCGCTATTGGGGCTGCCCGATTCCGGTGATCCACTGCCCGACATGCGGTGTCGTCCCGGTGCCCGACAAGGATCTGCCGGTGGTGCTGCCGGAGGATGTGACGTTCGACAAGCCCGGCAACGCGCTCGACCATCATCCGACCTGGAAGCACGTCACCTGCCCGCAATGCGGGGCTAAGGCGCAGCGCGAAACCGACACCATGGATACATTTGTCGATTCGTCCTGGTACTTCGCCCGCTTCACCGATCCGTGGAACGAGAACGCGCCGACCACGCCGGCGGTAGCCGACCGTATGATGCCGGTCGACCAATATATCGGCGGCGTCGAGCACGCGATCCTGCATCTGTTGTACAGCCGCTTCTTCGCCCGCGCCATGAAGGCCACCGGTCATATCGGCATCGACGAGCCATTCGCCGGCATGTTCACGCAAGGCATGGTGGTGCACGAGACCTATCAAA
>DATHDZ010000075.1:0-3565 GCA_035318785.1 Micropepsaceae bacterium
GCTTTTCCTTCGCACGGCTCCTCGCCATCCTGATCAAGGAATTCATCCAGATGCGGCGCGACCGCGGGACCTTCGCGGTGATGGTCGGCGTCCCCGTGCTGCAAATGCTGGCGTTCGGCTTCGCGATCAACACCGACCCGAAGCATTTGCCTGCCGCAATACATATTGCCGACCACAGTATCTATGCCCGCTCGATCGAAGCGGCGCTCAAGAACTCGCAATATTTCGATTTCGTCGCGGTGGCGCCTTCGCAGGAAGCGGGCGATCGCATGCTTGACGAAGGCGAAGTCTCTTTCGTCGTCACCATTCCGGTGAATTTCGCGCGCGACCTGGTCCGCGGACTCAGCCCGCAACTCCTGATCCAAGCCGATGCGAGCGATCCTTCGGCGGCTTCCAACGCTCTGGCAACCATATCGGAGCTAGCGACGTCCGCGCTCAAGGATGATCTTGTCGGGCCCCTGGCGAATCGCGCGAACCGGCCGGCTTTCACCCCGGTGATCCAACGGCGCTACAATCCCGAAGGCATCACCGCGTACAATATCGTGCCTGGTCTGATCGCAACCATTCTCACCATGACCATGGTCATGGTGACGGCCGTCGCGATGACGCGCGAGCGCGAGCGGGGCACTTTCGAAAACCTGCTGGCCATGCCGACGCGCCGTTTCGAGGTGATGCTCGGAAAAATCGTTCCCTACATCATGGTGGGCTATGTTCAGTTATCGCTCATCCTGCTGGGCGCGCGATATCTCTTCCATGTCCCGATGATCGGCTCGCTTTACCTTCTGGTTGCGGTGTCGGGACTCTTCATCGCCGCCAATCTGGCGCTCGGATTCACCTTTTCCACGATTGCCACCACCCAGCTTCAGGCGATGCAGACAGCGGTGTTCTTCTTGTTGCCGTCGATCCTGCTGTCGGGTTTCGCCTTTCCGTTTCGCGGAATGCCCAATTGGGCGCAATGGATTGGCGAATTGCTTCCGGCAACCTATTTCTTGCGCGTCGTGCGAGGGATTCTGCTCAAGGGAAATGGCTGGGTCGAAATCTGGCCCAATGTCTGGCCGCTGTTGATCTTTCTGTTCGTGGTCGGGTCGGTCGCCTTGCTGCGCTACAGAGGGAGGCTTGATTAAACGGGACGTAACGACGCGGGGGGCCTTGTTTTTCGTGGATTCAACTGCAATATCATGGCCTTAGATGATTCAAGCTCGGGACTTGCTGGGGCCGGAGAGCAAGCGTATTTTCCGCCCCCTTATCGGGCAAGCAACCATCCCGAAAGGCGGAACGTTGTAGAAGCGTTCCTCACCCATGAGCCCGTTCGGGCCGACAGCCGGTATCGATGATCCGCGAGCGCATTCTCCCGTGAACCAGATGTCCAGGACCGAGGCCGCTCGCGGCCATGGCGTTGCGTCGGTCGTCACCGGCGCAATATGGCGGCGCCGGCAATTGTGGCTCACGCTTGGGGCCTTGGGCGTCGTTTACGGCGACATCGGCACCAGTCCGCTCTATGCGGTCCGCCAATCGGTGTTGGCGACGGGCGGCGGCTTCGCGACGCGTGATGCCGTGATGGGTGCGATCTCCCTCATCCTGTGGTCGCTGATCATCATCGTCACCATCAAATACATCGTCTTCATCCTTCGCGCCGATAACAAGGGCGAAGGCGGCGTCATCGCCCTGGCTGCGCAGGCGCACCGGTGCGGCGGCCTGTCCCGACGCATGAAGACCACCATTGGTGTCGCCGGCGTGCTCGGACTCGCGCTCTTTTTCGGCGATGGCATGCTGACGCCGGCGATTTCGGTTCTTTCCGCGGTCGAAGGCATCAAACTCGAAGAACCGGAATTGGCCCCACTGGTGCTTCCCGTCACCCTGATCATTCTGTTTGGACTTTTCCTGATCCAGAACCGCGGTACCGGACGGCTGGGCAAGCTGTTTGGACCGATCCTAATCCTGTGGTTCGTAGTGATCGCCGTGCTTGGCGTGCGTTCTATAGGGATAACGCCGGAAATCCTGTTGGCCATGAATCCCTGGCAGGGAATTCGCCTGTTCGTCGTCGAGCCCTGGGTCGCCTTCGTCGCGCTCGGCTCGGTCGTGCTGACCGTCACCGGCGTGGAAACGCTTTACGCCGATATGGGCCATTTCGGCCGAACGGCGATCCGCCTCGGCTGGCTTTGCGTAGCGTTTCCGGCGCTCATCCTCAATTACCTCGGTCAAGGCGCCTTGCTGCTGCGCGATCCCGCTGCCCTGGTAAGCCCGTTCTACGGACTCGCGCCCGAGGGATTCCATTATCCGCTGGTCGCCTTGGCGACGGTGGCCACCATCATCGCGAGTCAGGCGGTGATCTCGGGCGTGTTCTCGATCACGCGCCAATCGGTCCAGCTTGGGCAATTGCCGCGCATGGAAATCCGGCACACCTCCGCCACCGATTACGGACAGATCTATCTGCCGCGCGCCAACACGCTGATGCTGATCGGCGTCGTCGCCATCGTGCTGATCTACAAGAATGCGGATGCGCTTGCCGCGGCCTATGGCATGGCCGTCACCGGCATGATGGCGATCACGACCTTCCTCGGATTGATCGTGGTGAAACGCCAATGGCATTGGAAGCCGATCTGGATTGGAATCGCGTTCGGTACCTTCATCCTGACCGATCTCACCTTCCTCGGTGCGGTGTCGTTGAAACTGTTCGAAGGCGCCTGGCTCCCGCTTGCCATCGCCGCGGCCGTCTTCGTGGTCATGGAAACCTGGCGCGCAGGCAAGCGTGTGCTGATGGAGAAAGCCTATGGCAGCGGCATCTCCACCGACATCTTCCTGGAACGCGCTGACAAGACGCCGATCCGCGTTGCCGGCACCGCGGTCTTCACCTCACCCAGACTGGACGAAGTGCCGGGCTCGCTGCTGCACAATCTCAAGCACAACAAGGTCCTGCATGAGCGCGTGATCTTCCTGCGCGTCGATGTGCAAGACGTGCCCTTCGTGTCCCCTGATAAACGCCTCACCGTCAACAAGCTCGGCAAGGGCTTCTATACGGTGGAAATGCATTTCGGCTTCTTCCAGACGCCAGACGTGCCCGCCGCGCTGGAGGGCGCGCGTGCCTATGGGCTCGCGATCGATCTCGACGCGACGACATTCTTTGTGCGCCGCGAGACGCTGATTCCAGCGCGGATCTCCGCCCTCGCCAAATGGCAGACCCTGCTGTTCATCAAGCTCTACGCTTCGGCCCTGGAAGCGGCACAGTTCTACCGCCTGCCGCCGGGCCGCGTGGTCGAGCTGGGTTCCCAGACCGAGATCTAATCCGCCGCACAACGGCGCTCGGTTGAAAATCCTGCCGTCCGCCTTAAGTTGGTAAGGCCGCGACGGAGCCTCACGGATGAACGCAAGTTTCCCCTCGCCCAGTCGCGAGCAATTGCTTCATGCGCTCTACGAAGCCGCGGAGCTCGAGCACAATTTGATGTGCACCTATCTCTATGCGGCCTTTACGCTGCGCGATGGCGAAGCGGAGGGCTTGTCGGCGGCCGAAGCCGCGGCGGTGGCGCGCTGGCGCCGCAGCATCATGGGCGTTGCCATCGATGAGATG